>JBAXMH010000216.1:0-8056 GCA_037134395.1 Chloroflexales bacterium
GCTATCGGCTATCGGCTATCGGCTATCGGCTATCGGCTATCGGCTATCGGCTATATTCACACCGTCACTGTTTTGTGAGAATCTGCTCGACAATCGAGGCTAGCGCATCAACCTGCGAGTTCAGCCGGACGACATCGTTGCGGCTGGGCATATCAATGTTCTGATCCGCCATGTGAGTCTTCGCGCTCTCGGCAAATTCGTCGCTGAGCAGCAATCGTCGCCAGTAGACGGCCTCTTCAGCGCTGATCTTGCCCCCACTGATCAGAACATCAATACGACGACCAATTTCATTTTCAATCAAATAAATACCACCGAGCGAGTCGAAGAGCGTACGGCGCAGGTTCGCCAAGGTATCGCCACCAAACTGGATCATGCCAGTGAGCAGCGTGGTGGGGAGTTGCGGGGCACTACGACCACGGACTTGGAGGACAACCTGGGCCAAGATACTTGACGTAATGTCGTCGCCGGTCTCATTATCAAGTATCTTGATCGCCTCGCCGTCCTGCACCAATCGTGCAATACCATCCAGGGTAATGTATTGCTTCTGGTTGGTGTGGTAGAGCTTGCGGTTGGCGTACTTTTTGATCAGATGCATACGCCCTCGGTATAGAGTGAGGTGAGCGGGTGGAACCAGTATAACATAGTGGAGGATCCTCAGAGCATGAGCAAAGTCGGCCCGCCCCCTCTCCCCCTGCCCCCTCTCCCACCAGGGGAGAGGGGGTATTCCGCACCAGAAAGCGGTTTGGCTCCCCTCCCCCCGCGTGGGGGAGGGGCTGGGGGTGGGGGTCGAGCGGTAATCTGAGGACTTTGCTCACGTCCTGTGGGCAGATCCTCGCTGCTTGACGGCTCTGCACAGGATTGCTATACTTCCCAAACCAATGGCGATGACGGGGAGAGTAGCTGCGCCCACCCTCATACCAGCGAGTCCGGGACGGTGGAAGCCGGGCTGTAGAGCGCACAGTGAAGATCACCCCCGAGCCGGCAGGCGAAATCAACACGATAGTAGCCGCGCCCGGAGTTGTACTCCGTTATCAACACAAAGCGCTGAGTGCAGTTATTTTGGATTTTGGTTTTTAGATTTTGGATGGTGTTCCAAAATCGCAAATCGCAAATCTAAAACCTGAACTGGGGTGGTACCACGGGGCACATGTCGCCTCGTCCCCTGTCTGTGTGGCCTGTTGGCCGCCGACAGCGGGGCGGGGTTTTTTTGTATTCTTGTAGAGACGGCCCGCCGGGCCGTCTGTGCGAAAGGCATAGCGCATGTTTAAACCTGTCGAGACGAATGTCTCGTTCCCGGAGCTTGAAGAGCAGATCCTCGCCTGGTGGGAAGCCAACCAGATCGTCGAGAAGTCGCTGGCCTCGGGCAGCAAGCCCTTTGTCTTTTACGAGGGGCCGCCCACGGCCAACGGTCGGCCCGGACTGCACCACGTGATCAGCAGGACGTTTAAGGACATCATCTGTCGCTATCGGGCCTTGCAGGGCTATAAGATCATCGGTCGTCGCGAGGGCTGGGATACCCACGGTCTGCCGGTGGAGATCGAGGTCGAGAAGCAGCTTGGCTTCAGCGGCAAGCCCGACATCGAGAAGTACGGCATTGCCGAGTTTAACGCCCGCTGCCGGGAGAATGTCTGGGAGTATATTCAGGAGTGGCAGTCCTTCACCAAGCGCATTGCCTATTGGGTCAGCGCCGACGGCTACTACACCTACGATAACAAGTATATCGAGTCGCTCTGGTGGATCTTTCGCCAGCTCTGGGAGCGCGATCTGCTCTTCCGCGACTATAAGGTGACGATGCATTGCCCGCGCTGCGGGACCGGCCTGAGCGACCACGAGGTCTCGCAGGGTGCCCGCGACGATGTGGACGACCCGAGTGTTTTTATCAAGTTTCGGGTGAGCGGGGCAACCGCGCCGGGTGCGGGTACACAGGCAACGGAATTGGCCGAGTCCTTGCGCGGTGCCTTCCTGGTGGCCTGGACAACCACGCCCTGGACGCTGCCGGCCAACGTGGCCCTGGCGGTCAAGCACGATGCGACCTACGCCGTAGTGGAGCATAACGGCGAACGGCTGATCATGGCCGAGGTTCTGCTGCCGAAGGCGCTCGGTGAGGGCTACACGCTGCTGCGCACGCTCAAGGGTAACGATCTGGTGGGCCTGCGTTACGAGAACCTCTTCACCGGCGTGCCCGGCCCTGGTGATGTGGTTGACATAATCACTACGTACCGCGTCATTGCCGACGAGATCGTGACCATGGACGACGGCACCGGCATTGTCCACATCGCCCCGGCCTACGGCGACCTGGAGGTGGGCCGCAAGCACGGGCTACCCACACTTTTCTCGGTTGATCTGAACGGCAAGGTGATGCCCGAGTTCGCCGAGTTGGGCTTTGCCGGGAAGTTTTTTAAGGAGGCGGATCCGGACATCACCCGCAACCTGAAGGAGCGCGGGCTGCTCCTCAAGAGCGGGCGAGTGCGCCACTATTACCCGTTTTGCTGGCGCTGCGGGACACCGCTGCTCTTCTACGCCAAACGCTCGTGGTATATCCGCACCACGGCGTTTAAGGCCGATCTGGTGGCCAATAATCAGCAGATCCACTGGGTGCCCGAGCATATCCGCGACGGGCGTTTCGGTAACTGGCTGGAGAACAATATTGACTGGGCGATCAGCCGCGAGCGCTACTGGGGCACGCCCCTGCCCATTTGGCTGAGCGCCGACGGCACTCATGCCGAGTGTATCGGTTCGCTGGCCGAGCTGGAGCAGAAGGTCGGGCGTTCTCTCCAGGATCTCGATCTGCATCGGCCCTATGTAGATGAACTGACCTGGGAAGACCCGCAGCACGGCACCATGCGCCGCATCCCGGATGTGGCCGATTGCTGGTACGACAGCGGCTCGATGCCCGTGGCCCAGTGGCATTATCCGTTTGAGAACAAGGAAATCTTCGAGTCCGCTCATCCCGCAGACTATATCTGCGAGGCGGTGGATCAGACCCGTGGCTGGTTCTACACCTTGCACGCCATCAGCACCCTGCTCTTTGATCGGCCCGCTTTCCATAATGTGATCTGCCTGGGCCACATCCTGGACGAGCATGGTCAGAAGATGAGCAAGAGCAAGGGCAACATCGTTATGCCCGCCGACGTGATCGCGCAGTACGGCGTGGACGCCCTGCGCTGGTACCTGTTCACTGCCGCCCCGCCCGGCAACCCGCGCCGTTTCAGCGGGGCGCTGGTAAACGAGAGCCTGCGCAAGTTTATGCTGACGCTCTGGAATACCTACAGCTTCTTCGTTACCTACGCGAATCTGGACAGGTGGACTCCCGCAGCGGCTGAAGAGACGGAGCTTGCTCCGTCTCTTCAGCCCATTGACCAATGGGCGCTGGCCCGGCTGAACGGGCTGGTGCGTGATGTCACGGCGAACCTGGAGGCGTACGACGTCTTCCCGGCAGCGCGGGCAATCGAGGTTTTTGTAGACGAACTCTCGAACTGGTATGTGCGGCGCAACCGGCGGCGTTTCTGGAAGAGCGGGGCCGACGCCGATAAGCAGGCGGCCTATCATACGCTCTACACCTGCCTGCTCACCGTAGCGAAACTGGTTGCGCCCTTCGCGCCATATTTGGCTGAGGAACTGTACCGTAACCTGGCAGGATTGCAGATTGCAGATTTGAGATTGCAGATTGCAGAGGATGAAGCTCAATCAAAAATCAAAAATCAAAAATCTACAATCCCCGAGAGCGTTCATCTCGCGTCCTGGCCCCTGGTGGACACGGCGCTGCTGGACGACCAACTCGTGGCCGATACCGAGGCGCTGCTAGGCGCGGTATCGCTGGGGCGGGCGGCGCGCAAGACGGCGGGCCTGAAGGTGCGCCAGCCGCTGAGTGAGCTGTGGCTGCGGGCCAGTACGCCCGCCGCCGCCGAGGGTCTGCGCCGCTTCGAGGCCGAGTTGCGCGATGAGCTGAATGTGAAGGCGGTACGCTACCTGGATGCCGGATCGGACATCGTCGAGTACCGCTTCAAGCCCAATCTACGTCTGGTGGGCAAGAAGTACGGCAAGCAGGTGCCAGCCCTCACCGTCGCCCTTAAAGCTCTGGCAGGCGCAGATGCCCGTGCCGTGGCCCATGCGCTAGAGGCAGGCCAGCCAGTGCGCTTGACGGTGGACGGCCAGGAGTTGGAGTTGCTGCCCGAGGAGTTGCTGGTGGAGAGCAGCGCCCCCGAGGGCTATGCCGTAGCTGATAGCAATGGTATGCTGGTGGCCCTTAACACGAGCGTGACCGCCGAGTTGCGCCGAGAGGGTGTTGTCCGCGATCTCGTGCGTGGCGTGCAGGATGCGCGCAAGCAGGCCGGGCTGGCAATCTCCGACCGGATCGCCTTAACTCTGTCTGCCGGGGATGCCGCTACCGCCGATCTGCTGGCCCAGACCCTCGCCGCCTGGGGCGACTACCTGTGCGATGAGACCCTCGCCGACAGTCTGGTGATGGGTGATGCACCAGCGGGCGCGCACGTGGAGACGGTGGAGATTGACGCAGGGACGGTGACGTTGGGGGTTTCACGGGCGTAATATCAAATCCGGCAAGATACCGTGCGTGTCATGCTGAGCGCAGCGAAGCATCTATCCCGGCCTCGTGTCAGACCCTTCGCTTCGCTCAGGGTGACGGGGTACTCGCGAGAGGTCTGGGGCTGCGCCCCAGAAGGCGTATGCGTAACATCCCAACAATCATCGCCCTGACGATCCTCGTCGCCGGGTGCGCGGGTACGCCCATCGCTACGCCCACGCCGGTATCTCCGGTTGGGCCGACCGTCCTGCCAGCGGTGGGCGGGTCGCTGAAGGCCGAGGGCCGGGTGATACCGGCCCTGAGCGCATCCCTGAGCGTGCCGATTGGCGGCGTAGTTGCCGAGGTGCTGGTCGCTGAGGGCGACTCTGTCCAGGCCGGGCAGCCGCTGCTGCGGCTGGAGCAATCCCGCGCTGCGGCGCTCGTTGCCCAGGCCCAGGCCGATCTCCAGGCCGCTCAGTCCAGCGTTGAGCAGTTGCGTGCGGGTGCCACACCGGAACAGATCGCCGCCGCCGAGGCGAGTGTGGCCCAGGCCCGCGCCCAGTTGCGTCAGACCCAGGGCGGCGTGACGGCGAGCGATCTTGCCGCCGCCCAGGCCCAACTCGCTCAGGCCCGCGCCGCTCAGGCCCGCCTGCAATCTGGCCCCGACGCCGCCGATCTGCGCCAGTTGCAGGCTCAGCTTGCTCAGGCGCAGGCCGCTGCCCAGACCCAGCGCGATAGCCTTTCGTTCGCCAAGATGCAGGCCCAATCGCAGATCGCGCAGGTCGCCAATACTCTGCGCGACCGCCAGACCGACTACAGCCGCATCTACTGGGAGAACCGCACGCTAGAACGGCAGCCGGGAGATCTGCCGCAGACCCAGAAGGATCAAGAGTCCGCCGCCCTACGTGCTGTCCAGAATGCGGAACAGGCGCTGGCTCAGGCTGAGCAGGCGCTGGCCCAGGCCCAGGACGCCGAACTGTCGGGTGTGGCCGCCGCTGACGCCTTGGTGCGCGATGCCCAGGCCCGACTCGATAAGCTCCAGGCACCGGCTAGCCCTGACCAGATCTCGGCGGCGCGTGCCCAGGTGGCTGTGAGTCAGGCCAGCCTGGAGAAGTTACGCGGCGACCAGCGCAGCGGTACCCTGGAAGTTGCCCAGGCGCTGGTGGCTCAGGCCGAGGCAAATCTGGCTCAGGTGCGTGCCGGGGCCACCCCCGGCGCCCTGGCAGTAGCTAGTGCCCAGGTGAGTCGCGCCGAAGCGGCCCTCGTCCTCGCCAAAACATCCCTCGCCGAAACCGAACTGCGCGCCCCTTTCGCCGGTACTATCGCCGCGATCATCCCTCGGCTTGGTGAGTACCTCACCGTGGGCGCACCGGCGGTTGACCTAGCCGACCTGAGCGTCTGGCAGGTTGAAACCACCGACCTAACCGAGCAGAATATTGCACGTGTCCATGTGGGTGGCACTGTTACCGTAACCCTTGACGCTCTCCCCGATCTTGAACTGAACGGCAGTGTTACCCGCATCCGCACGCTTGGCGAGAGCAAGCAGGGCGACATCACCTACGCCGTGAGCATCCGGCTTACCCAGCAAGATCCTCGGCTGCGCTGGAATATGACCGCCTCCGTGCGCTTTGCTGATAGCCGATAGCCGATGGCCGATGGCCGATGGCCGATGGCCGATTGTACTACCGTTGCAGTTTGAATCACCCCCCCTAGCCCCCCCGCACGCGGGGGGGAATCAATGCATTGTTCCCCCCCGCGTGCGGGGGGGCTAGGGGGGGTGATCGGCAGGAGCCTTTCTGTGAAGTATAGTTACAACTGTCGTAATAGCCGATAGCCGATGGCCCCCCACCCCCAACCCCTCCCCCACGCGGGGGGAGGGGAGCTAGATCGCTTTCTGGTGCGGAATACCCCCTCTCCCCTCGTGGGAGAGGGGGCAGGGGAAGAGGGGGCGTACTGACTTTTGCATCAGCCCCAGCATAAGGAGCATATGTTGATCGAAATATACCGCCCGGAGGCAGATCGCTGCCTTGTCGCGGCACGTATGGGTGGGATGGTACTGGCGGCGGCTCAGGGCGATGGTTCCCCGCAGACCCTCGCCATCGGTGCGGATGCCGCCGGGGTTTTGCTCAACGCGGACACGCTGTTTATTGGCGCTTCCCTCACCAAGCTGGCGACGGCCCTGGCCATCCTGCGCCTCGCCGATGTGGGTGCCCTCGCCCTCGATAGCGAACTCGCCGAGTATCTGCCCGATGCGGCGGCGGCTCAACCTGGCGTGACTCTGCGCCGCATCCTGAGCCACAGCGCCGGACTGCCGATAGATGTGCGCCCGGATCGAGTGCCCTATCGCCCCGGCCTAGATTGGCCAATGCTGGCCGCCGCATGCGTGGCGGAACCAGCCGTCGCTGTGCCGGGTAGCCTCGTGCAGTATGGCAACCACGGCTACGGCCTCGCTGCCGTGCTGATCGAGCGGATCTGCAGCACGTCCTTTGCAGCGGCGCTCCAGGATCTCGTCCTCGACCCGCTACATATCGAGGGCTACCTTGGTGTGGAACCACCCCGCGCCCCGGCCCTGCTCGCCGATGTGCGCGGCACCAATCCGCCGGAGCTTGCGCCCTTCACCTCAGCCTTCTACCGCTCGCTGGCCCTGCCCTGGGCGGGGCTTGTGACGACAGCAACGGGGTTTCTCTCCCTCGTGCGAGCCTTCGCCGGATACCCGGCGGGGTTTGTGTCTGCCCACATAGTGGCTGATGCCCGTCGCAGCCAGACCAGCGGCCTGCCAGGAGGTTCGGGCCCACCGCTGTGGTACGCAGATTGCGCGTGGGGTCTCGGCCCAGACATCTACGGCGCGAAGCAGCCCCACTGGAGTCCGCCGAATGCTGCGCCCGAGTCCTTTGGCCATGCCGGAGCCTCGGGCTGCATTGCCTGGCACGACCCGGCAAGCAGGGTAAGCTACGCGATTATGGGCACGCGCACGGCGGCAAACGGCTGGCTGCTGCGACACGCCCCCGCGCTCGGTGCCGCGCTGCTGGCGGGGGACTGATGCAAAAGTCAGCCTTGGCCCCCTCACCCCCTGCCCCTCTCCCACCGGGGGAGAGGGGAGATTCCGCACCAGGATACGTCCGGCTCCCCCTCTCCCCGTGTGGGAGAGGGGGCTGGGGGGTGAGGGACGGGCGCGGATTGGGGACTTTGCATCAGTCCTGGCTGCTGGCGGGGGGAATGGCTGGCTCTGCCCGTTAGGCATGCTATAATGCCGCCGATATTTGTGATACATCCGACATGTGAGGATGAAGCAAGGATTTCTTACACGTACCTTTGGGGACGTAGAAAGTAGCAGAGACACGTGGCACATCAGTGGAGCAGCCCACCGGCGCTGACAATTGACACGACCAAGACTTACAAGGTTACGATTACTACTGCCGACAAAGGCACTATCGAGCTGGAGCTCTACCCCCAGCACGCCCCTTTGACGGTGAATAACTTCGTCTTCCTGACCAGCCAGGGCTTCTACAACGGGCTGAAGTTCCACCGCGTGAT
>JBAXMH010000217.1:0-7995 GCA_037134395.1 Chloroflexales bacterium
GATTCAGGACACAGAACCGGGCATTGGAGAACGACTGGCGACCCGCAACCCCCTAAAGATGTAGCGGTCGCGCGCGATGTTGAAGCTGTCGCGGCACGCCCCGCGCACGTATTGTTGCTCGTTGTAGTACGATCCTCCCCGCCACACTCTATAGCTATCACCGTCCTCCAAATAGGCGTTCGTCCACTCATCCTCGACCTGATAGGGGTATGGCTTTTGCCACTTCGTCGCCACCCACTCCCACACATTGCCCGCCATATCGAGTACCCCGTAGGGGCTGGCCCCGTTGGGATATTGGCTCACCGGCGTGGTTTTGCCAATGCCTGCTTCTTTGCTGTTACAACAACCCGCCTCCCAGGTATTGCCCCAGGGCCAGATCCGCCCGTCGGTGCCACGCGCTGCCTTCTCCCACTCGGCCTCGCTGGGCAGGCGGAACTCGTGGCTGGTCTGAGCCGTCAGCCAGCGGCAGTAGGCCACTGCCTCGAACCAGCTTACGCCCACCAGCGGGTAATCGTCGCCATTCCACTCCTCGTTATCCCAATAGTCTGGCTTGGCGATCTTCTCTTTCTGACACCACAGCCAACCAGCTTGCGTCCAATACTGTTGATTGCGGTAGCCATCACCCTCGACAAAGGGCCGGAACTGGAGATTCGTCACCGGCGTCTTGCCAATCCAATAGTCGGGCAGGGTCAGGGTATGCTGGGGCTTCTCATCATCGTAAGCCAAAGAGTCTGCATCGCTGCTGCCCATCAGGAAGGGGCCAGCGGGGATGTGGATGAGGGTAGGGAGGTAGGGTGGGAGGGCTGAGGGCTGAGGGCTGAGGGCTGAGGGTGGGGAGACGGGTATCACCGGGGGCGTTGATGCCGATGACGCAACCTGCGGTGAGGGCTGAGGGCTGAGGGCTGAGATCTGGGAAACTGGTATCACCGTGGGCGCTGCTGCCGCTGGCGCAACCTGTTGCGCCGCCTCGATCCGAGCAATCTCGTCGGCAATCTCGTTGGCGTGGCGCTGGAGACGCATCTGCTCGGCGGGCGTGGTGGCGCGTTCGGCGTGGCTGCTGGTGGTGGTCTGCTCCAGCTTCAGATCGCTGAGATACCGAGCGAGTGCGATGTGCCGAACCGCCTGCGCCGCGTCGGTCATGCGGTCGGTCTCGGGCATCCCGACATGCAGCCACTCGGCCAGGGCCACGGCCAGGAGCGGGCTACGCGGTGCCCAGTGGCGTCCCGTTCGTTCCGCAAGGCCCAGCAAATCCAGCCGCTCCGTCGCGGCGTCGGTGCGGCTCGTGCGCTGGCTCCCACTCAGCAGACGGCGTGCGGCGTCATCCAATTTCAGATCGGCGATGCTGCGCCGCAGGTGTTCGAGCAGCGGGTCGCTGTGCTCCAAGAGTTGCCACGATAGCGCCTCGACAACCGCATCGTCTACGCGGTTGCCCGCAAGGTGCTGCGTCGCCAGCAGTTCGCCCAATCGCTGGGTGAAATAGGGGTGTCCGCTCACGCGGGCGTAGATCGCCTGACCGACGGCGGTTGCGTTTTTTGTGTCCATACCGACCAACGTGAGGCCGTCCGCGATCAGGGCCACCGCGTCGGACTTGCTCAGGTCGCTCAGGCGCACGATCTCGCAGACGTTGCGCAGCGCCGATGCCTCTACCACGGCGAGGTTATAGAGTTCGATCCCCCCGGCAAGGACAAACTGAGCTTTCGCCAGCGCGGGGCTACCCAATCGGCGCGTATGCAGGGCGCGCAGCACATGGGCCAGATCCTCGCGGGTGGCGTCGGGCAGGGTGCCGAGTTCATCCAGGAGCAGCACCAATCGCTGTGTTTCATGGCCCGCCAGCGCCGCGTCCAGAAAATCCCCCAGGGCTGGCGCGTCGGGCATCTCCGGACTCTGCGGTGCGTGCGGCAATACCCGCGCCACGCTGCGTGCGAGGTAACGATAGGCATCGTGCGAGGCGGCGCGAGGGAGACTCTGAAAGTCCACCCGGCACACCCGCACCCCCTCGGCGAATCGCGACAGCAGCCGCTCCTCCAGCCGCAGCAGCACGGTTGTCTTGCCGTTCTGTCGCCCGCCGTAGACGAGCAGGAAGAAGTCGAAGTCGGCCAAGCACGCCTGCTCCAGCCGGTCAAGCTCGGCGGCCCGCCCGCGAAAGAGCGGGTGGTTGAGTCGCAGCGCACCGCTGCGGGTGAAGGGATTGTGCATCATCGCCGATAGCCGATAACTGATAACCGATAGGTCAGCATTATGTACCACTCACGTTAGCCAGGGCGACGAGGGTTTTCACCGTGCGCCGCCCCACCACCGGATTCAGGAACCAGCACCGGGTAGAGGAGAACGACTGGCGACCCGCAACCCTCGCACGTCGTCACGGCTGCGCGTATCGCTGTGGTAGCGACATGCACCGCGCACATCTTTTTGCTCGTAGTAGTACGTTCCGCCACGGAGTACCCGCTGTGTATTAGCCTCCAGATAGTCTGTGTTCCACTCGTCTTCCATTTGGTAGGGGTAGGGTTTTAGCCATTTGGTCGTGATCCATTCGGAGGCATTCCCCGCCATATCAAGAACACCATAGACACTAGCACCGCCAGGGTATTGAATTACTGGAGATGTTTGACTAATGATATATTGCTGAAGTGTAGAGAAAAATCCCTTTGCAGAATTGCAGCACTCGGCATCCCAGGTATTGCCCCACGGGTAGATCCGCCCGTCGGTGCCACGCGCCGCCTTCTCCCACTCGGCCTCGCTGGGCAGGCGAAACTCGTGGCTGGTTTGCAAACTCAGCCAGCGGCAGTAGGCCACTGCCTCGAACCAGCTCACTCCCACCACCGGATATGCGTCACCATTCCATTTTTTGTCATCCCAGTACTCTGGCTTAATGATCTTCGCTTCTTGGCACCACTGCCAGCCAATCTTTGTCCAGTAGCGCTCATCTCGGTAGCCATTGCCCTCAACGAAGGGCCGGAACTGGGCATTCGTCACGGGAGTCTTGCCGATCCAGTAGTCGGGCAGAAACAGGGTATGTTGCGGCTTATCGTTACCATTAGCTGGTGTGTCGTTATCGCTGCTGCCCATCAGGAAGGGGCCAGCGGGGATGAGGATGAGAGTGGGGAGCCAGGGTGGGAGGGCTGAGGGTTGGGAGGTTGGCATCACAGTCACGGTTGCCGGGGATGTAGGCGTGGGGGGCGTGGTCGCGCTCCCGTGTGCGAACTGTGCAAGCTCATGGCGCAGATCTTCGATCTCGATGGTGATGTGGGCCGGACAGTCGATCCCATAGCGTGCCGCCGTGAGTTCGAGGACTTCGAGGCGGCGCTTCTTTGCCGTAATAATCGCATCCGTTGTCGCAGGAGCCGGAGTCCCGACTGGCTGCGCTCCCGCGATCCGGCTCATCTCGCCAGCAATCTCGTTGGCGTGGCGCTGGAGGCGCATTTGCTCGGCGGGCGTGGCCGCACGTTCGGCGTGGCTGGCGGCGGCAGTCTGCTCCATGCGCAGATCGCCCAGGTGGTGGGCGATAGCCGCCTGCCGCACCGCCTGCGCCGCGTCGGTCATGCGGTCGGACTCGGGCATGCCGAAATGCAACCACTCGGCCAGAGCCACGGCTAAGAGCGGGCTGCGCGGTGCCCAGGAACGCCCGTCGCGCCGCGCCAGCCCAAGCAACTCCAGGCGGGCGATGTCGTCGTCGGTGGTGGTGGTGCGCTGGCTGGCGGTGAGTAGCCGCCGCGCCGCGCCTGTGAGGTGGAGATCGCCAATGCTACGGCGCAGATGCTCCAGCAGGGCGTCCTCCCCATCCAGCAGCGCCCAGCACAATACCTCGACCAGCGCATCGTCGAGCGGATCGCCCCGCAGGTGACGCTCGGCCAGCAGCCCGCCAATGCACTGAGTCAGGTAGGGGTGGCCGCGCACCCGTGCATAGACCGCCCGCCCCAGGTCGGTGGCACGCGCTTCTGTCACGCCGACCCGCGTGAGGCCAACGCCGATCAGGGCAACGGCGTCGGACTCGCTCAGGTCGCCCAGCCGCACAATCTCACAGACGTTGCGCAGGGTGGACGCCTGCACAATCGCGAGGTCGTACAGCTCCAGCCCGCCCGCCAGCACGAACTGAGTCTTGGCCAAGGCCGGACTCACCAGCCGATGCGTGTGCAGGGCGCGGATGACGTGGGCCAGATCCTCGCGGGTGGTCTCGGGCAAGCGAGCGAGTTCATCGAGCAGCAGCACGAGGCGCTGCACCTCGTTTCCCGCCAACGCCTGCTCCAAAAATCCGCGTAGCTCGGGGATGCCAACGGACGGCGGAGCGGGCGGCAGGTGCGGCAGGGTGCGTCGCAACTCGGCAATCAGGTGCTGAAACGCGGCGTCGGTGGTGACACGCGGGATGTCCTGAAAGTCTACTCGGCAGACCCGCACGCGCTCCGGCAGCCGCTCGCGCAGGCGGGATTCCAGCCGCAGCAGCAGGCTGGTCTTGCCGTTCTGTCGCCCGCCGTAGACGAGCAGGAACGATTTGTGATCAGTGAGGCAGGCCCGCTCAAGCTGGGATAGCTCGGCAGCCCTCCCCCGGAAAAGCGGGTCGTGCTGGGCCAGTGCGCCGGTTTGGGTGAAGGGATTGTGCATCATCGCCGATAACTGATAACTGATAACCGATAGGCCACTGTTATGTACTACTCACTTTAGCCAGGACGGCGCACGGTTCTCACCGTGCGCCGCCCCGCCACCGGATTCAGGAATCAGAACCGGGCAGAGGAGAACGACTAGCGACCCGCAACCCTTGATTGATGACGCGGTAGCGTGCGTTGTTGTTGCTGAAGCGGAACGCCCCGCGCACGGTTTTCTGGTTGCTTCCGTAACCTCCACCACGTATTTTCCTTACTATATCCCCCTCCAGATAAGCCTCTGCCCACTCATCCTCAATCTGATAAGGGTAGCTTTTGCCGTGCTTCGTCGCACACCACTCGCACACATTACCCGCCATATCGAGTACCCCGTAGGGACTGGCACCGTTTAGGTACTGGCCCACCGGCGTGGTTTTGCTAATGCCTGCTTCTTTGCTGTTACAACAACCCGCCTCCCAGGTCGTGCCCCAGGGCCAAATCCGCCCATCCGGCCCACGGGCGGCCTTCTCCCACTCGGCCTCGCTGGGTAGGCGAAACTCGTGGCCGGTTTGCGCACTCAGCCAGCGGCAGTAGGCCACCGCCTCGAACCAGCTTACGCCGACCACCGGGTAGTCCGCTCCGTTCCACTGCTCTTTATCCCAATATCTCGGTGTGACAATCTTCTCCTGTTGGCACCACTGCCAGCCAATCTCCGTCCAGTAGTGCTGATTGCGGTAGCCATCACCTTCCACAAAGGGCTGGAACTGGGCGTGGGTCACGGGCATCTTGGCAATCCAGTAGTCGGGTAAGGTCAGGGTATGTTGGAGCTTCTCCTCATTTTTAGCCAATGTATCGGCGTCACTGCTGCCCATCAGGAAGGGGCCAGCGGGGATGTAGATCAGGGTGGGGAGCCAGGGCATGGCCTGCACCTCCACTGTGGCGGGCGAAGGGGACGAGGTTGCTCTCACCCCCGTCCCCTCTCCCTCTGCGGCAGGAGTGACCGTTGGGGTGACTAGCGGCGTGGGTGCGGGGTTAGTGGGCGCAGGTGTCAGCGGCGTTGGCACCAGGGGTTTCGCTCGTTGTGATGCCTTGATACCGGGCAGAGGAGAACGACTGGAGACCCGCAACCCTCGACCGCCGTTCCGGTTGCGTGCGTTGAAGAGGCCGTAGCGGTACGCCTCGCGCACGATTTTTCGCTCAGACGCATATGAGCCACCACGTGACCTTCGTCGGGTATCAGCCTCCAGATAAGCCTCTGCCCACTCATCCTCAAGCTGGTAGGGGTAGGGTTTCTTCGACTTGGTCACGACCCACTCCCATACATTGCCTGCCATATCCAGCACACCATAGGGACTGGCACCGTTTAGGTACTGGCTCACGGGCGTGGTTCTGCCAACGCTTGCTTCTTTGCTGTTGCAGCGCCCGTCCTCCCATGTGTTTCCCCAGGGCCAGATCCGCCCATCGCTGCCACGCGCTGCCTTTTCCCACTCGGCCTCGCTGGGCAGGCGGAACTCGTGGCCGGTCTGCGCACTCAGCCAGCGGCAGTAGGCCACCGCCTCGAACCAGCTTACCCCCACCATCGGGTAATCGTTGCCATTCCACCTCGCATTATCCCAATATTCCGGCGTGACGATCTTCTCTGCTTGACACCACTGCCAGCCAGCCTGCGTCCAGTAGCACTCATTGCGGTAGCCATCGCCTTCGACAAAGGGCCGGAACTGGGCATTGGTTACGAGGGTCTTGCCGATCCAGAAGTCGGGTAGGGTCAGGGTATGTTGGGGTTTCTCATTGTCATCCGCCTGCTTGTCAGCGTCACTGCTACCCATCAGGAAGGGGCCAGCGGGGATGTAGATCAGGGTGGGGAGCCAGGGCATGGCCCATTCCCCCACGGTGGCGGTGTCGGGATCGGGGGGAATCGGTGTCACACTGGCGGCGGATGACGGAGGAGGCTGCGTGGCCGTTGGGGTAACTGGTGTGGCCGGAGCAGACTCGTCCCGCGCTGGCGTAGGTGTCTGTGCAGGCACGGACATCTCCAGCACCTCGCGGAAGACCTCAGCAAGCAGTGGGTTGCGCGGTGCCCAGCGGTTGCCGTCACGCTTGGCCAGGCCAATCAGTTCCAGCCGCAGCATATCCTCGTTCAGACGGGTGTAGCGCGGCGATTTCGTCAGCAGGCGACGTGCGGCATCCTCCAGATGATGCTCGCGCAGGTCGTTCTGGATCTGGCGCAACAGCGGGTTGCCGCCCTCGCTGATCTGGCGTACCGCGTGTTCCACCTCCTCCGGGCCGATAGCGACGCCACGCCACGCATCGGCAGCAAGTAGCCCACCAATCCGCTGGGTCAGGTAGGGGTGTCCACTCACCTGCGCGTAGACCCGTTGGCCGATGTCAGCAGCGTCATCAGGCACGACGCCTGCTGATTGCAGGCCATCCGCGATCAGCCCGACCGCCTCGTCCTCACGCAGATCCTCAAGGTAGATCTCCTCGCAGATGTTATGCAGCGAGGATGCCTCCGTCACCACGAGGTCGTACAGCTCGATCCCGCCGCTGAAGATGATCTGGAGCTTGGCCAGGGCGGGCTGCACCAGTCGGGTGTGGAAGAAGGAGCGCAGTGCGTTGGCCAGCGCCTGACGGGTGGCGGGCGGCAGCGCCCCCAGTTCATCGAGCAGCAGCACCAGCCGGGTAATGTCCGCACGACTGAGGGTTTGCGTGAGGAAGGTCAGGAGCGACGGTGCATCGGTGACGGTGCGGGCGTCGGGGGCCAGGGGTAGCACCTGCGCGATTCGCTCCGCCAGGAAGGCGAACGACGGCGCGGACGCGGCTCCTTTGATGAGCTGAAAATCAACCCGGCAGACGCTTACGGTCGTGCGCAGATCGGCCTCAAGCTGGAGCAACAGGCTGGTCTTGCCATTCTGGTGTCCCCCGTAGATCACCGTGTAGGCGGTGACTTCGCCCTGGCAGATTTGTGTTAGGCGGGCGAGTTCGGCCTGACGGCCACGAAACAGCGGGCTGGCGGGCGGCAGGGCGGTTGAGGAAAAGGCGCTCATGGCCGCCCCCGCTGCGGAGGGATTACCGCACCATCAGCGGGAAATCGACGGCAGGCGATCACCGGCGCGGGCGGGCGACGTGAGGTGCAGGGGCAGATCGTCCACTGTGGCATAGTGCGCTGTCAGGCAGCTACGAACCGCACGGCGGGGGGATGGTCGCGTGGATACCACGCATGGTAGAATGTCGCCGTGCAGTCCAGAAGAATCTGGCACAACGCCCGCTTTCGCTTCCAGGCAGAGCGGGTTTTGTGTTTTATGTTTTGCGTCAGTATAGCATAGCGAATCCGATCCGAATTGTAGGGTTTGTCGCCACGCAGGGCTAGTGCAAAGTCCGCAGACGCCCGTGCCGTGGGCGTAAACGCCTCGGCTATTGACAT
>JBAXMH010000218.1:0-7985 GCA_037134395.1 Chloroflexales bacterium
GGAGGAGTCAAGGCTTTAGCCGGCTAAAGCCTTGACTCCCCTTCGCGCCTCCAAGAGGATTGCTATAATGCCCAGAGTGCCTAACAAGAACTGTAGCAATGGGAATTTCTATGCATAAAGCCTTCCTGCTCCTTCTGACGCTACTCATCGTGTCTGGCTGTGCCTCATCTGCCGGGTCAACGCCGACTCCGGGCCAGCCCACCCGCTCGGTGTCTCTCTCCACACCTGTGCCTACTCTCGCTGTTACCGCTCTCCCGTCACCTACGGCGGGTGTGACGATCGGCCCTCCCGCACCCACCATCGTGCCTACGATTACACCGTCGCCCAGTGGCATCCTACCCGCGCCACTCTACGTCCTCGACTACGGCCAGATCGCCCGGATCGAGCGCGATGGCAAAAGCCGCAACCTCGTCACTAGCGAGAAGGTTGACATCCAGGGAGTCGAGCCGATTGCAACCTTTGCCGTGTCCCGTGCGGGAAATATCGCCTACGTGGTGGGCGACCTCAAGGCCGATAGGTTGGTGTGGACGGAACCACGTGGCGAGAACAAGCGCACCCTCTACGAGGCCGAGGGCCACGAGCTAAGTAATCTGGTCTGGTCGAAGGACGGCCAGCAGATCTATCTGCGCGTACTCAATAATCGCCAACCGCCCGACAAACCCAGCGGAATCTACCGCATCGCGTCCGCAGGCGGGCCGCTAGAATTGCTGCGCGCCGACGACCCGGTTGATAATGTCGCCCACCCGTCGCCCACGATTAATGGCTACCGGCCCTTCGCCTTCTCGCCCGACGGGTCTCGCCTGCTCGTCGAGATCTACTCAATCTACTACGACGGATGCAGCCTGGGGATAATACCGGCAGCAGGCGGCGACATCGTGCGGTTGAATATTCCGCTGAACACAAAGACCTTCTGCGGCGAAGCCGCATGGTCGCCCGATGGCACGGCCGTCTATTTCCTGGCCGGGCCAGACTCGGGGCCGACGATCTGGCGAGGAGATGCATCCAGCGGTGCCACAACGGCGATGGCTGCCGCCGATGTACTATCACGAGCCCCCGTCGCATTGTCGGATGGGTCGCTGCGATTCTTCCTCCTCCACCATGACCCACCCGGCTCCGGGCCGGTGACATTCGTCCTCTCCTCCCTGATCACGCCACAGACTGCGCCTGTCGCCCTCGGTGCCCCCTTAAGCGACCGTCTTGGCCAAGTACTCTGGTCGCCTGACGGCACCGGTGCCGTGATCAGCGTCGTACCAACGAACAAGCCAATGGATCTCCGCTGGATGCCCGCCGATGGCGAACCTCTCTCTTTACCCAACTCTAGCCAAGGCATCAATGGTATGGCCTGGGGATCTGGATTGTAGATTGCAGATTTTAGATTTTAGATTGCAGATTGGGCACAGTAGCTCCCAATCTGCAATCTGCAATCTAAAATCTGCAATCCCCAGAAGGAGCCGTAATGGCCGGGATCGTCCTCTACATCTTCACCCTGATCCTCGAATCAATTAGCGTCGTCGTGCGCTTCGGGATCATCAGCGGGTTGGTGAGCTTGTACGCCGGATGGACGACAGGCATTGTGGTGGGGACGGTCGCCGGACTCGGGCCGATCATCTACTCACTGCTGGTGGTGAGCGGCATTCCGAGCGGGCACATCCTGGTGCGCCGTAGACTGAAGGCCCGCCCGCTGAGCGAGACCGAGCGTGAACACATGGATGCGGCCCTCGCCCACGTCCATTCCAGCGGGGTACCCTTCCCGCAGCATATCTTCGCCGTGGACACCGAGGGTCTGAACGCGGCTATCTCCGGGCGGACGATGTATGTCTACCGCGAGCTGTTCGACAGTCGCTACCTTCCGGGGGTAGTCGCTCACGAGCTTGGCCACTTCAACAGCATGGACGGTCGGCTATTGCTGGGCATCCGCGCCCTCACCGTTCCCGGCGGATTCATCATCGCCTACCTACTGATCGGCCTGCTGCGCTGGGTGGCCCACGGAATCTCAACCGTATTGGTAGCATTTCTGATCGTCGTCTTCGCCTTCTTCCGTATCAACCTCGTAGGAATCACCAGGCCGATCCTCGGAATCACCCTCCAGATCCTCCGCATGGGCATCATCTTCGCCGTCGGCGGGATCGGCCCGGCGCTGCTCGGGTCAATCTGGCGATCCTACCTGATTGATCGCGAGTTCGCCGCCGATACCTATGCTGGCCGCATGGGTTACGCAAACGATCTGATTGACTTTTTCGAGACGGAGGTGCTAAGTGATGTGGCTATTCCCTGGTACGAGCAGCCGACTCACCCGACAGCAACGCGGCGGATAGCCAGCTTAACCGAGGTGGCGACACGATTCCCGCAGGTGCGTGGCAGTGTCAAAAGCGATCTATCGGCGCGACAGAGCCCATCCCCGCCACCCGCATCGGCCCGTCCTCAGCCATCCGCCGCCGTCCGCCCGTTGCGCGGTGCCCCTCACCGGGTACGTCGAACGCATCCTGCGTGGTTGCTCCCCGTCACCGCTGGCATTCTCGCCATCGCCACCCTTGTCGCCATACTGCTCGCCGTCACCCCCAGTCCCCGTCCCGCCAACATCGTCATCCCCACGCCAGGGCCAACCCCAACCCTTGGAATACCGGGAGCGCCCTAAATCGCAGTAGAGTAGAAGTAACGTTGTCACGTTGAGCGCAGCGAAGCGTCCCGACATATGGGCTGCCGGGACGCTTCGCTGCGCTCAGCGTGACATGACGCCTAGCGCACCAGCACCCGTACTGCGTAGGGCGGCACCTCGACACGGATCCGCCCGCAGCGGGCAATGGTCGTAGGCTCTGGATCCAGCGCGTCGGTCAGGGCTGCGCCGTCGGGCAGGCTGATCGGGAGATCCAGGCGAGCCAGTGCGGAGGAGGCGTTCAGCACGACCACGGCGAGCTGGTCGCTGTAGCGCCGAGCGAAGGCCATCTGCTCAGAGGCCACGTGGAGTTGCGTGTAGTCGCCCCGGCGCAGGGCCGACAGGGTGTGGCGCAGGGCGCTCAGGCGGGCGATCTGCGCCGCTAGATCGGGGTGCGGTGCAGATCGTGCGGCATCGGGCAGGGTGAGGCGCGGGCGCAATTGCCAGTCGTCGGCACCGCCCTTCGTGCCGCTCATACCCCACTCACTGCCGTAGTAGATTGACGGCACTCCCGGCACGGTGAGCAGCAGGGCGTAGAGCAGGTAGAGATGGCGCGGATCACGCAGCAGGCTGGCCACGCGGGCCACGTCGTGGTTGTCGGCGAAGTTGTAGAGCGGCATGCTGCGGTAGATCCCGCCCGGGCCAAACTCGCGGTTCAGCGCGTAGGCTACCTCGAAGTAGTTGTGGTCGTTGAGGCTAGAGTAGAGCCCCTTGTAGAGTTCGTAGTTCGTGGCCGAGTCGAGGTGAGCACCATCGGTCAGTTTCCGGTAGTCGCCGTGGACTTGCTCGCCCATCAGCCATGCGTCGGGGCAAATGCTTTTACAAAGGGCGGCCAACTCGCGCAGGAAGACCGGGTCAATCTCCTCGGCCACATCGAGGCGCAGTCCGTCAATGCTGAATAGCTCAAACCACTGGCGCACTGCGCCCAGCACGTGCGCACGCACGTCCGGGTTCTTCAGATTCAGCTTGACCAGGTCGTAGTTACCAGCCCAGGCCGTGTAGCTGAACGGGTCGCCGCAAGGGCTACGCCGCGCAAAGTCCACGCCAACAAACCAGTCGCGGTATGCCGATGCTGCGCTGTTGGACTGGAGGTCGCGGAATGCCCAGAAGTCGCGTCCGACGTGGTTGAACACGCCGTCGAGGATGAGCCGAATCCCGGCGGTGTGCAGAGCCACCGAGAGATCCGCCAGAGTCTGGTTGTCGCCCAGACGCCGGTCTACGCGGTAGTAATCGGCGGTATCGTAGCCGTGGGCGCTCGACTCAAACAGCGGGCCGAGGTAGAGCGCGTTGGTACCCAGATCGCGCATATGATCGATCCAGCCGTGCAACTCGGCTAGGCGCGGTTCCGGCGGGCTAGACAAGTCGTTGCGCCAGGGCGCGCCGCACAAGCCCAGTGGGTAGATGTGGTAGAACACGGCGTCATGTGACCAGTGGCTCATGGGTGGGTTCCTTTACGGGCCGGGCCCGTGACTTTTTAGCAATTCGGCGAAAGATGACGCGCCCCTGGTGAAGGATGACGCGGGCTCGGTGAAGGATGATAAATCATAACGTACCTGCATGAGATCTCTATCGTCCGACACAGTACTTTTTTGCTATACTCGTCTTGTGATCCGGGCTTGGTGCGGCTACCGATACCAAACATCGTACCGATAGCCGTATCAACCACGTTGCCCGCGCTTCATGCGCCCGCATCACCGTCATCTACGACGATGAGAGCGAGGTGCCATGCCCCCTCCATTATCCACCTCTTCTTCCTCAGGATCGATGTCACGCGCTTGCGTAGTGATCCCTGCGCCGCAGCGCTGCTGGCCCGCGCCGAGCTACTGCTCGCGTCGCACAGATCGCCGACCCTAGAAGCCAGGAGGAAATTTCTGGAGCAGATGGCGGTACACCGGAATTTGTTGGCGGCAGCGTGATCTTGACTCAACGTATGTTGCTGGTTTGCTCATCTCTACTCTGGAGGTCACAATGATTGCGAATCACCGGACATCGTTCTCACTGCTCCTACTTACCCTCATCACTGCTTCCCTATTTGCGATTCCTCATACGAAGACGGCCATTGCCGCATCCACGTTCAGTACCCAAAGGCGCTTTGGCCTGAGCGACGACAACACCAATGATATTGCGGTCGGCGATGTGAATGGCGATGGGTCGCTTGATCTAGCCGTCGCCCGCCAAGGTCAGCAGAGTGCCGTCTACCTCAATGACGGTGCCGGTAACTTTGCCTTCGACCTCAGGGTTAACTGTACCCAAACTACAGTTACCATCTGTTTTGGTACAGCCACGGATCAGATCACGCACGTCGCCCTCGGCGACATCAATGGCGATGGTTACCTCGATATTGTTGCCGGACGTGATGGCCAGCAGAGCACCATCTATTATGTCCACCAGCTTATGAGACAAGGGGCCTGGAATGAACTGGCGATCGGCCCTGCAAATGCGTCGGTTAGCAGTATTGCGTTAGGCGATCTGAATAGCGACGGCGCACTTGACATCGTATTGGGATATAAGGGCCTTGCGACTACTATTTTCTCAAACAACGGACAGCCAACGCCCAGTTTCACTTCGCTGAGTAAGGGGCCAATTGATCCGAAAGGGGTTGCTCTGGCGATCTGTCGGATCAACAACGATGGACTTCCCGATCTTGTGATTGCCGCCCCAAGCGGGGGGAGCCAAGTTTTCCTGAACTCCTACAGTACGCTGCTCGGCCACTTCTTTGTGACAGGGCCAACCTTTGCCGCCAGCAGAACCGTTGCCTGCGGCGACCTGAATGGCGACGGTACCTTCGACATAGTGGGTGTTGATCCCAGTGGGGTCGTTGATAAGGGGTTCCTCGCCCTTAATGATGGCACCGGCGTTCTATCGGCTGGCGTGGCACCGCCGCTGAGTTCGGTGAACAATCTTGCCCTGGGCTTTTTAGATGGGAACGACTCGCTAGATATCTACGCCAGTGGATCCGTTCTGCTCAATAATGGACTTGCCAGCTTCACCACATTCATGACCGATCCCGTCAATGCAATCGCTATTGGCGATCTCACCGGCGATGGACTTCCCGACCTCATCCATTCTGTTAAACCGGGAACGGACTACTTCACCGACTATACGCCAGGTAGCAACGTGATCACGGTGAACAGTGGGACGGGTGGGCTAAACCAAATAGGTTCGTTGCCGATACCGGCTACTGATGCCCACAGTTCGCTGTCAATAGCGGATGTGAATAACGATGGATTTCCAGATGTTGTAGAGGGAAACCTTTGGGTTGGTAGTGGTTCAGTGGCCCTCAACAATGGTGATGGAAGTTTTCGCTCTGGCGGCACTTTCGGAGGTTCTTCAGGCTCTTCATATAGTAATGATATTGCCATTGGTGATCTGAATAGCGACGGAAATCTCGATATTGTGTTTGCAGGCAGGGGTACACATTCAAGCGAAGTTGTTCTTGGCGATGGTACCGGCCATTTTACGCAGGCGGCATCCTTAGGTGGCTCAGCAAATACGGTGAGCATTGGGGATGTGGATGGCAATCAAAAGCTGGATGTGCTTCTTGCGGGTGGTACTCCCCCCTTGCAGCTTTTTTTGAATAACGGTACAGGTGGCATGACCCCTACCACGATCACTGTCAGTCACGACAGCGCGATCACGGTCGCCACATTTGAGGATGTCGATCATGATACACATCCTGACATCGTTGTTGGGCGTAGCGGCCAGCCCAGCTCAATCCTACACAACAACGGGGACGGGACGTTCAAGGAGATCAATTTCTTCGGCCAATCGCAGGCACCGAAAACCATACGCACCGCAGATATGAATGGCGATGGCTTTCCCGACCTGATCTTTGCCGATAAGTCTTTGCCCATAACGATCTACCTGAATGACAAGAGCGGCGGCTTTCCGTTGGGTGAGGCGCTATGCGGACGCTCACCTCTTGTGATCTGTCTGGGCGGCAGTGTTGCTTACCCAAATCAGATCGCAATTAGCGACCTCGATGGCAATGGCACCCTCGATCTGATTGATGGCAGTGGGCATGCTGTGTATCTCAACAATGGTAGCGGTAACTTTACCCTGGCAGATTTTACTTTTTTTCGGTCCTCGTACCCTGCAGTCGTCGCCGCAGGAGATCTGAATGCTGATGGGATGCCCGAGGTTGTGGTGGGAGCTGAATATTCGTATCCTGCAACAGACATATTTGCAAATCCTGTATCGCACGCCAAGAGGCTATCGAACACTCCTCCGACGGTCGCTGTTCAGCAACCCGGTGGATTGCGACCTGGACCACGTTTTGCCGTGCCGACCATCCTCACCACACCGCAGGTGACGATTCCGTTTACGCTCGCAGATGCGGAGAGCGATCCGGTGCGCTTTGTGCGCGCCTCCTATTCGCTCGACGGCGGGGGCCATTGGCTGCCCGCAAAAACCAGCAGTGGCGTGAATCAGATCAACAACCTAGCGACATCGCCCACGGGTACACGCTACACGTTTATCTGGGATCTTGCCGCCAGCGCATTCTTTGGCCAGTCCGACAATGTTGTCTTTCGGATCGAGGCATATCCGAGCCTGAGTAGCGGAGTCAACGGGGTGCCCCTCTTCCAGCGCCCCTTCGCCTCTGCCACCACCTTCCCCTTCCGCGTGCGCGGCACCCAGGTGCGCGTGGTGGACGACCGACAGCCCGCCCAGCCCATGCCTAACGCCGTCGTCTTCCGGCTCAACGATGCCTTGTTGCCTGCCCAGCAACTCTTTGCACCCTCGACCACCGCCCCCGCCTATACCACCAACGCACTTGGCTTCCTGGCCGGACGCGGCACCCTCGCTCTCTCCGATACCCTGATTGCCCTGGCTCCGGTGCCCCTGCCCGGTGCCTACAGCACTGTCTATTCACCGACCGTGCGCCTGTATGCCACGAATATTGTGACCACCACCACTGGCGTACGCGGCACGCTCGTCTCGCAATCCGGCGTCCAGACCGTCACCGTCTCGCTGAGTCACCCCCTAGCCCTCTTTGACCTGAATGTCTCCCTGGAGTGGGATGCCCGCTCCGATACCCGCTTTATGTCCCAACTCCAGACCGACCTCGCCCGCGCCTCGGAGTTGCTCTTCCAAGCCAGTCACAGTCAGGCCGCCTTCGGCAGTGTCGCCATCTTCCACGATAAAGAGAATTGGGATACCGCCGATATTCGTATCTATGCCTCCAACCGCGTCCGCCCCTCGGCCATTATTGGTGGCGTCGCTACTCAGGTTATTACCGATTCGACCACCGTGAGTACGGTTGTCTACGGGCCTGGCCAAGTGCATATGGGCGCGGTCTGGAACCGCTTCGGCAGCGGGAGTGGCAACCTCA
>JBAXMH010000219.1:0-7978 GCA_037134395.1 Chloroflexales bacterium
GGATTCTGCTGGCTGCCCATAATATCCAGCTCGCCGGTTTGGTAAAGCTGGTAGGCAGTTTCGCTGTCCTTGTTGAAGGTGTGCAGGATACCGGCGATACCGGGTTTGCCGTTCCAGTAACGCTCATTGGGCACCAGCTTGATTGACTGGCCGTGCTTCCACTCGGCCACGGTGAACGGCCCGGTGCCATATGCCTTCTCTTCCCAGTTTGCGCCGCTCTCGACCAGCGCCTTCGGCACCACATAGGTGTACGGGAAGGTGAGCTGTGCCAGGAAGTAGGCCAGGGGCGCGTCGAGGGTAATCTCCAGGGTGCGTGGGTCACTGGCCTTGATGCCGGATGCGGTCTTGGCCTTGCCGTCTACCACATCTTTGGCACCCACAATATGGCTGAGCTGGAAAGGTGCCCCATACGAGGCGGTGGCTGGTGAAAGGGCGCGGTTGATCGAGTAGACGAAGTCATCAGCCGTAACTGAAACACCATTGGCGAAACTCAGACCCTCGCGGATGGTGAAGGTGTAGGTCTTCCCATCGGCGCTGACGCCCCAGGACGAGGCTCCATCGGGCACGACCTCAAGCTTCTCGTTGAGCTTGACCAGGCCACCAAACACGTTGTTGATCACCGTGATCGTGGGCGCGTCGCCCGGCTTGGCCGGGTCAATCGAGGTCAGGTCGCTGACACCTTCAAGCGACCAGCGCAGCGTGCCGGTATCGTCCAGCGTGGCGGCGGGAGTCTGGGTGGCGGCGGGCGGGGCCACGGTGGCGGCGGGCGGGGCCACGGTGGCGGCAGGCGGGGCCACCGTCGCGGCAGGCGAGGCCACTGTCGCGGCGGGCTTAGTCGGTGCAGCGGTTTGCCCACCACAGGCGGCGAGCAGCAGCATCAGCATGCTCAGCAGCCCCATCGTACGAACTCGCATATCGGTGCCTTTCTAGGTATCTAGTGTGCCGAAGGCACAGGAAACGCACCCGGATTGTAAAATACTTACGCAGAGTCGTCAACAAAAGGAGGGATAACGCATCGCGGCCTGAGGATGTGGGTGTACCCACATTCTCAGGCCGCGATGCGTTATCCCTCCGGGTGTTTTAGTTAGGGACGAGCGATGGGGAAGCCAGCGGCACCCCAGGCATTCATCCCGCCGGTAACGTTCGTGACGTTGTAGCCACGAGCGGCGAGATCGGTGCATGCGGTTGTGCTGCGGTTGCCCGAACGACAGATACAGGCAATCGGCTTGTCGGAGGGCAGTTCGCTCAATCGTGTGTCTAGCTCGTTCAGCGGGATGAGCGTGGCGGCGGCGACATGGCCATCCTGGCTGAACTCCTCAGGCGTGCGAACATCGAGCAGGAAGAGACTCGTCCCAGCATCAAGCTTGGCCTTGAGGTCGGTGACACTCATCTGGCCGACGGTTTTCGCACCAGAGACTGCGGCTGTCGTGGGGATCGCAGGTGCCGTGGGGGTCGTGGCCGTTGCCCCGCACGCAGCAAGAGCCAGAGCGCCGAAAACAAGAATGAGCAGGCCCAGAGAACGGATTCGCATTAGATGTTCCTATCCGCGCTTGCTCGGCAGGCCCGCCTGCTGCCATGCGCTCATCCCGCCAATAACATTGGTCACATTGGTAAAACCCTGGCGCTGGAGCAGATCGCATGCCGACTGGCTGCGTCCACCCGAGAGGCAGATACAGTAGATGGGGTCGGTTTTTGTGAGTTCGCCGAGGCGGTTTGCCAGCATTGGCAGCGGCAGCGAACGCGCCCCGGCCACATAGCCGCCTTTGAATTCCTCAGGCTGACGGACATCCAGCAGCGTGATTGGCTCACGGGCATCAAGCTTGGCCTTCAGATCGCGAACGCTGATGGACGGAATAGCGGGAGTTGAGCGGAAGAGGTTACGGAACATCGGGAGTTGTCTCCTTAATGTACGAAAATCTTGTGTGACGCAAAGACGTAATTTGCCCCCTCTCCCCCTACCCCTCTCCCACCGGGGGAGAGGGGAGATTTCGCCTCAGGATGCACAATATCAGCTCCCCTCCCCCCGTGTGGGGGAGGGGCAGGGGGTGGGGGGCGTTCAGTGATGGAATTACATGCCGCCCAGCATGGATTCGGCAACAAGATCATCCTCGGTGTGGGCGACACGGGATTGCTCTGCCGCCAGGCTGGTGCGGGAGAATCCCAGGTAGGTCTTCGCGCCGCCGGATAGCGTCGCGACATCGGTGATGTTGTGCTGACGCAGGATGCGGTAGGCGACGTAGCTGCGGAAGCCAACCATGCAGTAGAGCCGAATCGGCCCGCGTGCGGCCAGTGCCTGTAGGTCGTCCATGCGTGTGCGCAGATCGGGCAGCGGGACATTCTGCGCATCAGGAATATGCCACGCCGCAAACTCCTCCGGGCTACGCACGTCAACCAGGGTGGTGTTCGCAGCGAGCTGCGCGTAGTCCTCGGCGTACCAAGCGACCACATCGCCACGCAGCAGGTTGGCCGCCACAAATCCCGCCATGTTTATCGGGTCTTTGGCCGAGGCGTAGGGCGGGGCGTAGGCCAATTCCAGATGCTCCAGGTCGTAGACGCTCATCCCAGCGCGGATGGCGGTTGCCAGCACATCCAGTCGCTTGTCCACGCCGTCGTAGCCGACGATCTGGGCCCCCAGTACCTTCCCGTCGTCGGGGCTAAAGAGCAACTTGATCTGCATCGGCGCGCTGCCAGGGTAGTAGCCCGCGTGGCCCGAGGGGTGAATATAGATCTTTGCAAAAGATCGCCCTACCCGGCGCAGGGTGCGCTCTGAGGCTCCCGTCATTCCGGCGGTCATGTCGAAGATCTTGACAATCGCCGTGCCCTGCGTGCTGGAGTAGGCCGAGTCCCGCCCGCAGATGTGGTCGGCCACAATCCGCCCCTGGCGGTTGGCTGGCCCGGCCAGGGCGATCAGCGCCGGCTCGCCGGTGATGGTGTCGCGCACCTCGACCATATCGCCCGCTGCGTAGATCGCCGGGTCGGAGCTTTGCATGTGCGCATTGACCGCGATCCCGCCGCGTGGCCCCAACTCTAGCCCGATCTCCTTCGCCAGCGCGGCGACCGGGCGCACACCAATTGCCAGCACCACCAGATCGGCGGTGAGGGTGTCGCCGCTCTGGAGATCAACCGCGACCCGCCCATCCACATCGCGGAAGGCAGTCGCCGCCGTGCCCAGATGCATCGTGACGCCGTGGGACACCATATGGTCGCGCAACTCAGTGGCCAGTTCGTGGTCAAGCAGCGGCATAACCTGATTCTGTAGTTCGACCAGATCAACCGCGATATTGCGGGCGCGCAGGGCCTCGGCAACCTCGACTCCAATATAGCTACCGCCGATGACAATGGCGGTCTGGGCACCGGCATCGAGCAGGGCGATAATCGCGTCCATGTCGGGGATGCTGCGCAGAGTGCGGACACGCGGGTGGTCAATGCCGGGGACAGGCGGGCGCAGGGGCGCGGTACCCTGGGCGAGGACTAGCACATCGTAGGGTTCGTCGTAGCGCACGCCGCTGGTGAGATTGACGACGTGGACCAGGCGAGCATCCCGATCCACACCGACGACCTCCTGCTCGGTACGCACATCGAGGTTCAGCGTCTCCCGCAGGTGTTTTGGCGTTGAGACCAGCAGGGCCTGCCGCTTAGGGATAGCTCCGCCAATGTGGTAAGGCAGACCACAGTTCGCATAGGAGACATAGCGATCACGTTCAAGGACAACAATCTGGGCCTGCTCATCGAGCCGCCGCAGCCGGGCGGCGGCTGACATCCCGGCGGCCACACCGCCGATAATAACAATACGCTTCATGCCGAAGCTCCTTTTTTGTGAATCATGAGCCATACGCCCTGTATGATGCACGCACGGAGCTTGAGGTTACAGCGAATTATTCCCAACGTTGCTGATGCCTGGATTTTGCCACAGAAGAACACGGAAAGACTCAGAAAAGGGCTTCCGCCGATCACCCCCCCTAGCCCCCCCGCAAGCGGGGGGGAACCAATTGGTTCCCCCCCGCTTGCGGGGGGGCTAGGGGGGGTGATCGGCGGAAGCCCTTTTCTGAGTCTTTCCGTGTTCTTCTGTGGCAAAATCCAGGCATCAGCAACGTTGGGAATAATTCGCTGTAACCTCAAGCTCCGTGCGTGCATCATACAGGGCGTATGGCTCATGATTCACAAAAAAGGAGCTTCGGCATGAAGCGTATTGTTATTATCGGCGGTGTGGCCGCCGGGATGTCAGCCGCCGCCCGGCTGCGGCGGCTCGATGAGCAGGCCCAGATTGTTGTCCTTGAACGTGATCGCTATGTCTCCTATGCGAACTGTGGTCTGCCTTACCACATTGGCGGAGCTATCCCTAAGCGGCAGGCCCTGCTGGTCTCAACGCCAAAACACCTGCGGGAGACGCTGAACCTCGATGTGCGTACCGAGCAGGAGGTCGTCGGTGTGGATCGGGATGCTCGCCTGGTCCACGTCGTCAATCTCACCAGCGGCGTGCGCTACGACGAACCCTACGATGTGCTAGTCCTCGCCCAGGGTACCGCGCCCCTGCGCCCGCCTGTCCCCGGCATTGACCACCCGCGTGTCCGCACTCTGCGCAGCATCCCCGACATGGACGCGATTATCGCCCTGCTCGATGCCGGTGCCCAGACCGCCATTGTCATCGGCGGTAGCTATATTGGAGTCGAGGTTGCCGAGGCCCTGCGCGCCCGCAATATCGCGGTTGATCTGGTCGAACTACAGAATCAGGTTATGCCGCTGCTTGACCACGAACTGGCCACTGAGTTGCGCGACCATATGGTGTCCCACGGCGTCACGATGCATCTGGGCACGGCGGCGACTGCCTTCCGCGATGTGGATGGGCGGGTCGCGGTTGATCTCCAGAGCGGCGACACCCTCACCGCCGATCTGGTGGTGCTGGCAATTGGTGTGCGCCCGGTCGCCGCGCTGGCGAAGGAGATCGGGCTAGAGTTGGGGCCACGCGGCGGGATCGCGGTCAATGCGCACATGCAAAGCTCCGACCCGGCGATCTACGCAGCGGGCGATATGGTCGAGGTGCGCGACACCATCACCGGCGAGCCGGCGCTGATCGCCCTGGCCGGGCCAGCCAACCGCCAGGGGCGGATTGTGGCCGACCACATCTGCGGGCGGGACTCGGCCTACTCCAGCACGCAGGGCACGGCGATTGTCAAGATCTTCGACATGACCGCCGGAATGACGGGAGCCTCAGAGCGCACCCTGCGCCGGGTAGGGCGATCTTTTGCAAAGATCTATATTCACCCCTCGGGCCACGCGGGCTACTACCCTGGCAGCGCGCCGATGCAGATCAAGTTGCTCTTTAGCCCCGACGACGGGAAGGTACTGGGGGCCCAGATCGTCGGCTACGACGGCGTGGACAAGCGACTGGATGTGCTGGCAACCGCCATCCGCGCTGGGATGAGCGTCTACGACCTGGAGCATCTGGAATTGGCCTACGCCCCGCCCTACGCCTCGGCCAAAGACCCGATAAACATGGCGGGATTTGTGGCGGCCAACCTGCTGCGTGGCGATGTGGTCGCTTGGTACGCCGAGGACTACGCGCAGCTCGCTGCGAACACCACCCTGGTTGACGTGCGTAGCCCGGAGGAGTTTGCGGCGTGGCATATTCCTGATGCGCAGAATGTCCCGCTGCCCGATCTGCGCACACGCATGGACGACCTACAGGCACTGGCCGCACGCGGGCCGATTCGGCTCTACTGCATGGTTGGCTTCCGCAGCTACGTCGCCTACCGCATCCTGCGTCAGCACAACATCACCGATGTCGCGACGCTATCCGGCGGCGCGAAGACCTACCTGGGATTCTCCCGCACCAGCCTGGCGGCAGAGCAATCCCGTGTCGCCCACACCGAGGATGATCTTGTTGCCGAATCCATGCTGGGCGGCATGTAATTCCATCACTGAACGCCCCCCACCCCCTGCCCCTCCCCCACACGGGGGGAGGGGAGCTGATATTGTGCATCCTGAGGCGAAATCTCCCCTCTCCCCCGGTGGGAGAGGGGTAGGGGGAGAGGGGGCAAATTACGTCTTTGCGTCACACAAGATTTTCGTACATTAAGGAGACAACTCCCGATGTTCCGTAACCTCTTCCGCTCAACTCCCGCTATTCCGTCCATCAGCGTTCGCGATCTGAAGGCCAAGCTTGATGCCCGTGAGCCAATCACGCTGCTGGATGTCCGTCAGCCTGAGGAATTCAAAGGCGGCTATGTGGCCGGGGCGCGTTCGCTGCCGCTGCCAATGCTGGCAAACCGCCTCGGCGAACTCACAAAAACCGACCCCATCTACTGTATCTGCCTCTCGGGTGGACGCAGCCAGTCGGCATGCGATCTGCTCCAGCGCCAGGGTTTTACCAATGTGACCAATGTTATTGGCGGGATGAGCGCATGGCAGCAGGCGGGCCTGCCGAGCAAGCGCGGATAGGAACATCTAATGCGAATCCGTTCTCTGGGCCTGCTCATTCTTGTTTTCGGCGCTCTGGCTCTTGCTGCGTGCGGGGCAACGGCCACGACCCCCACGGCACCTGCGATCCCCACGACAGCCGCAGTCTCTGGTGCGAAAACCGTCGGCCAGATGAGTGTCACCGACCTCAAGGCCAAGCTTGATGCTGGGACGAGTCTCTTCCTGCTCGATGTTCGCACGCCTGAGGAGTTCAGCCAGGATGGCCATGTCGCCGCCGCCACGCTCATCCCGCTGAACGAGCTAGACACACGATTGAGCGAACTGCCCTCCGACAAGCCGATTGCCTGTATCTGTCGTTCGGGCAACCGCAGCACAACCGCATGCACCGATCTCGCCGCTCGTGGCTACAACGTCACGAACGTTACCGGCGGGATGAATGCCTGGGGTGCCGCTGGCTTCCCCATCGCTCGTCCCTAACTAAAACACCCGGAGGGATAACGCATCGCGGCCTGAGAATGTGGGTACACCCACATCCTCAGGCCGCGATGCGTTATCCCTCCTTTTGTTGACGACTCTGCGTAAGTATTTTACAATCCGGGTGCGTTTCCTGTGCCTTCGGCACACTAGATACCTAGAAAGGCACCGATATGCGAGTTCGTACGATGGGGCTGCTGAGCATGCTGATGCTGCTGCTCGCCGCCTGTGGTGGGCAAACCGCTGCACCGACTAAGCCCGCCGCGACAGTGGCCTCGCCTGCCGCGACGGTGGCCCCGCCTGCCGCCACCGTGGCCCCGCCCGCCGCCACCGTGGCCCCGCCCGCCGCCACCCAGACTCCCGCCGCCACGCTGGACGATACCGGCACGCTGCGCTGGTCGCTTGAAGGTGTCAGCGACCTGACCTCGATTGACCCGGCCAAGCCGGGCGACGCGCCCACGATCACGGTGATCAACAACGTGTTTGGTGGCCTGGTCAAGCTCAACGAGAAGCTTGAGGTCGTGCCCGATGGAGCCTCGTCCTGGGGCGTCAGCGCCGATGGGAAGACCTACACCTTCACCATCCGCGAGGGTCTGAGTTTCGCCAATGGTGTTTCAGTTACGGCTGATGACTTCGTCTACTCGATCAACCGCGCCCTTTCACCAGCCACCGCCTCGTATGGGGCACCTTTCCAGCTCAGCCATATTGTGGGTGCCAAAGATGTGGTAGACGGCAAGGCCAAGACCGCATCCGGCATCAAGGCCAGTGACCCACGCACCCTGGAGATTACCCTCGACGCGCCCCTGGCCTACTTCCTGGCACAGCTCACCTTCCCGTACACCTATGTGGTGCCGAAGGCGCTGGTCGAGAGCGGCGCAAACTGGGAAGAGAAGGCATATGGCACCGGGCCGTTCACCGTGGCCGAGTGGAAGCACGGCCAGTCAATCAAGCTGGTGCCCAATGAGCGTTACTGGAACGGCAAACCCGGTATCGCCGGTATCCTGCACACCTTCAACAAGGACAGCGAAACTGCCTACCAGCTTTACCAAACCGGCGAGCTGGATATTATGGGCAGCCAGCAGAATCC
>JBAXMH010000220.1:0-7950 GCA_037134395.1 Chloroflexales bacterium
CGTCTTGCACGACCGTGTGCAACAACTTCGTCTCACTACGCATTCGCACCCAGATATGCTTGGCCTTGGCGTGCTTGAGGGCGTTATTCACCGCCTCTTGAATGATGTTGAAGAGCGTACCCTCGGTCTTCGTATCCAAATGAATATCGCCGAGCTGATTGGTCTCAAGCACAATCTCCGTCCCGGCGCTATTATTTTTGAAGCGCTCAAGGTACTGCTCCAGCGTCACCTTAAGACCCTGGGTTTCCAGCACCAGCGGGCGTAGCTCAAACAGCATCGTGCGGATCTCGTAGGTGGTGCGCTTAGCCATGGCGCTGAGCTTATCCAGCTCATCAATCACCCGCTTCGGATCGCGTTCGAGCAGCTTCTTAATAAACTCGGCATTCATCACAATCGCCGCAACCGACTGAGCCGGGCCGTCGTGGAGGTCGCGGGCCAACTGGTGCCGCACTTCCTCTTCCTTCGAGAGCAGCTTAGTGCGCTCCTCTTTGAGGTCGAAGATCAGCTGGGCGTTATGCAGCGCGATAATCGCGTAGCTCGCCAGTGCCGTGAGCATATCAATCTGCTCGCCGGTGAACGAGACCGCCCGATCCGTAGCCACCACCATCAGCCCGTAGGTGCGCAGGGCCGCCCGCAGCGGAATGATGCAGGCACTACGACAGGCACGCAGCGTATCAAATACCTGTAGGTCGCGCTGCTGGTTAATATCAACCGTGCGCGCCTCGGTGGCCCGCAGCACATCGGCCAGACCGTCCTTGGTCAGCGTGAGTTTACGGGCCTGGTCGGAGATATTAAGTGACTGATGCGCCGCCACATAGAGTTCATCTTCTTCACCCGAGGAGAGCAGCACAAAACCGCAGGTGTAGGGCACCAGTCGGCGGCTCTCGCGCAGAGCGGCCTCAAGCACATGGCGGTAGTCCATCGTCGTCGAGAGCGAGTAGGCTACCTCATAGAGCGAGCGCATCTGGTCGCGGTAGGCCCGTGCCTCAATCAGCGCCTGATCCGATTGTCGCTCGGCCACCGCCACACTCTGCCGGTTGCTCTCGCTCCAGCGTTCGGCCAGAGCGTTTGTCATCCAGGGGATCAGGCTGAGAATCAAGCTGCGCAGACCGAGACCCACATACTCTAGCATTGCGATGGGGCGCAGATCGATGTAATAGCGTGAGCCGAGAAATGCCGCCATGTAGAAGATCGCCGCCATGATCCCCGAGAGCAACCCGACTGATGAGTGCTGACGGATGGCGGCGTTGATCAGTGGCAGCATGTAGAGGGGAAAAAAGATGGCGTACTGATCACCGCCGAAGAAGGCCATCAGTGAGATAAAGCCAATATCAATCAGGTAGGCCAGACTGATCATATGCCCCACGCCGGGCAGGAACACCGCAAGACTCGCCAGCAGGCTGAAGGCTGTGTAGGCCATCAGCATCACCACCAGCGGGTTGCTATCAATCCGAATCGGCCAGATCGGCGTTGTGGTAATAAATCGCGTGATCGCAAATAGCAACAGAATCATCACCCAGCGAGCGAGGGTATAAAACCGTTCGCTGCGAAGCAATTTCCAGCGATCAGATTCTGTAACGGGCGAGTTTGGGGGTGGAATCGTCGTTGTGCTTACCTTCACAGGTACCTCGTGTGGAGCTTTGAGAGTTAAAAATTGAGAATGAATACCCAGAGCGCACTATCAGCAGCAACGAGAGAGTCTCCCCTGCCACCATTGTAAATAGCGCGCACTACGTCTTCAATTCTCAATTTTTAACTCCAACGGTGCATCCCTCAGAGGGTCTTCAAGATATCCAGCGTTGCGCGTACCGCGTCGGCTGACTTCGTTACCAGAGCCTTCTCCGCGTCGTTGAGCGGCAACTCGATGATCTTCTCAACACCACCGGCCCCCAGCACCACCGGCACGCCGAAGTACATGTCGCTCAGGCCGTACTCGCCGTTCAGGTAGGCCGCCACCGGAAGCACGCGCTTCTTGTCCTTGATGACTGCCTCGACCATCTGGGCCGTGGCTGCCGCCGGGGCGTAGTAGGCACTGCCGGTCTTCAGCAGGTTCACAATCTCGCCACCGCCCTTGCGGGCCCGGTCCACGATGGCCTCAAGCCGGTCGGCGGGAATGAACTCGCTCACCGGGATGCCGGAAATTGTTGAGAAACGTGGTAGCGGCACCATCTCGTCGCCGTGGCCGCCCATCAGCATGGCCTGAATATCCTCGACCGAGACACCGGTCTCCAGGGCGATGAAGGCGCGGTAGCGGGCACTGTCCAGCACGCCAGCCTGTCCGATCACCCGCTCCTTGGGGAACCCGGCTGTCTCGGCGGCCACATAGGTCATCGCGTCCAGCGGGTTGTTCACCATGATGATCACGGCATTGGGCGAAAGCGGGGCCGCCTTCGAGATACAGTCGCGGGTGATGGTGGCGTTGACCTTGATCAGATCCTCGCGGCTCATCCCCGGCTTGCGCGGCGCACCCGAGGTTACGACGATCACATCCGAGTCGGCGGTATCGGCGTAGTTGTTCGTACCCGTCACCCGCACATCAAAACCCTCGATTGGTGCGGCCTCAAGGAGATCCAGCCCCTTGCCCTGGGGAATTCCGTCTACGACATCCAGCAGCACAATGTCGCCCAGTTCCTTGGCTGCCAGCCAATGAGCAGTGGTTGACCCGACAAACCCAGCGCCGATAATGCTGATCTTCTTCCGCATAGCGATCTCTTGCTTTCTTTCGGTTAGGGGGGACGTCTCGCCGCAACGTGATCCGATATAACGCCTCCGGCGACGTACCCAACAGTACGGGGCATTGTATCACAGGGGGAGGACATGCATCAGACGTAGCTCGCCCAGGGACTCGGGGGCCAGCCCCCGGAACCCGGCCCCTCGGAACCCGGCCCCCCGACACGGATTCAGTTGCCCGCCGAGGGTGCTTAGGGACTTTGCACCAGTCCCTAACCTCACAAGCCTGTTATGCACACGGATAGTGTGGCATGCTATAGTATAGAATCTGGGTAGGCCCGAATTATGAGCGGGTACTTCGGAGACTCCTATGGCTACAAGCGACCACCTGCATTTTATGCCCCTTGACCTCGACACCTTCGTGGGCAGCGAACGGTTTATGGCCGGCACGCGCCTGGGGGCGGCGTTTAGTCAGGGGATGCGATCATACCTACGAGCCGCTTACGCCGAGGCGATTGAGCATTTTAAGGCCGCTCTGATCGCCGCCTATGTGGACGGTGAGGAGCAGGCGCAGATCTTCGAGCGCGAGCGTGCGATCATCTACCTCTACATTGGCAACGCCCTGGCCTTCCAGGATGACTGGGAGAGTTCCCTGCGTGAGTATTTGGAAGCGGTGCAGACCGATCACCAGTTGGCTGAGGCCCACTATAACCTGGGCGTCGCCTTTGCCGCTCGCGGCCAGCTTGATCGGGCGATTGCCGCTTTCCGCGAGACTCTGGAACACAACCCGAATCTCTACGAGGCTCACTTCGCCTTGGGTCGCTGCTACCAGAAGATTGATGACGCTGGACGGGCCTATATCCACTACAATAGCGCGTGCAACGCCCGCCCCCAGGCCGCAGAGCCACGCTACTACATGGGACTGATGCATCAGAGCCACGGTGCCCACGAACTGGCGCAGAAGTGCTTCGCCGAGGCGCTGCGCGTCGAGCCGACCTTTATCTCGCCCGACACCGGAGCCTATGAAAATACACTGGTCAGCCGATCTGAAGAAGAGGTCGCCCAGTGGTACTATCGGCTGAGTCAGGCTCTCAAGTCGCAGAGCTACGAGGATGAGGCTGAGCGGATCTACCGCGCCCTGCTCCAGTGGCGACCCCAGGAGTACCACGCCCGCTACCTGCTGGGCAATCTGCTGGCCCGCCAGCGTCGCTGGGACGAGTCGCTGGACGAGTACAGCCAGGTGCCGCCGCAGGACAAGCACTATGTTAATGTACGCCTGCGTATGAGCGCGGTGCTGCGCCTGCTCAAGCGGCCTAAAAACGCCTACGATATGCTCTTCGAGTGCGCCCGACTGAACCCCGGCAATGGGGGGCTCTTCCTCAACATGGGCAAACTGCTCTACGATATGGGCCTCAACCCAGCGGCGGCCCGCGCCTTCGAGCGGGCTGTGCAGCTCCTGCCAAACGACCCCCAGGCCAACTACCTGCTCGGATTTATCTACAACGTCCTCGGTCGTGAAAGCTGGGCCTTGGCCGCATGGCGTAAGGCGGTGGAGTTAGCCCCCAACGCCCACTCTCTGCGCTACGACCTGGGTTATATGTATGTGCGGCGCAGCCGCTTCGACCTAGCGGCCACCGAATTTGCCCACGTCCTTGATCACTGGCCCGAGGATGTAGAGACGAACTTTATGCTCGGCCTGTGCTACAAAGAGCTGAGTGAGCCGGGGCGCTCGATCCCGCTTTTCGAGAAGGTACTGCGGCGCAACCCGCGCCACGCCCAGGCGCTCTACTACCTGGGGGCGTGCTACCTTCAGATCGGCAATACCTCGCTCGGCAAGGCGTACCTGCGACGCTACGATCATCTCGCCCGCCAGAGTGAAACGCTCGCGAGCCTTTCTGGCTCGCGGCGGCGCAATCTACCCACGGCGGCCACAACGCGGTGAGGCGGGGGCAGGGGCACGTACACCATCGCGATGAAAATGGCCGCTGGTGTCCGGCTATCGGCTATCGGCTATCGGCTGTTTTCACGAGTGAGTATTAGGTGGCCATATGCAGCGCATAGAGCTAAACATCCCCTCGAACCCGATCTTCGAGCGCGTGGTACGGGCGAGCGCCGCCGAGCTTGGCGCTGCCTTCGGATTCTCCGATGAGCGGGTCGAAGATCTAAAGCTGGCGATCAGCGAGGCGGTGAATAATGCCATTGACCACGGCAATCATGGCGAGGTGAATAAGCTAGTCGCTGTGGTTTTTGAGATAGATGGCGAGAAGCTAGAGATCCGAATCAGCGACCAGGGAACCGGTATGGAAGGACACGATGTTTCGCGCCACGTCATTGATGAGCAGAGCCTGGAAGCGGGCTACCTACGCGGGTTCGGCATGTACTTGATCAGTGAGCTTGTTGATGATTATGAGGTAAACTCCTCACAGAAGGGTACCGTGCTGACCCTACGACTCTACCGGAGAAGTGAGTAGCCATGAGCGATATTATTCGGCGCGAAGAGTTCGGCGATGTTGCCGTCCTGCATATTACCAGCACCAGCGTTGATGCAATATCGGCGGCGGCGATTGCGGCTGAGTATGAACAGATGCGTCCGATCACTGTTCTTGATTTCAGCGAGGTCTCGTTTATCAACTCGGCGGGAATCTCGGCCCTGCTGAAGTTTGTCGTCTCGGCGCGAAAGTCAGGCTATAAACTCTTCGCGATGCACGTTAGCCCACACCACCAGAAAATCTTCAAGATGGTCGAGATGTCGCGCTTTATGCCACCAATTGATGATCGCGATCTCGCCGAGTTCCGCTGAGGTTCTGAAAAACGATATGGTATCATAGGGGCGTGCTTCTACCCAAAAGACAAGCGCGATATTGCGGGTACTCTTCGTTCGTGTAGGTGAAGCGCGCCACATCATTGATTGAGTAGCGAAGCGAGGCACATGTGTCATCCACGGTGATGATCGTTGAAGATGATCCAGCAACCCGTCGCCTGTATCGCTTTTTGCTGACAAACAGCGGCTATACAGTGGTTGAGGCTGAAGACGGAGTGGCTGCCCTTGAACGCTATGCGACGCAGCCAAGTGATGTGATCATCACAGATATGAATATGCCACGCATGGGAGGAATTGATCTCGTGCGAGCGCTCCGCCAGAAGAATGCGGGTGTGTATGTGATCATGGTGACGGCGTTCGGTACGCCCGATACCGAGAAGTATGCCTACCGCGTGGGAGTGAATGAGTACCTCACCAAGCCCTTTGACTTTGAGGAGCTTGAGCGCCGCGTCCAGACCTTTTTCGCCCGCCAACCGAGAGACTGAATGACGGTATGGATACGGCTGCTACCTCGGTTATTACCACCCCAGAACTCGGATCGATCTATATCAATGCGCGACCCTGGGCGCTCACGATATCGGATAATCTGCGTGCTACCTTCACCTTCGACCGCGAGGGTCGTCCCCTGAGTTGTTTCCTCAATGGTGGGAACTATCGCTTCGGCATCTCGGGCGACATTCTGCTCAAGATGGTTGCGGCACCACCTGCGCCAAAACTCCGGCGGCTTCTGTCAGAGGACGAGTGCGTCCGTCTGCACACGACGGTTCACGCCCATGTGGTGCGGATAGTGGCGGGGGTGACTCACGCGCTATCCGACGATCTGCGCGGCTGGCTCGCACAGATCTTGGCCTGGGACGAGGATCGTGCCCTGGTCAACCGGCGCATGTTCCAGTCAACCTATCTGCCGATCAGCATTGTGCCGCCGGATCAGTATCGCGCCCTGGTGCTCCAGATGACGGAGGGCTGTAGCTGGAATCGCTGCACCTTCTGTAGCTTCTACCGTGATCGGCACTTCCGGGTCAAGTCGCCAGTGGCGTTGCGCCAGCATATTCAGCAGGTGAAGGCACTCCTCGGGCGGGGGTTGGGGATGCGGCGATCAATCTTCCTGGGCGATGCTAACGCGCTGATTGTCTCACAGCAACGCTTGCGAGAGTTGCTCCAGGTGATCCACGACGAATTGCCTGCCCAGGATCTCTATGCCTTTCTGGACATCTTTGGGGCCGAGCAGAAGACCACGGATGAGTACGCCGAGCTACGCGCTGCGGGAGTGCGGCGGGTCTATATTGGGCTAGAGAGCGGTGACGAGGCGGTGTTCAACCTGCTCAACAAGCCCGGCTCGCCGCAGCAGTGCATCACAACCGTTGAGCGGATTAAGATGGCGGGCATCCATGTGGGGATCATTCTGCTGGCCGGGGTGGGCGGCCAATCCCTGGCCCCCCAGCACGTTGCGCAGTCGCTGTCAGTACTGACCGCGATGGGACTCGATGCGGGCGACCTGGTGTACATTTCGCCGCTGATTGTGTCGGACGACAGCGACTACACAAGCCGGATGCGTGATCTCGGCATCGTGCCCCTGTCCTCATCTGCCCTCGACGCCCAGATGGACGAACTGAAGGCCGGGGCGCGTCTGGCGACGCAGGGACATCCGCGTGTAGCCCTGTACCACATTGAGGAGTGGCTTTACTAGTATTGCGTCTGAGCTTCGATGCCGAGTTGGGAGTTTTTGCGGAGAGGGCTTGTCCCTCTCCGCAAAAACTCCCTTTGGCTCTTTAAAGAAGTTCGGATGGAGTACTAGATACGCTGAATGAGCGGAAGCATGACTTGGAATTGCCCAACGGTAGGGGCGGAGGGTGCCACGCCCTGCTTGTTGATCGCCCCAGATGGAAGGATCAGCACCGGCGTATTGCTCCACTGATGGATATTGTTCAGGGTGCCCTTCACCGTGAAGACCACCAATCCTCCTACCGGGAGGTGGCCTAACTGCTGTTTGATGTTGCCCGTCCCGGTGATGATCTGGGTTGAGGTTTCCCCCTCACTGACATTATTCGCGGTTCTCGCCAGGGAGATACCACAGTCTGCGCCGCCGGTTGCGGTGCAGGTCCATGCCCACGTGGTGCCCGGCGCGGGATCAGGCAGAGGATCATCCACAATGGCTCCTATGAGGTCGTCGGGGCCGTTGTTGCTCACCGTGATTGTCAAGGTCAGGTCCTTGCCCTTCAACTGGTATTCCTGACCGATATGTGCATCAACGTGCGCCGGTGTATTCGTTGGCGTAATGGTGGGTATTATAGATGTGCCAGTCGGCAGGACGGTGCTGATTGGCGACACCGTGCTAGTTGGCACGGACACAACAGACGTGCCTGTTGGTGTGGCCGTGGCCGAGGGCGCGGGGATGGATGTGGCCGAGGGCGCGGGGATGGATGTGGCCGAGGGCGCGGGGATGGATGTGGCTGAGGGCG
>JBAXMH010000221.1:0-7944 GCA_037134395.1 Chloroflexales bacterium
TCCCCGCCGATCAGCACCACGGAGCCAGGGACGAGACCCCCGCCCAGAACACGGGTAAACTCTTCGCCAAGGATGGGGAGGCGCTGAAATCCACCGACGGAGACATCACGCAGACGCAGGGGGCGAGAGCCAACAACGGCCCCCTCACGCACCTTACCGCTGGGCTGTTTCGCCTCGACCTGCTCGACGAAGCTGTCCCATGTGTCGCAGTCAGGACACTTGCCCATCCAGCGGCTCTGCTGAGCGCCGCATTGCTGGCAGACGAAGATGGTGCGCGACTTTGCCATGGGGCGTATTATACCACCCAGAGAAGGGAGGAACGCGCAACGCATCTACACGCTGATACCATCGTGGTTTGGCTTGCGTGCGGGCATCCACAGCCCTTTAACAAGACCACGAACAAGCCAGATAACCCGTCCAAGAACAGGCGGTACCTGTCGGCGTCGCAGGTTTTCGATGATTGGCACGATCACCATTGCGATAAACATGGCGATGTAGGATGAGATCGCTCGCCACTGGCCACTGCGGATCAGTCGGCCATAGGCCGCTCCTGCCGAGTACATCGCGCCGCGCATAAGCGCACGGTTTTCCTGGAAAGTGCGGAACCCGTGATGAATGACACTCACATGGTTGATCCGACAGATTTGATGATCTGCGGCGAGGGCACGCAGCGTGAAGTCAATATCATCACCATTGCGAAACAGCCCGCCGGGGCCAAAGAGGGTATCGAACCCGCCGATTTCCTCGGCAACAGAGCGTCTGATCGCCATACCTGCCCCGATCCCAATATTGACGCCGTCGCAGGTTTGCCAGTGGGCCAGATCTTCGATCAGCAGCGGGTATGCGCTCAGGCTGACCGGCACAAATCCCGCACGACGATCATGGGGGCCGGCGACAACATCGCAGAAAACGATGCCAACTTGGGGGTGCTGGAGGAACGGCGCAGCCATTTGGGCGATCCAGTCTGGCGGTACCTCACAATCATCGTCGGTCATGATCACGAGATCATTGTGGCTGAGCGCAAGGCCAATATTTCTGGCGATGCTGAGACCACAGGTATTCGTATTGACATAACGTATACGTGAATCGTGGGACAGCGCGCCGATGGCCTGGGCAGTACCTGTGGTGGTACTCTGGTCAACGATCAACACCTCGAAGTTGGTATAGGTGTTGGCCAGGATACTTGTGATCGTCGCCCGAATCGAGTCACCACGATTGCGAGTACAGATCAATACGGTGATACCGGGTTGATCGGCAGAAGGAAGGATCTGGACATCCTCAACGAGATCGAGAATGTTAGCCACATTGAGATCGAGCATGTTCGTCACATTCTACAAAGAAGGTTACACTATGTTTCATGAAGTTATCGTTGTCTTTGGGATTCCGATAAGTCCTTGCGTACGTGAGACCGGGCGGACGCATAATCCTTCGATCAGACCGCGCAGGAGCCACATGGCACGTCCGAGCTTGCGTGGAGGGCGTACATGGGCAAGATCTCTCAGGGCGGGCATAATCACCACCGCATTGAAGACTGCGGCGTAATAACGTAGGCAGATCCAGTAGCCGCGCCGCAGCAGCTGGCCGTAGACCGCCCCGATCCCGAACAGGCTTCTGTGGGTAAGCTGACGGCCCTCAGCGTATGTGCGGAAGCCGTAATGGATGACGTCCACGACTGTCGTGCGGTAAATCTGGTAGCCTGCCGCCAGAGTGTGGAGGCTGAAATCCAGATCTTCGGCGCTATGAAAATGGGCACCGGGGCCGAAGCGGATGTCGAACCCGCCGATCGCCTTGGCGGCAGATCGCCGGATCGCCATGCCGGCCCCGATCCCAATGTTGACGCCATCGCAGGTCTGCCAGTGGGCCAGATCCTCGATCAGCAGCGGGTGTGATCTCCGGCTGATCGGGACGAACCCCGTAAGGCTGTCATGCGGGCCTGCGGCAACATTGCAGAAGACAATGCCGACCTGGGGGTGGTATAGAAAGGGGGCGACCATCTTGGCGATCCAGTCCGGCGGCACCTCGCAGTCGTCATCGGTCATGATCACAATCTCTGTCGTGGTGAGCGAGAGACCGATGTTGATCGCCCAGCTCTTCCCGCAGGTATTGGTGTGAATATACCGTAGGTGTCGGTCGCCACAAAACTGGGCGACTGCGTGAGCGGTGCGCTGATCGCTGCTCTGATCGATGATCAGCAGCTTGAACTTAGCGTATGTGTTGGCCAGCACGCTGCTGATCGTTGCCCGTACTGAGTCGCCACGATTACAAGTGCAGATCAAGACTGTGATCGCCGGCATCTCCTGGTGGACTCTGGGAGAAGGCTCTTTGTAGAGGTCGGATCTCAGGTGATGAGTGCCGAGTATTGATGCCGATGGCATTGCGACCACGATGTTATATACCATAGCTCCTTCTTCGCGTTGCAATCAACAGTTGTACTTGGCGCTGCTGGGCATCTCGCCAGCCGTGGCCCACGTCGCAAGCGGCGGATGGATCATAGGTGCGATCCCGAGTGCCAGCGGTTTCGTCATTTGCCACTGGCGCAGTGCGTCCGCTAGGTGCGCGCCCCGCAGCGGCTCGGCCCCCGGCGGCGCGGGGATCTGGCCAACGGGGGTTCCTCTGTAGCGCAGCTCGACGCTATCCGGACGCTCCTGGTCAAGGCGACAAGCGCAAGCGGTGAGGCCCTCACTTAGCTCCAGGCTGCCCAGTTTGAGGTGGCGCTCACGGGCGGCCCGCTCCCCAGCCGCGACATAGGCGGCGATCTCCTCTTGCCCACCGAGCTGCTCAGCAACGCCACGGATGTACCAGTACATCTTGATGCCATCGATGAGTCGCCACCAGTATGCGTAAAGTAGCCGCCGCTCATAGCTCTCGACATGAGACTGAAGCGCCATAACGAGCCGGTCGCCGAGGATGGGCCAGTTCAGGGCCAGGCGCTGAAGCAAGCGGTTCCGCCTCGACTGGGATGGGCTAAGTATCGAGGCGACCTTTAGTGCGGGCCGCAACTCGGGGTGAAGCGTGCCCATGATGACATCGTTACGCGCTTCCTCGCGTATGCGGCGCAGCACGCGCTGAATGCTGCACTGGGAGTCACGGTGGTCGCCAACGGCATCGGCGGCGTAGGCGAACTGTGCCCCGGCTTTGAGCGCGCGGACGCCAAACTCATAGTCTTTGACGCCATAGCCCCTGAAGATCGTATCGAAGCCACCCATACGAGCGTACAATGCCGAGGGGATAGAGAAGTTGCCGGCGGCGAGATCCTCGAAGGTAAAGCGGTGGCCGGAGCGGCTCATAGCGTGGAACCGGTCGCTCCACCATGTGCGCGCATAGATCTGGGCGAGACTCGGCCGACCGGGCAGGTTCAGCAGGTATGGTCCGAGTACCAGTCGCTCGCCTGGCCCCTGTTGCGCCCGCAGGTGCGCCGCAACAAACCCAGGCACCGCGACGACATCGTCGTCGAAGGAGATCAGCAGTGGAGCGTGCGCCTCTGCTGCGCCCCAGTTACGCGCATAAGAGACCCCCCGAGCTGGTTGTTCGAGCAGGCGCAGCGTGTAGGGCACGCGCAGCGCCCGCACCATATCAGCGCTTCCATCGGTGCCACCATCCACCACCACCAGCACCTCCAGTTCATCCGGGGGGATAGTCTGGCGCGCAAGTGCCATCAGGGTTTGTTGGAGCGCCGGACGGCGGTTGCGGGTTGGGATGACGATCGAGACCGTGGGAGTCGTCATAGCTCACCTCCCTGCTGGCGCATCTGACGGCGGGCTGCCAGATACGCTCCTGGCCCTTCAAGATAGCCTCGTAGCCACGCCAGCATCATTGGTGCAAGGAGCGTCCCCCGCTGGCGGTCGAGGCCATCGATCAGGCGCGGCAGGGCATAGGTCAGGAGGATCTTAGTTATAGAGCCTACAGCCCGACCCTCATGCCAGACGAGCAGCTGATGCAGTGTGCGCGCAGAGTGGCCCATACCGTAGCCTCGTGCTACTGTCATCAACTCTGCCATAGTGGCCCTGTGCCGATGCCAGATCAGCGCCGCCGGCTCGTAGACAATCCTGTAGCCCCAGGTGACAGCCTGGCTAAACCACAGCCCCGCCTCACCACTGCGCACCTCGCTGCTAACACCAAAGGCTGTGCTGAACGGGCCTATCTCGTGCCACGCACTACGACGAATGGCCATATTGTTGCCCGAGCCTATCGCGTCAGCGCTCAGTGGATCGTACCAGCGGTCGTAGAACTCACGCCGCTCGAAGACCCGACCGGACGACATCCAGCGCTCAAAGGCAAGCTGGGCCTCAGTCTCAAACTCTAGCGGCATCGTCAGCCCGGTGACGCATGCCACGAGCGGGTCGTTGAGGCCGCGCGCAAGCGCCCGCAGCCAGCCGCTGTCGACCACCGCATCGTCGTCGGTAAATGCGACAATCGCGCCGTGGGCCTCGCGCATAGCCAGGTTCCGCGCCACCGACAGGCCGGGTCGATCCGCACGCAGGTAGCGCAGGCGGGGAAAGGTCGCCACCAGATCGCGGGTGCGCTGGTCGGATGGTGCGCTGTCGATCACCAGCAGCTCCTGGCCGTCGTCAGGTAGAGCCATCAGGCTTTCCAGGCAGCGCCGCAGGTCGTCGGGGCGATTGCGAGTACACACAGCGACACTGACGTCCGACGCCCTGGGTGCAGGCTCATTCAGGCCGAGGGTGGTGTGAATCCACCGTCGGCATGCGGGCTGGCCCAGGGCCTGGTTGATCTGCGCCTGTAGGTCGGTGCTGTCGATCTGGCCGTGGAGCAGCGACACATATACCTGTCCAACTGGCACATCGGCGATGCGGATCAGCACCAGGGCTTGCCCATAGCGCTCCGGCAGCGTGATCTGATCGGGGAGCGCACCGTATTCTAGGTCGATTACTGCTGTCAGCATGCTGCACCTCTACGCATCAGCGAGTCCAAGAAAGCCACCTGTACGGGGTTGTGGCTCAGGGGCCAGGCCCAGCCCCTCTTGGCGGTACCGCGCAGCCATCGTCGGTGATAATTACTACGTCGGTGTTGCTGACGATGAGTTCGGTATTCAGTACTGTGCTGAGGCGGTACGTGTAGGAGTGGATGTATCGCAGGCGCGGATCACTGCGAAAAGGGGCAGTTGTCTGTTTGGTACGGATGTTGCTAATTTTGTCAACAATCACCAGCTTAAATTCGGGGTAAATACAGACGAACGTACTGCGAATAGTCATGTCAATTAAGGTACCACGATCACTGGTGCAAATGAGGATTGTTGTGTCGGGATGTGTCATGGGAAAATTTGATGGTACAGTAGTTCTATCTGGATTGTAGGGATCATTATACACACTAGTATTACCGCAACGTTGCCAGATTAGGAAGCTGAGATGACACAAAGATCCGGGGAGAAGCAACTTCTCCCCGGATCTTTGTTCTGCGCCCCGCCAAAGCCGTGTGTGAGGACATTTACACCAAGGCGGGACTCTCCTCAGGCTGAACCGATTCGGTCTCCTCCGTGTCAATCTGGCGCTGCGAGCGCAGGCGTAACAGGTCGTCTTGCGTATCAATAATGACCATATCACCGGTCAGGAAGCGACCGGCCAGGAGCCCTTCAGCCAGAGGATCCTCGATGAGGTTGGTAATAATCCGGCGCAGGGGCCGTGCGCCGAAAGCCGGGTCGTACCCACGGCGAGCCAGGAGGTCAAGGGCGTCCGTGCGTACATCAATCGCAATCTGGTGTTCAGCCAGTTGCCGCTGCACCCGCTTGAGCATAATCGTGGTGATCTGGTGGATCTCGTCGGTGGTGAGCGGGTGAAAGATGATCGTCGCATCAATACGGTTGAGGAACTCGGGCCGGAAGAGCTGCTTGAGGGCGTCGTCTACCTTACGCCGAGTATCATCGTTATCAATCTCGTTGGCGTTGCCGCCGAAGCCGATCCGCGAGGCACGGCGGATATGTTCGGTGCCAACGTTGCTGGTCATGATGATGATCGTGTTGCGGAAGTCAACCTTGCGGCCCTTGCCGTCGGTGAGGTTGCCGTCCTCCAGCACCTGGAGCAGTAGGTTGAAGGCATCGGGATGAGCCTTCTCAATCTCATCGAAGAGGACTACACTGTAGGGCTTACGGCGCACCGCATCGGTGAGCTGGCCACCCTCGCCGTAGCCGACATAGCCGGGGGGCGAGCCGACCAGCCGCGAGGTGGTGTGGCGCTCCTGAAACTCGGACATATCAATCTTGATCAGCGACTCTTCGGAACCAAACATGAACTCGGCCAGAGTCTTGGCCAATTCGGTCTTACCGACGCCGGTGGGGCCAAGGAAGATAAAGCTACCGATAGGTCGCTTGGGATCTTTGAGGCCGGCGCGGGCGCGGCGCACCGCCTTGGAAATGGTAACGATAGCCTCTTGCTGGCCGATAACGCGACCGTGCAGAAAGTTCTCCATCTGCATGAGGCGGATGGTCTCATCGCCCTTGAGCCGCGTGACCGGAATGCCCGTCCACATCCCGACGACTTCAGCGATGTCCTCCTCCGTGACATAGGGGCGCTCGATGGTGCGCTCGCCACTATCGGCACCCATCTCGCTCTCGATCTGCGCAATACGAGCCTGCATGCGATCCTCGCGCTCGCGCATATCGGAGGCGAGATCGAACTGCTGATCCTCAATAGCGGCCTCACGCTCTTTGCGCAGAGCCTCCAGCCCGCGCAGGGCGTCGCGGAGCTGAGGCGGGGTGGCCGAGCGATACATCCGCACGCGGGATGCCGCCTCATCAATCAGGTCAATCGCCTTATCAGGAAGCTGGCGGTCGGGCACATAGCGTGCAGAGAGCGCAGCAGCAGCCTTAATTGCCTCATCAGAGATCTGGAGCTGGTGGAAATCCTCGTAGCGCGACTTAATGCCGCGCAGGATGAGGACAGTATCTTCCAGGGATGGCTCATCAACCATGACCGGCTGGAAGCGCCGTTCGAGGGCGGCGTCGCGCTCGATATACTTACGGTACTCATCAAGGGTGGTGGCACCAATCGTCTGGAGTTCGCCACGCGAGAGGGCCGGCTTGAGGATGTTCGCCGCGTCGAGGGTACCCTCGGCACCGCCCGCCCCAATGATCGTGTGGAACTCATCAATGAAGAGGATGCAGCGGGTCTCCTTGATCTCATCAATCACCCGCTTGAGCCGCTCCTCAAACTGGCCGCGATACTTTGTGCCCGCCACTAGGGCACCCATATCGAGGGTGACAACGCGCTTACCCTTAATGCTATCCGGGACATCGCCCTGAATAATGCGCTGGGCCAGCCCCTCGACAATCGCCGTTTTACCGACGCCGGGCTCACCGATCAGGGCCGGGTTATTCTTGGTACGGCGCGAGAGAATCTGGATAACGCGCTCAATCTCGTGGTTGCGCCCGATAATCGGGTCGAGTCGCCCAGCCTCGGCCATATCGGTGAGATCGGTACCGAGGGCATCGAGGTAAGGGGTTTTCGACTGGCGCTGAGCGGCGGGCTGTCCAGGGGTACCGCCGCGCTGCTCGGTCGTACCGGCGGTACCGTGGCGCAGCACGCGCATCACCTGATTGCGCACCTGCTCCAGGGAGACACCCATAATGTCGAGGACACCGGTGGCCACACCCTCGCCGTTGCGCACGAGGCCGAGGAGCAGGTGTTCGGTGCCGATATAGTGATGATTGAGGCGGTTAGCCTCCTCAATGGCGTACTTAATCACCTTCTGGGCGCGGGCCGTGAGTTCCTGATCATTGACGGTCGCACCCTCGCCGACGCCGACAATAAACTCGACCGCGCTGCGGGCCTGGGCCAGCTTTACCCCGAGGTCATCGAGCACACGCGCAGCGATCCCCTCGCTCTCGCGGATCAGGCCAAGCAGAATATGCTCAGTACCGATGTAGGGATGATTAAAGCTGCGCGCCTCCTCGGTTGCGAGCTGAAGCACCTGCTTCGCCCGCTTCGTGAA
>JBAXMH010000222.1:0-7934 GCA_037134395.1 Chloroflexales bacterium
GATTCGCGCACAACCAGGGCTGTTGCAAAGTCCTCAGATTGCTGCCCGCTCCCCCACCCCCAGCCCCTCCCCCACGCGGGGGGAGGGGAGCCGGATCTCTTTCTGGTGCGGGATACCCCCTCTCCCCTGGTGGGAGAGGGGGCAGGGGGAGAGGGGGGTCACTGACTTTGCATCAGCCCTGCGCGCACAACACCCGATGAAAATGGCCGCTGATGCCCGATTATCGGCTATCGGCTATTACGACAGTTGTAGTTTTAATCACCCCCCCTAGCCCCCCCGCAAGCGGGGGGGAATCAATGCATTGTTCCCCTCCGCTTGCGCGGCCCCGCAACTACCGCTATGATGGCACCCTATGATTCGACTAGGTATTTTTGGGGGCGGACAACTCGCCCAGATGCTCACGCAGGCCGCTATCTCGCTTGGTGTGGAGATGGTGATCTTCGAGCGCAGTGCCGATAGCCCCGCCGGTCGGCTGACGCAGGCGGAGATTGTGGGCGCGTGGGAAGATCCGAATCTCCTTGATCTGTTCGCTCGCCAATGTGATCTGGCGACCTTAGAGAATGAGTTTGTTGATGCGACCATCCTGGCGAGCCTGGAAGCACGTGGGCTGCCGGTCTATCCTGGGGCACTGACGCTGGCTGTGGTGCAGGATAAACTCTTCCAGAAGGAGCGCATCGCGGCGGCGGGGCTGCGGGTGCCCGCCTTCCGCTGCGTGAGTGTCCCAGATGATCTGTTGCCCATCGCTGAGGATCTTGGCTGGCCGCTGCTGCTCAAGACCCGCCGCAACGGCTACGATGGTTATGGAAATGTCACCCTGTACGGCCCGAGCGATGTGCTGCCGGCCTGGAAGCGGCTCGCCTATGGCGGCAGTCCGCTGCTTGCCGAGGCGTTCGTCCCTTTCTCGCGTGAATTGGCGGTGATGGTCGTGCGCGGGCGCAACGGCGAGGCACGGGCCTATCCGGTTGTCGAGACGGTGCAGCGCCACCATATCTGTCACCTTGTGCGCGCTCCAGCAGCGATCCCGGCGGACGTAGCGGCTGAGGCGACGGCCCTTGCTCTGTCTGCAGTAGAGGCCGTCGGCGGTGTGGGTATCTTCGGCGTCGAACTCTTTGCCCTGGATAACGGCCAGATCCTCTTCAACGAGATGGCTCCGAGGCCGCACAACTCGGGCCACTACACGATTGAGGCATGTGTCACATCGCAGTTCGAGAACCATCTGCGAGCGGTGATCGGCTGGCCTCTGGCCCCCACCGATCTGCGCACTCCAGCGGCGGTCATGGTGAACCTGCTCGGTCGGCGGGCCGGGCCAGTTGGCCCCGACGCCCTGCGGGCCGCCCTGGACGTGCCGGGTACCTACCTGCACCTCTATGGCAAGCGTGAGTCGCGGGTGGGCCGGAAGATGGGCCACGTAACCGCTCTGGGCGCAACCCTCGCCGAGGCCGAGTCTCTGGCTCTGCGGGCGGCGGATCTTGTGGATATATAGTTTTAGGTACGGTGCTGGCGGCAAAACCGCCAGCATCGTACCAAAACTCCATTGTGGAGATGCTGTGATAGTGGGAATTGTGATGGGGAGTGACAGCGACCTGCCAACGATGCAGGGCGCGGCAGATGTATGTCGGGAGTTCGGCATCGCCTACGAACTGCGGGTTGTCTCGGCGCACCGCACGCCGCAGGATATGGCCGAGTACGGGACAACAGCCCACACTCGTGGCCTGCGCGTGATCATCGCCGGGGCCGGTGGGGCCGCTCACCTGCCCGGTATGCTCGCCGCCTACTCGCCTCTGCCGGTGATTGGTGTGCCTGTGCAGAGCAAAGCTCTCAGCGGACTCGACTCGCTCCTCTCGATCGTGCAAATGCCTGCCGGGGTGCCGGTGGCCACCGTCGCCATCGGCGGCGGACGCAACGCGGGTCTGCTGGCCATACAGATCCTCGCCACATCCGACCCGGCCCTGCTCGATAAGCTGATCGCCTATAAGCAGGGCATCGCTGCGCAGTCACGGGCGAAGAACGACAATCTGTGCTAGGACTTTCGCCTTTCGGTGGTATGGTACAGACCATTTGCCGATGCCTGTTCGGTCTCCTGGCGAATAACACCAATCTGCCGCCCTAGGAGAGACGCTGTCTCATCCATCACCTGAAAGAAGACTTCAACCGCTTTGGGGTCGAAGTGGGTTCCGGCCAGCGTGCGGATGTGCGCCTGTACTTTGTCCTCGGGCCAGCCCAGACGGTAGGGTCGGTTGGAGCGTAGGGCGTCCCATACATCTGCCACCGCGAAGAGCCGCGCCGCCAGCGGGATCTGCTCGCCCTTGAGTCCGTGTGGGTAGCCCATGCCGTCCCACCTCTCGTGATGATAGTACGGGATGTCAAGCGCCGGACGCAGGTAGCTGATGGGCGCGAGCATATCATAGGCATACTGCGGATGTTGGCGCATGATCACCCATTCTTCCTCCGTGAGTTTGCCTGGTTTAAGCAGAATATTATCCGGCACGCCCATTTTGCCCATATCGTGGAGCAGTGCGCCGCGCCGCATATGGACAATTACGGACTCGCTCATCCCAGTCGCTCGCGCCATACGTTCCGTCAGTTCGGTGACCCGCTGGGTGTGCCCCTCTGTCTCGCGGTCACGCATATCCATTGCCCGTGACCAGCCTTCAATTGTGGCGTCATACGCCAGAAACAATTCCAAGTTGGAGCGTTGCAGATTTTCAAAGAGCTGGGCGCTGTCTACGGCAATGGCGGCCTGCTGGGCCAGAGTCTCAAGAAATCCCACCCATTCGTCGTCTCTGTCGTGATGTGTGCGGACAAAGACTTCCAACACCCCATTGACGTGGCCTTTGGCGATCAGCGGTGCGGCGTGGCAACAGACAATATTCTCACCCACTAACACCGCCGCGTCAGCGAAGTCCGAATTGGTTTCGTCCACGCTATTTATGCTGATGACGTGTCGCTCAAGTGCGGCCCGGCCCGCATAGCCCACGCCCAACCGCACGCACTCACGCTCGATGGCTTTGCCGCGAAAGCCGTACCCCGCAGCATAACTGAGGGTATGCGTGTCTGGGTTGAGCAAGAGTACCGCAGCGGCATCCACACCGAGTTGAGCGATGGTCTGGGATACCACGACGTTCAGTATCGCCCGCAGGTCAAAACTACTGGTAATGGCGGCATCAATTGCGTGTAGTGCTTCGAGGTTTTTCGCATGACGCTGCGCATCGCGATATAAGCGCGCATTCGTGATGGTTTGCGCAGCGCGATGGGCGATATCCTGCATGAAAGTCTGGTCGTCAAGTGTATAGGGACACCCGGGCCGGTTACGTGTGATGCCGAGGACGCCGAGGATTTTGCCTTCCGATATAAGAGGCATGAATAATGCACCATAAATGTCAACATGATCGAGTTCAGCATGGATGACAGGGTTGCTCATGGCACGGATATCTTCAGGCAATGCCTCGGGGATCAGGATGGCTTCGCCGGTCTGCGCAACGTACCCGGCGAGTCCTTCGCCAAGATGGTATCTTTTGGACAACAGCACTCCGCGCACAAAGTGCGTGACGTCAGGGTCGCAGTTATGGATTGCTGCTGCGTCGAGATGCTGCCCATCGTTTGATAGCATCATCACGATACACAGATCGCCGATCAATGTGGACACACGATTGGCGACGAGGTCAAGGGCTTCGTCATCGTTGAGGGTTTCGCTCAAGGCAAGCGAGATTTCGGCGAGCGCCTCAGCGCGCTCTTTCTGGAGGCGAATCTGCTCTTTGTTGTCAAGCAAAACAAGATCAGCCTGTTTGCGGGCGCTAATATCTTCGTGAGCGACGGTGACATAGACCGGCCCGTCGCCGGTAAAGCGCGTCACGCGGACATCAAACCAGCGTTGCTCGGTTGACAACGAGCAGAGGTAGCCGTAGTCGAGATGAAAACGGGTTATCTCGCCCCGGATCACGGCACGGATACCGGCTGCCACCGCCTGTGCGGTTGCTTTGTCGTGAGAATCAACCGGTACCTTGTCGCAAATTGTGAGATAATTCGCACCCTCGAATGTAGGTGCGGGTCGTGGCGCATTGGCGTGTGCGTAATCGCGCCATGCCTGATTGACCGTAATGATTTCGCCGAACTCGTTCAAAAGGGCAATATGCGAGGTTAAGGCATTCAGCGCCGCCAGGCTCCGCCGCTCACTGGTGCGTAGAGCTTCTTCTTCTCGCTTGCGGACGGTGATGTCACGGACGATATGGACGTACCGACGTCCAGTTGAAATCTCAAAGGACTCGGTGCTGACCTCAACCGGAAAGATCGTCCCATCCTTGCGGCGGTGACGAGTCTCCCAGAGATCATCGCGGGTACTCACCGGCACGTGGAGCTGTAGCTTAACAGGGACAGTTCCCTCCGGCACATGGATGTCGTGCATCGTGAGAGTAAGCAATTCGCTTTCGGTGTACCCATAGACCCTTTGCGCGGCGGTGTTGCACCGGATGAGATTGAACTCTTCATCCATCAGCAGGATGGCATCGCTTGCCGCCGCAAACACGGTGCGCCACAACTCTTCTGATCGCCGGAGCGTCTCATCCGTACGGCGTTGACTTCGCCTGAATTGATTCAGCGCAATCTCAAGGGACATCAGGAGGTTATGTTCTTCGTACGGTTTTGTGATATAGGCGATGGGTTCGCTCGCTTTGGAGCGATTCACCATCGCGTTGTCACCGTAGGCTGTGAGATAGATGATCGGGATGTCATAGCGCTGATTGATCTGGTTGGCAGCCTGAATGCCATCCATGTCGCCTTGCAACACAATATCCATCAAGACGAGATCGGGTTGATACTGAATAGCATGAGCGATGGCTTGGACTCCCGAAACAGCAATCGCTGGTACATGATAGCCCGAACGTTCTAAGATGAGCTGAATATCTCTCGCGACGATTCTCTCGTCTTCGACTACGAGTACACTGGCTTTTGACATAATTATGTATTTCCCCTGCGATTCGCGTAGATGATTGGACTGAATATAATGCGAAACGTCGTCCCACCTTCACGATTAACCTGAATGGTTCCACCCAACTGTTCAACGAGTAGCACGACCAGTTGTAAGCCAAGTGTCTTTGTATTCTGGATATCCAACGCTGTGGGAAGGCCAATGCCATTATCTGCGAGAATTAGTACGTAGTGATGAGAATCCGTTAATTCCATTGAAATGGTAATTTTCTTCATGATGTAATTGGTTTCTTTATTTTGAAAATTATGAAGATCTGGAAAAGCATATTTAAATACATTTGAAATAAGCTCGTTTATAATCAGACCGCACGGCACGGCGGTATCTAACCCCAACGAGATATGCGCAATAGAAATGTCTTGCAGTACCGTTTCCGTCGTAATGTTGTGTGTAGGGAGCAGCATCGCGACTAAATGGCGTACATAGTCGCCAAAATCAATCATGACCATGTCTTTGGTCTGGTACAGCTTCTCGTGGACGAGTGCCATTGAGCGGACACGGCCCTGCATCTCTTTCAGGATGGAGACAATATAGAGATCTTCCTCGTAATGGCTCGCCTGCAAGTTGAGGATGCTGGAAATGACCTGGAGATTATTCTTGACACGGTGATACACTTCGCGCAACAGCAGTTCTTTTTCCTTGAGCGATGTCTTCAGGTGCGCCTCAGCCTGCTTCCGCTGCTCATTCTCATCCTGTAATTTCTGGGTACGTTCGATCACCCGCTCCTCAAGAGTGGTGGTGTAGCCCTGCACCTGCTCGATCATGCGCGCATTTTGCACGGCGATAGCCGCATGGTTCGCAAAGAGCATCGCCACCTGCTGGTCGTCTTGGGTGAATGGCACTTCGGAGTTATGGCCCAACATGTAGAGTACTCCAATCACCGCTTCCTGCCAGATCATCGGTACGCTCAACACCTTGGAAAATGGGTTTTCTTGTTCGTAGATGGGTACCCGTCCCTCCCAGGCATGGTAATCATTGATGATCAGCGGTATCCCTGTCATGGCGACCCGCCCCGCTATACCTTCGCCAAACATGAGGATGGTGCCCGTTGGATCGTAGGGGGTATTATACGAAACAACGCAGCGTACCTGACGCTGATCCGGCTCGCACACATACAAGCCCCCACCTATTGCCCCCACAAGCTGCGTCGCTCGCTCCACAATGGTGGCCAGCAACTGCGAAACGTTGTGTTCCTCGATCAGATTGCGCGTGGTTTCATAGAGCGCCGTCATCATATGTGCGTGTCGGGCAATCTCTATCTCGGCATGCTTGCGCTTGGTGATGTCAATCATCACTAACTGGATTGCTGGCTTCCCCTGATACATGACCGGAATCCCCGTCACTTGCGCATATATGCGTTCACCGTCAATTCGCACGACGACTTGCTCACTAACGGGAGACTTCACCTTCTGATCTTTAATGAGGTTAATTTGTGATTGTACGAATGTTCGGAGTTCTTCTGGGACTATCTTCCAAAGCGACATGCCAATGATCTGGGCAGGAGTTGATGCCCCCAGGAATTGCGCCCCAGCGGAATTAATATAGACAAATTGTTCATTTTGATGCACGGCGATCATGGCGGGCGCATGTTCGATTAGCTGGCGATAGCGTTGTTCGCTCTCGCATAACGTATCCCCCATCTTTTGGTATGTACTGTCAAACGGTTGTAAAAAATCTAGCATTAATGGATTACCTTTCGCTATGTTTCGACGTACGATCTTCATCCCGAAAACGCTGAGGCAGTACGACATGCGGTGCAGATCGGGTTTCTGCAAGGGCTTTCGCATTCGCGGTGAATGTGCAGATGCGATTGCGCCCATCTCGCTTTGCCTGGTAGAGCGCCCGATCTGCCTGATCCAGCAATTCGTCGAGGATCATCTCGTTACCTGAATCAAGTGTTGTCACCCCGACGCTCATCGTGACCGTGAGCTTGCCTTGTCGTGTAGGCACCGGCGTCTCGGCGATATGCTGGCGTACGACATCAAGCGCCGCCACGGTGGTGGATTCATCCATATCGGGGAAAATGACGCCGAACTCCTCGCCGCCGATCCGTCCGATGACGGCCTCTAGCGGGAGCAACGCCACGCAGTGTGCCGCGATCCCGCGTAGCACGTCGTCGCCCACACGGTGGCCGTAGGTATCATTTACCTGCTTGAAGTGATCCAGATCCAAGATCGCGACTCCAACCAACTGCCCGGTTGCTTCCGCATCATGCAGCATCTGCTTGGCCAATCCGAAAAAGCGCCCACGATTGTGGACTCCCGTGAGCGGGTCAATCAGCAACTGTGTGTTCAGTCGGGCATTGATGATCGCCACCGTTGCCTGCTGGGCAAACAGCGTTAACAGTCGTTCATCGTCGGTCGTGAAGGTACGCCCCTGCTGGGTTATTCCCACGCCAAGGATACCAACCAACCGGTCGCCCTGAAGCATCGGGACAACAAGTACGCAGATCAGACCCAGGGTAATTATCGCGGGGAGTGCCTCTGGCCAAGCCGGATAGTCGTTCAGGATGAGGCTCTGGCGGGTACGGGCGGCGTAGCCGAAGGCACCGGTGTCGAGTTCCTGGCGATGACCCATCTGTGCGGGCGGGAAGCGGGCGACTAGTATGAGGTCGCCGCAGATGTCATCGTAGGTCATCAACTCGGCCACATCCACCGCCAACAGATCTGCGGCATGCTTGACGATGAGTTTCATCAATCGTTCCGGCTCAAGCTCGACCGTGATCGCAGTAAGGGTGGTGCTGAGTGCTTCCAGCGCCTGCACCTGACGCTGCGCCTTGGCTTCGCTCTTATACTCTGCACGGCTGAATCTTGGACATTCGTACAGAGGGGATTTTCTGCATACTGATGCGGTAAAACGCCTTTCCATAAAATGTCTAGCTTTAACCCGTGCAGAGTATATGCAGAGCTGCTTCCGCCCGCTTGCCCTCGGTCACATCGTGGATAAACGAGAG
>JBAXMH010000223.1:0-7883 GCA_037134395.1 Chloroflexales bacterium
GTTCCCCCCCGCTTGCGGGGGGGCTAGGGGGGGGTGATTCAAACTACAACTGTAGAAATAGCCGATAGCCGATAGCCGATAGCCGATAGCCATTTTCTTGGCGGTGGTGTTCGTCCGGTGGATAACCGTCTCAGATAGAAAAAAACTCGGGGCAGGCGGATGTCCGCCGACCCCGAGCATACCACATTCTGGGAGCGTGGGCGTCTCGCCCGCAGGCTCTGATCACATCGCAATCTGCTGCGCGAGCATGATCGCCTGGGCCACATCGCGCATGGTCTTCCGGTTATTCATGGCCAACTGCTGAATTCTGCGGAACGCCTGGGCCTCATTAATGCCCTGACTATCCATCAAGTGACCTTTCGCCCGTTCGATCAGCTTGCGAGACTCCAGACGGTCGCGCAGTTGAAGCAACTCCCGCTTACGCACGGTCTGCTCGCTCCAGCGGGCCAGCGTCACTTCGATCAAGGGCATCAATTCAGCGTCGCGCACAGGCTTGATCAGATAGCCCCGCACGCCCGCGTCACGGGCCTGATCTACCAAATCGCGGGAGCTGTAGGCAGTGAGTATGAGAACCGGGGCCAGCGCCTCGTCGTGGATGATCTTCGCCGCCGAGAGGCCGTCCATATGGGGCATCTTGACGTCGAGCAGCACTAGATCGGGCCGCAGTTGGCGAGTAATATTCACAGCGCTCTGGCCATCGCCAGCCTCGCCGATTACCAGATAGCCCTGCTCTTGGAGCGTCTCGCGCAGATTCATACGAATCAGCGGCTCGTCATCAGCAATTAAGATCCGAGTCTCCATCAATACCCCCTATACAAAACGAGCCCCGTGCAACACCGTGGCCGGTGCCAGGAGGGCTTCAGTGCTGCTCCGATGGTATGTAGGGCTAGTATAGCGGGCGCACTTGCAGGAGGCTATGGTCAGGATGTACAAAATTGGCTGTGCATTTTTACATCGCTCGCGACTAAAGTCGCAGCGCCAGGGCCGGTGGCCGACCGCCCGCCGACGCGGGCGGCTCCGGCGTCGGCGCAGGCCGACGCCCAGCGGAACGCCCCACAGGCGCGACTTCAGTCGCCAGCCATTATTGCCGACTCCCTACCGAGGCTGCACCCCGTGGCCGGCGCTGATATGGCTCAGGTCGAGGCGTGCGCCGGTCTGGCGGAAGCCGCCCTCGAAGGGGTTTTCGGCCATAAACATGGGCGTGTCGAGATCGATGAAGCTGAACCCGCCCTGGCCAGCAGCGAAGTGCGCCGACATGGTCATGGCCAGGACTGACTCAAGCATACCGCCGATCATCAGGCGTAGCTGGGCGGCCCGGCAAATGGCGGCGATATCAAGCGCCTCGACAACGCCCGCTTTCATCAGCTTGATGTTCACCACCTGGGCAGCCTGCTCAGACACAATCCGCAGCACATTTGCCGCGCTCGAAGCTGTCTCATCGGCGGCCAGCGGGGCACCGTCCCAGCGCGCCAGTTGGCCCATACCCGCCCAGTCATCGCCGGGGACAGGCTGCTCCAGCAGGGCCGGACGAATATTCTGGAGGCGCAATGCGTCCATTAGTTCCAGAGTCTCATCGGCGCTCATGCCGCCGTTGCCGTCGAGGATCAGCGGCGAGTTGGGGGCTACCGCGTGAATAGCCACCAGGCGGGCGAGATCAAGATCAAGATTGCCCGACCCGATCTTGACCTTGATCGCCGTAATCCCACGAGCGAGGATCTCTTGGGCAGCGCTGCTGGCCTGCTCCACGCTACCCGTGGTAATGGTCATATCGGTCTCTAGGCTTCTGCCCGCGCCGCCGAAGAAGGCGTAGAGCGGCATCTGGGCGCGCTTAGTGAGCGCGTCGAGGATGGCCGTCTCAATCGCGCAGCGGGCCGAGCCAGCAGTACCGATATGTTCGCGCAGGGCGGAGGCCAGAGGTCGCCACTCACGCACGTCCGCGCCCTCGATGGTGGGCCGAATCAATTCAATCGCGGCGCGGGTGCTAGCCTGGGTCTCGCCATTAAAGGCCGGGAAAGGCGCGGCCTCGCCGTAGCCCAGAGTGCCGTCGGCCAGAGCAACAGTGACAAGTAGATTGCGGGCGACATCCTGGGCGCCACCGGAGATGCCGAAGGGGGCAAAGAGCGGAATGTCGAGGGTTTCAACGCTCAGCGAGCGGATCGTCGTTGGTGCGGTCATCGGCTACTCCAGACCAAGATACGCCTTCTGCACCATCTCGTTCTCGCTCAGTGCCTTAGCATTATCTTCAAGCACAATCTCGCCGGTCTGGAGGACGTAGCCACGGTGGGCGACGCTGAGCGCTTGGAGGGCGTTCTGCTCGACTAGCAGCACAGTCATGCCCTGCGCGTTGATCTCCTGAATGATCTCGAAGATCTGTTCGACCAACACCGGAGCCAGGCCCATGCTCGGCTCATCGAGCAGCAGCACCGAGGGTCGAGTCATCAGGGCACGCCCAATCGCCAGCATCTGCTGCTCACCGCCCGAGAGCGTGCCACCCTTCTGCACCAGCCGCTCACGCAAACGCGGGAAGAGCGTCAGTACTCGCTCCAGATCATTGTGGTATGCCTCGCTGCGCGTGTCGTGCAGGTACGCGCCCATCTCCAGGTTCTCCAGCACCGTCAGCCGGGGGAAGATCCGTCGGCCCTCAGGCGACTGGGCCACGCCCAACTTCACAATCTCGTGAGGAGGGATCTGGTGGATGGGCTGCCCATTAAGCAGCACGCGACCCTGGCGCGGGGTCAGCAACCCCGAGATCGTGCGCAGGGTCGTACTCTTCCCCGCGCCGTTCGACCCGATCAGCGTGACGATCTCGCCCTTCTCGATCTTGATCGAGATTCCTTTGAGAGCGTGGATCTTCCCGTAGTAGGTGTGAACATCCTGAAGTTCAAGCAGGGCCATACGGATTCCTTCCCTACGCCGACGGGTGGGCGGCCATACCTGCCGCGCCCTTGCCGAGGTATGCCTCAATCACCCGTGGGTTCGAGCGGATCACCTGACCGTCGCCCTCGGCGATTTTTGTCCCATAGTCCAGCACCGAGATCCGCTCGGAGATCGCCATAACTAGACGCATATCGTGTTCGATCAGCACCACGGTCACGCCGAGCTGGTCGCGCAGACGGCGGATCAGGTTGGTCGCGTCCAGTGTCTCGTTCGGGTTCATGCCAGCGGTAGGCTCATCGAGTAGGATCAGCTTTGGATTGCCTGCGAGGGCACGAGCGATCTCCAGACGGCGCTGGTCGCCGTAGGGCAGATTTTTGGCCAGCTCGTCGCGCTTACTGTCTAGGCTCACAAAGCGCAGCAGCTCGCGACAGCGGTCGCGGGCCTTACCCTCTTCCCGCCGCAGGCTCGGGCTGCGCAGAATAATATTCCAAATTGGGGCGTGGAGATGGGTGTGCATGCCCACCAGCACGTTCTCTAGCACAGTCATGTTGTGGAACAGGCGGATATTCTGGAAGGTGCGGCGCATGCCCAGGGCGGCGATCTGGTCGGGGCGCAGGCCGCCGATTGGTTTCCCGTCGAAGATCACATCGCCTTTGTCAGGCTTGTAGATCCCGGTAAGGATGTTGAAGAAAGTGGTCTTCCCCGCCCCGTTCGGCCCGATCACGCTGACAATACTGCCCTGCTCAATCGTCAAGGTGACATCGTTCACAGCGGTGAGACCACCGAAGATCTTCGTAATATTCGTCGCTTCCAGCAGCGCCATCGCGATCTCCTTATGCCAACACGTTTCAAATAAGCGGACTCAGCGCAGATCTTGCCCCCTCACCCCCTGCCCCTCTCCCACCAGGGGAGAGGGGAGATTCCTCAGCAGGACGCTTCCGGTTCCCCCTCTCCCGTTCTGGGAGAGGGGGCTAGGGGGTGAGGGCTGTCCGGTAGCAGATTCTTTAATTGAAACGTATTGCTCCTTACGCGGTCGCCTCGGCAGATTCCTCGCGGGGCTCGTCCTCATCCTCGTGCAACTCCTGGCGTCGCCGATCCTCAGGCAGGATGCCTTCGGGGCGAAAGATCATCATCAGGATGAGCAGCAGGCCGAAGAGCAGCCGCTGGTATTGGGTCGGGTCAAAGGACTGCGGGATGGGCACACCGGCGCTCTTAGCGCTGCGCAGAATCTCGGCGATACGCGGCAAAATATTGAGGTTGAGCAGCGTCACCAGCACAGCCCCCAAGATGACGCCGGGGATATTGCCCAGACCGCCCAGGATCACCATCGAGAGGATGCTGATCGAGGTGAGCAGATCGAAGGTGGGCGGGTTGATGAAGAGTTGCTTGGCGGCGAAGACCACGCCCATCGTGCCGGCGAAGGACGCGCCCACACCGAAAGCCATCAGCTTCATCCGCACCAGCGGGATGCCCTGAGCGATTGCCGCCGTCTCATCCTCGCGGATGGCGGTCCAGGCCCGCCCAATGCGCGAGTTCTTCAGCCGCCCCACAATCATGACGGTGATCAGCACAATCACGAGTACCAGGAAGTAGAAGAAGAACTGGTAGAGCTGATTATCATCGAGCTTTAGTCCAATCGCCGTGAGCGTGCCGCTGAAGAAGAGCGGTGGGCGAGCAATATCCTTGATGCCCTGGGCGCCATTGGTGATGTTCAGCGGCTTATCAAGGTTCACCGCCAGCACACGGATCACCTCGCCGAAGCCCAAGGTGACAATTGCCAGATAGTCGCCGCGCAGCCGGAGCACCGGCAGGCCCAGGGTCACGCCGAAGATCGCCCCGACCGCAAGACCAAGAAAGATAAAGCCGTAGAACCAGAGTGCGCCCACCGGCGTGGCCCCGGCGATCATGTTGCCGATCTGCCCAGTGCTAAAGATTGACCAGAGGTAGGCACCCACAGCGTAGAAGGCCACATAGCCCAGGTCGAGCAGGCCCGCGAAGCCGACCACCACATTCAGGCCGAGGGCCAGAACCACATAGATCCCGGCCTGGGTGATCACATCAATGTAGTAGGGATTGAGCGTGCCAAAGTAGGGCAGCACCACACCGAGGGCGATCACGCCGAGGGTTAGCTTGAAACCCATATGCACACGTGAGCGGTGGATCGCCAGCGCAAGCAGCAGGAACAAGATAAAGACAATGTCGGTACCCAGATTGGTGCGCGGGTTGAGCAGCAACATGAGCGAGGTGATCAGCATGTAGAGCGACAGGAAGGCGTAGCCGCCGGGGCCGCGACTAAGCAGTTTGCTCAGCCGTTCCCAGGCGCTCGCGCCGCCCGTCTGCGGAGAACTTGTCGCCATATGGCTACACCTTCTGCGTTGTCGCCTCACCGAGCAGGCCCTCGGGGCGAAAGATCAGGATCAGAATCAGGATGCTGAACGCGGCGATGTCGGCGTAGCTGGCACCCGAAAAGGCTCCGCCGGTGAAGAGCGAGAGGTACGAGGCCACGAACGCCTCCAGGAATCCCAGCACAATCCCGCCCACCATCGCGCCGGTGATGTTGCCGATTCCACCCAGCACAGCGGCGGTAAACGCCTTAAGACCGGGGATAAAGCCCATATACGGGTTCACCGTGCCGATATTCATACCGAATAGGACGCCCGCCGCACCACCGAGCGCCCCGCCGATCAAGAAGGTCAGCGAGATGATCTGGTTGACATTAATCCCCATCAGGCTGGCTGTTGCCCGATCCTGGGCCACAGCACGGATGGCCTTGCCGAGACGGGTGGCGTTCACCAGATAGTTGAGGGCCAGCAGCATCAGCAGTGCGGCGACAATAAAAATCACCGCCTTAGGGCCGATCAGCACCGGGATGCTGCGCTCGCCGAGGGGAATGCTGGCGAGCTGGAAAGGCTTGCCAAAGTCGGGAGTCTCAAAGCGGGCGTTGAAGCCCAGGGGCGTGTTGGTGGCGACCAGACGTACCGCATCCTGGAGTACCAGCGACATACCAATCGCCGAGATCAGTGGCACTAAGCGTGGCGCATTACGCAGAGGCCGGTAGGCAATCCGCTCGGTGCCCATTGCCAGCAGGCCGCTCACGACCATACCGATCAGCACCGTGATAATCACAAAGAGAATAGCGGGCAGGTTAGCTATCACGCCCCACTGGTTGAGCAGATAGGCCACCCCTGCGCCCACAAAGCCGCCGACCATAAAGATCTCGCCGTGGGCAAAGTTGATAAACTCCAGCACGCCATAAACCATCGTATAACCGAGGGCAATAGTGGCAAAGAGAAATCCGCGTACTAATCCGTCAATGATCACCTGGGGGAGAATGGCCACAGCGGTCTCAAGGATCTTCGGGTCGTTGCGGCTGAGCAGGAACGCCGTCACCACCACCACAAGTCCCAGAACTAACGCGCTGCCCAGAATAAAGATCAGGAGCTGCCCAAGGGGAAGAAAGATGACCCGCAGCAGTTCTGCGAGCGTTCGCTGGCTCGAAACCCGGCGTATGGGAGCCTTCGCCTCAGCAGCCATGAATCCCTCTCTCATCTGCTCATGTACCACATCACATAAATTGCTAAAAAATCGTCCCTATGGTGAAATTGCCAGCAGAGCTGGCAATTTCACCGTAGAGATCATATGTAATCTACAGACAGCAGACCACGCTGGTGCGTAGGCACCAGCGTGGTCTGGGAGAACCGCCTACTTGGGCGGAGCGATCTCAAACTTGCTGATCCGCTTGTTGGTATTCCAGTCCTTGGTATTGACCTGCATCACGTAGTACGTGGCCTTGGTGATGTCACCCTTGGCGTTGAACTTGTAGTCGCCGGTGATGCCGCCGAGGGTGGTCAGCGCTTTCATCGCGGTCGTAACCTGCTCGCGGGTCGGCTTCGCGCCAGCGTCCGCTGCAGCCGTCAGAATGGCCGAGACGCAGAAACTGGTCGCATCGTAGCTCTGAGCCGAGAAGGGCGGGGCGTCACCCTTGTACTCCGTCTTGTAGTCCTTGGCGTACTGTGCGGCATTGGGGAACTGGCTCACCGGGGCGGCGATGGTGGTGTAGTACATACCCTCTACCGCGTCACCAGCCAGCTTGGCCAGATCGGGGCTATCCATCCCGTCCGGTCCGAGGAACTTCGCCGTGATCCCACGGTCGCGGGCCTGGCGGAAGAACGGCCCAGCCTGATCGTAGAGGCCACCGAAGTAGATCAGGTCGGGGTTGGCGGCCTGGATGGGGGTCAGGATCGAGCTAAAGTCGCTCTTCTCCTCGGTACCCTCGAAGTTCAGCACCTTGATACCGTTCTTCTCGGCATTCAGGCGGAAGAACTCGGCTATACCCTGACCGTAGTCGGTCTTGTCGTGGAGGATGTAGACGCTCTTGATCTTCAGGGTCTCACGGGCGAACTGCTCGCCCACGGCACCCTGCACGTCATCGCGGCCCACCACGCGGAAGGCGTCGCTGTAACCACCGTCAGTGATCTTCGGGTTGGTATTGGCCGGGCTGATCATGGCCAGCTTGGCGTTGCTGTAGTCGGGCAGCGAGGCCAGGGCCACGCCCGAGTTCAGGTGGCCGTCCACGCAGAGGATGTCCGCGTCGGAGACGATGTTCTTGGCGTTGGCCGAGCCAACCTCAGCCTTCGCCTGATCGTCAAAGGGAACCAGTTCAAACGTGACACCGGCATCCTTAACGACGGCGTTTAGCTGCTTGATGGCCAACTCAGCACCGTTGCGGATACCGATACCCAGGGCTGACTGTCCACCGCTCAGCGGGGTCTGGCTAGCAATCTTAATGGTGCCCAACTTCAGGCCGCTCACCTTGCTGGTGAGCGTAGCCAGGTAGGCGGGAATCTTTACGGCCTCAGCGGCCTCCGTGCCAGTTTCCGTACCGGTGGTGACGGCGGTACCCTTGGGAGCCTCGGTACCTTCAGGAGCCTCGGTGCCGGTGGTGGCAGCCGTGCCGGTGGTGGCAGCCGTGCCGGTGGTGGCAGCCGTGCCGGTGGTGGCAGCCG
>JBAXMH010000224.1:0-7877 GCA_037134395.1 Chloroflexales bacterium
GGGGGAGGGAGTCCGGCTCCTCCCCCCATCGGGGGGAGGTTGGGAGGGGGGCGGTAGCTTTTCAGACAGTTTCTGAAACCTAAAACCTGAAACCTGAAACCTGAAACCAGTTACTTGCTCTCGGCGAGCAGTTGGCGCAGTACGTACTGCAAAATACCACCGTGGATGTAGTACTGGATCTCCTGGGGCGTATCAATCCGCACCAGCGCCGTGAACTCAACCGACCCCGCCCGTACTGTGAGCTCGCGGCCCCCGGCGAAGCCCGCCGCCACCGCGTCGGCCAACCCGATAATGTCGAAGGTCTCGGTGCCGCTCAGCCCCAGGCTCTCGGCGCTCTGTCCCGCCAGGAACTGGAGCGGCAGAATACCCATCCCGACTAAGTTTGAGCGGTGGATGCGCTCGAAGCTCTCGGCGATTACGGCCTTAACGCCCTGGAGGTACGGCCCCTTGGCGGCCCAGTCACGCGAGGATCCGTTGCCGTAGGATGCACCCGCCAGGATGATGAGCGGGGTGCCGTCGGCCTTATACTTCATCGCCGCGTCGTAGAGCGATAGCACCTCGCCGGTGGGCAGGTAGGGCGCAAAGCCACCCTCAGTGCCGGGAGCCAGCTTGTTGCGCAATCGCACGTTAGCGAAGGTGCCCCGCACCATAATCTCGTCGTTGCCGCGCCGCGAGCCGTAGCTGTTGAAATCCTTGGTCGCAACGCCGCGCTCAATCAGGTACCTGCCCGCAGGAGAACTGGCCTTGATACTGCCCGCCGGGCTGATATGGTCGGTGGTAATGTTATCGCTCAGCACGGCCAGCACCCGAGCGCCCGTAATCTCGGCCACCCGCGCCGGTGGCTCTGCGGCCATCGCATCAAAGTAGGGCGGACGGCGCACGTAGGTACTCTGAGCCTCCCATGCGAAGCGATCTCCCTCTGGGATCGCAATACCCTGCCACAGATCGTCACCATCAAAGACGGTGGCATAGCTGCGCTGGTACATATCCGACTGGATGGCGGCGCTGATCGTCTCGCTCACCTCAGTCTGGCTCGGCCAGATGTCGCGCAAATAGACCGGGTTGCCGTCGCTGCCCTCGCCCAAGGGCGTGGTTGTCAGGTCAATGTCAATCCGCCCGGCCAGGGCGTAGGCCACCACCAGCGGCGGCGACATCAGGTAGTTGGCCTTCACATCCTGCTGAACACGGCCCTCGAAGTTGCGGTTGCCCGACAACACCGATGCCGCCACCAGTCCGCCCTGCTCAATCGCCGCGCTGATCTCTGTCGGCAGCGGGCCGGAATTGCCAATACAGGTGGTGCAGCCATAGCCCACCGTATTGAAGCGCAGCGCGTCCAGGTAGGGCGTCAGGCCCGCCTTGTCAAAATACTCCGTCACCACCTTCGATCCGGGGGCTAGGCTGGTCTTGACCCAGGGCTTGGTGCTCAGTCCCTTCTCAACCGCCTTCTTAGCCAGCAGGCCCGCCGCCAGCATTACCGAGGGGTTTGAGGTATTGGTGCAACTGGTGATCGCCGCAATCACCACCGAGCCGTGGTGCAGCGTGTAGCCGGTATCGGCCACCGCCACCGCGCTGGCCTCCAAGTCGGCAATCGGCGTGGGTGCGCTGGGGTTGAGGATCTGCGGCACCGCGTTCTGGAAGGTTTGCTTCACATTCGGCAATGCTACACGACCCTCGGGGCGCTTGGGGCCAGCCACACTCGGCACAACCGTGGAGAGATCCAGCGCCAGGGTATCGGTGTACTCAGCCTCGGGGGTATTCGCATCGTGGAACAAACCCTGGGCCTGCATATACGCCTCGACCAGCGCCACCCGCTCGGCAGAACGGCCAGAGAACTCCAGGTAGCGCAGGGTCTCGGCGTCCACCGGAAAGATGCCGCAGGTCGCGCCGTACTCGGGGGCCATATTCGCAATTGTCGCTCGGTCGGCGAGGGGGAGGGCGGACAAACCCGGCCCGAAGAACTCGACGAACTTGCCGACCACGCCCTTCTTTCGGAGCATCTCGGTCACCGTCAGCACGAGATCCGTGGCCGTGGCACCCTCAGGCAGCGCGCCGGTCAGCCTAAAACCGACCACCTGCGGAATGAGCATGGAAACTGGCTGGCCGAGCATCGCCGCCTCAGCCTCAATCCCGCCCACGCCCCAGCCCAGCACGCCCAGGCCATTGATCATGGTCGTGTGGCTATCGGTACCAACCAGCGTATCAGGATACGCCTGAACCGGGCCGGTGGCACGCGGGTTCTCGTCTGAGGTAAAGACCACGCGGGCCAGGTACTCCAGGTTCACCTGATGCACGATACCGTTGCCGGGAGGCACCACCTTAAAGTTCTGGAAGGCGGTCTGGCCCCAGCGCAGAAAAGCGTAGCGCTCCTGGTTACGCTCAAACTCCAGGTCAATATTGGCCTGGAGCGCAGTCGCGGAGCCATAGGCATCCACCTGCACCGAATGGTCAATCACCAGTTCAACTGGCTGGAGCGGATTGATCAGGCCGGGATCGCCGCCCATTGCGGCCATCGCATCGCGCATCGCGGCAAGGTCAACCACACACGGCACGCCGGTAAAATCTTGGAGAATAACGCGGGCAGGGGTAAAGGCTACTTCTTTATCCGGCTCGGCCTGGGGCTGCCAGCTCGCCAGAGCCAGCACATCCTCAGCCGTGACCGTGCGCCCGTTCTCGGTGCGCAGCAGGTTTTCGAGCAAAATACGCAACGAGAAGGGCAGGCGGCCAAGATTAACACCGTGCGACACCAGGGCGTCCAGGCGGTAGATCTCGTACTCGTTATCGCCGACACGGAGGACGGATCGTGCGCCAAAGCTGTTGGTCATGAATGTCTCCTATGACATTACAGGGGGGCAGATTTCTTTATTTGCTCAGCCCTCACCCCCCAGCCCCCTCTCCCAGAACGGGAGAGGGGGAGCCGAATGCGCTCTCGTGCGACATCTCCCCTCTCCCCTGGTGGGAGAGGGGCAGGGGGTGAGGGGGTACGATCTGCATGAGAACGGCTTAGCAGTAGGACGATTATAGCCAGGGCAGTTACGGTTTGCGGATCACAATCACGCCCTCCATCCCCGCGTGGCCAGGAACCGAGCAATAGAATCGGAAGCTGCCCGCAACGTTCGCCGGAAAGGCCATGATAGCCTCCATACCGCCTTGGGCGGAGATGGTTCGATCACCAGCGGGGAACTGGAAGGTCAGGCTATGGCCGAGCTTCCCCGTGTTGCGCATGGTCAGAAAGACCTGCTCTCCCAGCGTGACCTCCAGCCTATCGGGGATAAAGCGCATCTCGGTGGCCTCAACGGTGATGCTGCGCTCGTGTAACGGCGGACCGCAGCCGCTCAGGATCGCCAGCAGCGTAATACAGGCGAGGGATCGGAGCCAGCGCATAGGGTCTCCATATGTTTAAAGGCAAAGGCGATGAGTGTAGTATACGCCACAACGTATGGCACTGTTTCTGTGCTACGATCCATCCTATGCCGACCGTACCCCCTCACCCCCTACCCCTCTCCCACCGGGGGAGAGGGGGGATTTCTGCATCAGAGCGCGCTCTGCTCCCCCTCTCCCAGAACGGGAGAGGGGGCTGGGGGGTGAGGGCTGATTGGTCGTAGACTTCTTATCCCGCACTACAAACCTGACACCTGACACCTGACACCTGACTCCTTGTCTTAGGAGAATTTTTCACATGCACGAGGCAAGCATCGGCGTTACCCTGCTCTACATTGCGATAATGCTGATTGCGGCGAAGCTATCGAGCCTTGTGGAGCGATTCGGCCAGCCCGCTGTGTTAGGCGAGATGCTGATCGGTATCGTGCTGGGCAATCTCGTCCTTGTGGGGGTGCCCTTCTTCGAGCCGATCAAACAGAGCCAGGTGATCACATTTCTCGCCAACCTGGGCGTGGTCATCCTGCTCTTCCAGGTTGGCCTGGAGTCGAATATTCATGACATGCGCATGGTCGGTATGTCGGCCTTCCTGGTGGCATGCGTGGGTGTGGTGCTACCCATGCTGCTCGGCACCTACGTGGTCGGGCCGCTGCTGCTACCCAATCTCAGCGCCAACGCCCACCTCTTTCTAGGGGCCATCCTCACTGCCACCTCCGTCGGAATCACCGCTCGCGTCTTCCGTGATCTCGGCGCACTCCATACCCGCGAGGCCCAGATTGTTCTCGGTGCGGCGGTCATTGATGACGTACTTGGCCTGATTATCCTCGCCGTCGTCTCGGCAATTGTGACGGTGGGAACGGTGAGTGCCGGGGATGTCTTGCGCATTGTGGGAACGGCCCTGACCTTCCTGGTGGGGGCTGTCGTGATTGGGCAAGTCTTCGCGGGGCGTGTGGGTCGTCTGTTTGCGTGGATAAATACCGGGCAGGGCATGCAGCTCACCCTGGCCCTCTCCATCTGCCTGATCAGCGCTTACCTTGCCGAACTGGTTGGCCTGGCGCAGATCGTGGGCGCATTCGCGGCTGGCCTCGTCCTCGAAGCGGTTCACTTCCAGCCCTTCGAGAAACCACGGATCGTCAACGACATCCATACCGCGACAGCGCAGATCGAGCCGCAGGCGAAGGCGGCGGTAGACGAGATACTTGACCGTTATACCGACCAGCATATCGAGGATTTGATCGAGCCAATTGGTACGGTGATGGCTCCGATCTTCTTTGTCCTGACGGGGATGAACGTCTCACTGACCAGCCTCCTCGATCCGCACCTCCTACTGACAATCCTGGGTATCACGCTGGTCGCCCTGATCAGCAAAGTTGCGGCTGGGTTCGTCGCTGGCAAGGTCAATAGGTGGGTGGTTGGCTGGGGCATGGTTCCGCGTGGCGAGGTCGGTATGATCTTCGCCGCAGCGGGCCTGGGCCTGGGGGTGATCACCCAGCAGATCTTCTCAGTAATGATGATCGTGATCATGCTCACAACTCTGCTCACCCCGCCGATCCTGACGGTTGTGGTTCGACGCTCACGATAGCGCGGGCATCCTGCCCTTGACATCACCACGCCGGATTGCTATCGTACATCTCGGCGTTCGCCTTGTTCAAGGATTGTGTGTTGTCAGTTGAGCCTGCCATCCGACCTCTACGCCTGCCTCGGCCAGCCGCCGGGGAACGTGGCCCTGCAAATGCCCGAATCATAAGTAGAAAGGAGCCATCCCTATGAGCGAGCCTCCCAGCGACGAGAAAAACCGCGACGGTCAGCACGAAGATTATTCGCTGCGCCGGGTCACCCAGCGCAATTTCCAGAGCCTGATTGACCAGCACTTCCGCGCCGCCGAAGCGGCTGGCGAGTTCCACAACCTGCCCGGTGTCGGCAGTCCCCAGAGCCTCGGCGACGACGACCAGGTGCCCGATGAGTTGCGCACCGGCTTCCGCATGCTCAAGAATGCCGGCTACGCCCCGCTCTGGATCGAGCAGCAGAAGAGCATCCGCGAGGAGCAGGGACGCCTAGACGCCTGGCTCGCCCGGATCAACCGGCGCTGGCCACACCTCAGCCCGACAAGCCGCGACCAGATGCGCGCCGAGTACGAGCAGCGCCTGCGCGACCTCAACACGCAGATTACTTCCTACAACCTGACCGCGCCGCCCGTCGCCGGGCAGATTGCACTGCTTCAGGTACCGCACGAGTTGCGTAAGCTTGGGGAATAATTTCCATAATGGCAATAGAGCAAAAGTCGCCCTGTTACACATGTCACGCTGAGCGAGGCGAAGCGTCCCGGCGATGATCGTGCATGCCGGGACGCTTCGCCTCGCTCAGCGTGACAGCGTCACTTATGTTCTACTGACATTATAGAGACCGATATATGAAAAACTCCTTCTACTCCATTTATTCCCACGGATTCGCCCGCGCCGCCGTGTGCGTGCCTGCTTTGCGCGTGGCCGACCCGGCCTTTAATGCCGAGCGGACTATTGCCCTGGCCCGTCGCGCCTCAGAGTCGCATGCGGCTCTGGCGCTCTTCCCGGAGTTGGGCGTCTCGGCCTATAGCAACGATGATCTCTTCCACCAGGACGCTCTGCTTGACGCGACGCTGGCGGCACTGAGACAGGTTATAGACGCCAGCGTCGAGCTAAATCCGCTGCTGCTGGTGGGTGCGCCGCTGCGCTTCGAGGGTCGGCTCTTCAACTGCGCGGTGGCGATCTATCAGGGCCAGATCCTCGGCGTGGCACCCAAGAGCTACCTGCCGAACTACCGTGAATTTTATGAAAAACGTCAATTCGCCGCCGCCCGCGATGCCCTGGCCCGCGAGGTGCGCCTGCTCGGTCAGACGGTTCCCTTTGGCAACGATCTGATCTATGTGGCCGAAAACCTGCCCGGCCTGCTCATCCATAGCGAGATCTGCGAGGATGTCTGGACGCCGCTGCCGCCCAGTACCTTGGCCGCCCTGGCCGGAGCTACCGTTCTCTGTAACCTCTCGGCCTCCAATATCACCATCGGCAAGGCCGATTATCGCCGCAACCTATGCGCCGCCCAGTCGGGGACGTGCGTGGCCGCCTACCTCTACTCGGCGGCTGGCCCCGGTGAGAGTACCACCGATCTGGCGTGGGACGGCCACGCCCTGATCTACGAGAACAACGAGCGTCTGGCCGAGTCGCAGCGCTTCGCCGATGATGAGCAGGTGATCCTGGCCGACATTGACCTGGAGCGGCTGATCCAAGATCGTATGCGTCTGGGCAGCTTCACCGATAGTGTGGCCGACCAGCGCGAGCGCCTGCGCCAGATGCGCCATGTTCCCTTTACCTTCCGCGTGCCTACCGGCGAGGTGCGTCTGCTGCGGAATATCGAGCGCTTTCCGTATGTGCCGGATAACCCGGACACCCGCGACGAGCGCTGCTACGAGGCGTACAACATCCAGGTTCACGGCCTGATCAAACGGCTGAAATCTGCTGGAATTAAGAAGCTGGTGATCGGCGTCTCCGGCGGCCTGGATAGCACCCAGGCGCTGATCGTAGCCGCTCGGGCGATGGATCGGCTCGGTCTGCCGCGCACCAATATCCTGGCCTACACCATGCCAGGATTCGCCACCAGCGACCGCACCCGCACCAATGCCCACGCCCTTATGTCCGCCCTCGGCGTAAGTGCCGCCGAGATTGATATTCGCCCCTCGGCCACCCAGATGCTGCACGACATCGGCCACCCCTTCGCTGGCGGTGAACCGCTCTACGATGTGACTTTTGAAAATGTGCAGGCTGGCGAGCGCACCTCGCACCTCTTCCGCCTGGCCAACCACCACGCCGCCCTGGTTCTTGGCACCGGCGATCTGAGCGAACTGGCGTTGGGTTGGGCCACCTACGGCGTGGGCGACCATATGTCGCATTACAACGTCAACGCCTCGGTGCCAAAGACACTCATCCAGCACCTTATCCGCTGGGTGATCCGCGACGGCCAGTTCAGCGACGCGGCCAATGTGACTCTTCAGTCCATTCTTGATACTGAGATCTCGCCCGAGCTAGTGCCCTCAACGGCGGGCGACCAGGATGAACCAGCCCAGAGTACCGAGGCCAAGATCGGCCCCTACGCCTTGCAGGACTTCAACCTCTACTACATCACACGCTACGGATTCCGCCCGAGCAAGGTGGCCTTCCTGAGCGAACATGCCTGGAGCGACGCCGCACGCGGCAGTTGGCCCGAGGGTCTGCCTGCGGACAAGCGCACCCAGTACGATCTCGCCACAATCAAGATGTGGCTGGGCAGTTTCCTTTTTCGTTTTTTTCAGATCAGCCAGTTCAAGCGTTCGGCGGTGCCCAACGGCCCCAAAGTCGGATCGGGAGGATCGCTCTCGCCACGCGGCGACTGGCGCGCCCCCAGCGACTCGGAGGCCACGGTATGGCTAGATGAGCTACGGGCGAACGTGCCGGATTTTTAGATTTTGGATTTTGGATTTTGGATTTTGGATT
>JBAXMH010000225.1:0-7846 GCA_037134395.1 Chloroflexales bacterium
AACACTTAAGGAAAGGGAGTCAGCCGTTAATCGGGATTAAACGGACGAAAGCCTCAATTCGGCCCAACAACGCGCCCCCCCCCCCCTCCCCCTTACCCCCGCCCCCCCCCCCCCGCCCCCCGCCCCCTGCCCCCCGCCGATGATCGTCCGCTGACAGCGGGAGGGTTTTGCTGTGATATACTTTCTTTAGATTGTTTAACTATTTGATGCTTACACGTTGGCAAGGTTGCGGGCGCCATGCGCCTGCGGAGGATCACGCACCATGGAGAGCACCCGCACGCGGGATGCGACACCCGAGTTTGACCTGTTCGAGCGCGATGATAAACCCGCGCACGAGTGTGGCATTTTTGGAATCGTTGCGCCCGACGCAGATGTTGCGCGGCTGACCTTCTTCGGACTCTACGCGCTCCAGCATCGTGGACAGGAGAGCGCCGGTATTGCTGTCTCGAATGGCCGTGGGCTGCGCTACTTTAAGCAGATGGGACTTGTCTCGCAGGTATTCAATGAGGAGAACTTGCGCCCTCTTGTCGGCCACTTTGCGATTGGCCATACCCGCTACTCGACGACCGGCTCCTCAAAGCTGGAGAACGCCCAGCCGTTTGTGGTCGAGAGTGCCCTCGGCCCGCTGGCGGTGGGCCATAACGGCAACCTGAGCAACGCTGGTGCCCTGCGCCGCGAGTTGCTCCTGCGCGGTGTGGGCCTGACCAGCACTAGCGACTCGGAGGTGATTACCCAGATGCTGGCTGGTGGCGAGGGTCGCACCTGGGAGGAGAAACTGCGTGTCTTTATGGTGCGCGCCCAGGGTGCCTATTGTCTGACTGTGCTGACCCGTGATGCGCTTTTTGCCGTGCGCGACCCGTGGGGACTGCACCCGCTCTGTCTGGGTCGTCTGGGTGAACGGGGATGGGTGGTGGCATCGGAGAGTTGCGCTCTCGGCACAATTGGCGCTAAGTTTGTGCGCGAGGTCGATCCCGGCGAGATCCTGATGCTCACTGAGGAGGGGCCGCAGGTGATTGCCCGCATGCCCGCCCCCAAGTCGGCATCGTGTCTGTTTGAATATATCTACTTTGCCCGTCCCGATAGCCTGCTCCAAGGGGTCTCGCTGCATGCCGTGCGCGTGTCGCAGGGCCGCGAACTGGCCCGCGAATCGCCCTGCGAGGCCGATGTGGTCATCCCGGTACCCGATAGCGCCGTGCCTGCCGCCATCGGCTACGCCCAGGAGTCGGGCATTCCGTATAGCGAGGGGCTGATCAAGAACCGCTATATTGGCCGTACCTTCATCCAGCCCGATGACCAACTGCGCAAGGTGGGTATCTCGCTCAAGTTTAACGCCCTGGCCGAGAACCTGGCTGGCAAGCGGGTGGTGCTGATTGACGACAGCATTGTGCGCGGCAATACCTCCGGCCCGATTGTGCGCCTGCTGCGTGAGGCCGGAGCCACCGAGGTTCATATCCGAGTCTGCTCACCGCCCATCCGTCACCCCTGCTTCCTCGGCGTTGATATGGCCTCCTACCCCGAGCTGATCGCGTACCGCATGAGCATCCCCGAGATTCGCGCATTCCTCGGTGCCGACAGCCTGGCGTACCTGAGCCTCGCGGGTCTGATCCGCTCGACCCGCCGCGAGCCGGGGAACTTCTGCAAGGGCTGTTTTATCGGCGAGTACCCGGTGGATATCGAGGTGCTGGATAAAGAGGTCTTTGAGATGCGGTGACGGCTCCCAGGGCTGAAGCTAACACTTTTTGAATAAGCCGACACTGCCTCAACCGTGCCCCCTCACCCCCTGCCCCTCTCCCACCGGGGGAGAGGGGAGATTCTGCATCAGAATGCGCCCGGCTCCCCCTCTCCCCGTGTGGGAGAGGGGGGCTGGGGGGTGAGGGGCGGGCGCAGATCGGGGACTGTGCATCAGCCCTCGGTTGCTGTTTGTCTCCATTTGGCAGCAGTTCGCTTATCGCGTATCATGGCTGGCTATGGAAGAAATACAATTAGAGATTCACGGGATCGCCCAAGGTGGCGACGGGGTTGGTCGGGTGGATGGCATGGTGATTTTTGTCACTGGGGCCATACCCGGCGAGCAGGTGCGCGTGCAGATCACGGAGCGCCGCCAGAGCTACGCTCGCGGGTCGGTGATCGAGGTGCTGCGCCCCTCGCCCGACCGGATTGACCCGATCACTGCTGATGACGGCCACGCCGCATGGCAGCATATCGCCTACCCGGCCCAACTGCGCTTGAAGGAGCAGATCGTGCGCGAGCAGTTGGCCAAACTGGCCGGACTGAGCGAGCCGCCGGTCGCGCCGATCATCGCCGCCCCACAACCCTGGGGCTACCGCAATAGCGCCACCCTACACGTCGAGGGCGGCAAGGTCGGCTACCATTACTCTGGCAGCCGCCACGTCTCCGACCTCACCTACGACCCGCTGCTGCTGCCGTCACTCAACGACGCACTGGCGGGACTACGCGAGGTGCTGCGTACTTTCGAGTCATCTGTTGATGCGGTGACGCTGCGGGCCAGCGCAGCCTACGGCTATGTCGTGGGGCTGATCCACGGCCACGATAACTCCTCTCCGGCGAACTTAGCCGACCTTGGGGTGGCCTGGAGGCTGCGCACGCCGGTTGTGGCCGATGTGGCCGTAGAGGCGCAGGGCTACATGCAGCCGACGCCAGTCTACATCCACGACGAACTGGGCGGCGTGGTCTTCGTCCTCAGCCCAGACAGTTTTTTTCAGGTAAATGCCTCGCAGGCTGAGCAGATGCTCAACGTGATCCGTGAGCAGCTAAATCTCCAGCCGGGGGGTACCTTGCTTGATGTCTACTGCGGCGCAGGCACCTTCGCCATGCCCCTGTCCGTCGGTCTGAGGAAGGTCGTTGCGATTGAGGAGGACCCCTCGGCGGTGGCCGATGGCATCCGCAGTGCACCCTACAACGGCATCATTAACGTGAATTTTGTGCAGGCCGCCGCCGAGCGCGCCCTGTCTCGCATAGACGAAGCCTTCGACGCGGCGATCCTCGACCCGCCCCGGCGCGGATGCCACCCCGCCGTACTCGAAGATCTGGCCCGTTTGTCCCCGCCGACCATCGCCTACATCTCGTGTCACCCCGGCATCCTTGCCCGCGACCTCGGCCCGCTCCTGAATGTTGGCTACCGGCTAGATCTCGTCCAGCCCGTGGATCTCTTCCCGCAGACGCCACATATTGAGTGCGTGGTTATTCTGCGAAAGTAGCCGTGTCCTAAAACCAATGCGACCGTGCCCCCTCACCCCCTGCCCCTCTCCCACCGGGGGAGAGGGAAGATTTCGCAACAGGATGCCTCCGACTCCCCCTCTCCCGTTCTGGGAGAGGGGGCAGGGGGGTGAGGGCTGATCGGCGGCAAACACTCCTTAGTACCAATAACGAACTACTCCAAGGGTAAGGTTACCACGTCCAACCAGAAATGCTGGATTGATTGAATCGCATGGACAAAGGTGCCAAATTCGAGCGGCTTGACCACGTAGCAGTTGGCGTGCAGTTTGTACGCCTTCGCAACATCTTCTGCCGCCTGTGAGGTGGTTAGCACAACGACGGGGATTGTCTGGAGTATCGGGTCGGACTTGATCTCGGTTAATACCTCATACCCATTTTTGCGGGGCAGGTTCCAGTCTAGCAAGATCAGGTCGGGGCGTAGCGCATTGGCATAGGGTGGCTGATTGCGTAAGAAGGCGAGAGCTTTTACCCCGTCATCCACCACATGGATGCTGCCGCGCACACGGATCTCGGCTAGGGCGTCCTGCATGATCAGCACATCGGAGAGGCTGTCTTCAACCAGCAAGATCTTGATGGATGGGTGGAATACTAATGGCATCGCGGTTTAGCTCCGATCTGGGATAGTGAAGAAGAAGGACGCCCCGTGACCCAGACGAGACTCAACCCAGATCTTCCCGCCGTGACGTTCGACAATCTTCTTGCAGAGTGCCAGTCCGATCCCGGTGCCGGGGTAGTCCTGGCGGGCATGCAGGCGCTGAAAGATGACGAAAATACGCTCGAAGTAATCCGGCGCGATGCCGATGCCGTTATCGCGCACCGAGAAGCACCATGCGTCATCGTGTCGCTGGGCGCTGATGTGGATGAGCGGGGTCTCTGTACTGCGAAACTTGATAGCGTTGCCGATCAGATTCTGGAAGAGTTGGGTCATCTGGGTAGGATCGGCCATTACCGTAGGCATGACATCGGAGGTAATCAGAGCCGCGCTCTCTTCGATGGCGACATGAAGATTAGCTTTGGCAAGAGCCAGCACCTGCTCAACTGCCGTTGGCTTAAAAGACTTCACGTGGCGCTGCACACGCGAGAACATGAGCAGGTCGTTGATCAGCGCCTGCATACGGGTGGCAGCATCCACCGCGAGACCAATATACTGATCGGCGCGTTCGTCGAGTTGACCCTGGTAGCGTTGCTGGAGGAGTTGAACCATGCCCGTCACTCCACGCAGCGGCTCCTGAAGATCGTGTGACGCTACCGAGGCAAACTGCTCCAGATCCGCGTTCGAGCGAGTCAATTCCTCCATCGCCTCACGGAGTACGGCATCGGATCGTTTGCGGGTGGTAATATCATCAAATATCGTGACAAAGTATCCCTTTGTTGAGCTATAGACCGAGACAGAGAACCAGCGATGGAGAGCTTCAAGAAATACCTCGAACTTCTCGTGCTGGCCAGTCAGGGCAACTCGGGCGTAGATTGCAAACAGATCTGGGTCGGTCTCTCGAATACCCGGAATAACCTCGCTGACCCGCTTTCCGCGCACGTTTCGTAGTCCGGTCAAGGTTTCAAAGGCACTATTGACCTCGCAGTAGATCCAGTCCTGTGCTACCCCATCCTCAAAGATCATCTGACAATATGAATATCCCTCGGCCATATGATCAAACAATCCCCGATAGCGTGCTTCGCTGGCCCTAAGATCCTCCTCGGCCTGCTTGCGGGCGGTGATGTCACCGTAGGTGATCACCACACCCTGGCCCTGGCCCTGGGGTAGCGGTGCTGCCGTCACGTTGAGCCACGTGGTCACGCCGACTAGCGTGACGATGCCCATCTCGACATTGGCTACGGTGCGCTGCTCCTTGAGTGCCCGCACGCTGGCAAACTCATCGGTCGGCATTGGCGAGCCATCAGGGCGCACAACCTGCCATTCAGCACCATCTATCTGGCGCTGGCTCTGCTCCTTACGCCCGATGCCCAGCAAGCGTTCCGCCGTCGCGTTTGACTCGATAATCTGGCCGGTCGCATCCGAGACAGTAATGCCCAGGGGGAACATATCGAACAGCGTTTGGTACTTGTTCAAGGCAATCTGGAGATCGGCCTCGATCTTTTTGCGGGCGGTGATGTCATAGTTGACACCGATCATCCGCACGGGTGTGCCGTTGGCATCCCGAATCACATCGCCATTGGCCTTGATCACGTGGATAGAGCCATCGGGCCAAACCACCCGAAACTCGGTATTGTAGATGTCCTCGCCACGCCGTGCTCGGGCCGAAATCGCATGGCTGGAGGCGCGGTCATCGGGGTGTATCCTGTTCAGCCAGGCTTCATAGGCACCCGCGAAATCTTCGCGATGCGTGCCGAAAATCTCATACATCCGGTCATCCCAGAGCAATTCATTCTTCTGAAGATCCCAATCCCACACGCCCATGTGCGCGGCGCGTGTCGCCAGATCCAGACGCTCAACCAACCGGTGGATCGTGTGTTCGGCACGCTTGCGCGTGATCAGGGAGGCAATGAAGTTGGCGAGGCTATGCGCCAGAGGTACGAGGTGCGAGTCGAGGGGAATGCTCTCCGGGTGGGCCAGGGCGATGGTGCCGATCACGTTTTCCGAAACACACATCGGCACGCAGATAAACGTTTGCACGCGGAGTCGGCGGAGCGACGGATCGGCGTACTCCGGTCGATCTTGGGCGCGGGTTTCAATCAAAGCCTGGCCACTGCGAGCCACAAGGCCAGAGAGGGTTTGGTTGATAGGGACGAAGTAGCTCGTTTGATCAGCAGGCATAGGCACGCCCATCATCGCGACAATCTCCATCATCTGCCGCGCTTCATCATAAAATTCAATCGTGGCAATAGGAAACCCCGTGCTGGCACCAATTTCCTGCACGACATCGTGCAACGTCGTGTTGAGCGGCTGATCGCGTAGCACGATCTCAGAGATCCGGTGCATCGAGTCGATCTCGTTTTGGTGCGCCTGCATGTCTGCCAGCTTGCTGCTGATGCCTGCCAAGACTCGCTCCGCCTCGGCCAGATGTGCCCGCAGTTCGTGATTTTCCTTTACAAGCTGCTCACATGTTTGTTGCTTAGGAGTCATGGGGCAATCCTCTCATCCAGGGTGGAACGTCCATAATGAAGTATACCCTTCCGTGCGTATATTTCAAGAAAGCGACTAGATGCCTCCGGGTTGATTCAACGTCACTCGCGACTGAAATCACCCTGAATGTTTAACTCAATCGCAATCAACGCCACTCCCGGCATGATATATTTGGCCTATAATAAGGGGCAGAGCGTGAGGCGTAAAGCAGATAAAGCGGCTCACAAAAACCTTTTTTCGCTGTTTAATTCCCACGAGGATCCTATGCTCGCTCGCCGATTGATCGCCGCTGCCACACTGATTCTGGTTACGCTGTTTGCGGGCGCAGACGCGCTCTGGCTGCGCCCGGCTGAAGCCCGGTTGCCCGACGCCGATTTTGCGGCCCCCATGAGCGCTCGTGCCGCTAGGAATGTTGTGGCCGAGGCCCAGGCTCGCCAAGAGGCCCAGATCGCGGCGGTGAGCCAGAAGATGGGACTGATTGACCCGGCCCATCTGCCCCTCATCCCCAGCGTTTATTTTGCCGACACGGGGCATCATCTGAGCAACCGCAGCGGCTTTCTGAACTTCTGGCGGGCCAACGGCCAGAAGGTCATTTTTGGCCTGCCGATCAGCGAGGAACTGGTGGAGAATGGGCGGATTGTGCAGTACTTCGAGCGTGCCCGCTTCGAGTTTCACCCCGAGGCATTCGGCAGCAACAGCCAAGTGCAACTTGGCCTGATCGGTACCGACCTAGCCACTCACAGCCTCCTCTCCGACGCCCTCGTCGGCGTGGACGACCCGCAGAGCGATGCAAGTTACTTCCCGGAGACGCGCCACAGTCTTATCGGCATATTCCGCAAGTACTGGAAGCGTCACGGCGGTGTCGCGATCTTCGGCTTCCCGGTGAGCGAGGAACTGGTAGAGGACGGTCGCACGGTGCAGTACTTTGAGCGCGCCCGTCTGGAATGGTGGCCCGAGGATGTTGATTCCTTCTTCCGTGACCAAGAGGCCATTCATGGCTTTAACCTGACTACGCTCTACGAGGTGCGAGTAAGCGATGTGGGCCGTCGCCTCGCCGCCGCCCGTGGGGTGAACATTGCGCCGGTGGCCCAACTCCCCGGTACTCCCGTCTGGAGTCCAGCGATCTGGCAGCGCCACATTGATGTAGACCTCACCACCCAGCAAATGGTGGCCTACGAGGGCGACCTAGCCGTCTGGCACGCGCCGGTGGCCACTGGCCGCGACGGATTTAACACGCCCACCGGCGACTTTGCCATCTACTACCGTGTACCTATGCAGGATATGACCGGCAGCATGGGCGGAGAGACCTGGTATGTGCCACATATCCCTTGGGTGCAGTATATCGTGGGCGGAGTGGCATTCCACGGCACCTACTGGCACGATGCCCACGGCACGGGAGTGCGGATGTCTCACGGCTGCGTGAACCTACGCATTGACGATGCGCAGTGGCTCTACGAGTGGGCCGATATTGGTACCACGGTGACAATCCACTACTGATTTGTATAAAAAAAAAGGAGGTTGCCAGCA
>JBAXMH010000226.1:0-7819 GCA_037134395.1 Chloroflexales bacterium
AAAGTCTTGAAACATCTTGAAGCCATCAATTTCGATTCGGGTGATCATCGTGTACCCACTATTTCGCTCTCTATCTGATAGCTCAGAACGCCGCCCGGCAATCCGCAATGGTACAATGGGCTGCATCGGCGACATACATGCGTGCAGGAGGCTCCCCTATGGTTGATAGTGAGATTAAGCTGTCCCTGCCCGCTCATCTGGCCCGCGAGGCGGCAGAGCGTGGGTTGCTCACATCCGCAGCCTTGCAGCAACTGATTGACGCAGAGGTGGAGCGGCGGCGCACGATTGACCGGCTGTTCACAACGATGGACGATCTGGCTGCCGTGGATCTCCCGCCGCTAAGCGCCGAAGAACTGAATGCCGAGATTACGGCGGCACGCGCAGAGAGGCAGGCTCGTCGCGCTGAGCGGATGACATACGCGGAGGATCGGCTACGCGAAGTCGCGGCGGCCCGTGGCCTGACGTGGGATGATCTCGATGAGGATGCCCGCGAGGTGTTTATCAACGATGTGCTCCACGAGGATCACGATGGATCTTGAAACCTACTTCGACCGGCTTGCCCCTGACGATATTCGGGTGAAAGGGACGCGCATCGGTATTGAGAGCATCTTGTACGAGTATGTCCACCGAGGCCAGACTCCCGAGGCCATTGCGGAACGCTTTGCGTCCCTGCGGCTTGATCAGGTCTACGCAACCATCCTGTGGTATCTGCGCGACCGCGAGAGCCTCGACGCCTATCTTGCCGATTGGCTCACGGCAAGCCGCGTTGCACGCGAGGCGCAGGAACAAAGCCCGCCGCCGGTTGTCCTCAAACTGCGTCAGATCAAGGCGGCGCAGCAGTCGGCGTTGTAGGTCATACTGATGCGCTACCTGCTTGATGAACATATCGCCCCTGTCCTTCGTCGTGAACTGTTACGCGCCGCCCCAACGCTGGAGGTGTGGATCATCGGCGACCCTGGCGCACCGCCCCGTGGGACGCTCGACCCGGATATTTTGATGTGGTGTGAAATCAACAACTTCTGTCTGGTGACCAACAACCGTAAGTCTATGCCGCGTCATCTTGCCGACCATCTTGGCATCGGACACCACATGCCGGGCATTCTCGTGGTGAATGTGGCAATGACGATGGGGCAGATGATTGACGAACTTGTCTTGATTGCCGGTGCATCTGCGGACGAGGAATATGATGACCTCATCATCTATCTCCCACTGAGTTGAACAATCCTGATCGCACCGCCTCACAGCAACTCTCCCTGCCCCTCCACCTTCCCCTTGCCGCCCCTTTGCGCCTTCGCGCCTTTGCGCGATCCACCCTTATCATGCAACCCCTCCGCCACCTCCTCCGCATATCGCGCATGGTTCAGCGCCAGCAGCCGATCCAGCACCGTGCGCCGCGCCGCCTCGCTGATGGTGTAGCGTAGCCCCTGCTTCGTTTGGTGGAATCCGTGGCCTAGGTCGAGATCGTCCCAGCCGTAGGCCGTCGCCACCGCGTTGTCCATCTCCACGTGCAGCCGCCGTAGCTCGGCGATGTCGTCGGCGGTTTCGGTGGGGGCGTGGAAGCGGTTGTAGGTTTTCGTTAGACCTTCTTGTCTTCGCAGCATGATTTCCTGACGGTGGGTGTGGTACTGCTCACCGATGGATTCTAATAGCTCGCGTACTTCCGATCCGGACGGCTCACGCCAAGGCGCAAAGCCGCTAAGGCCGGGCGCGCTTTGCGGCTTTGCGCCTTGGCGTGAGGCTTCTTCTTGCAGGCACGCGGGGAAGGGGAAGGTTTCGAAGCAGTCTGAGGGGGTGTAACGCATCCGCGTTTCCAGGGTAGATGAGAACTGTCGAACCCAAACTTCGTGCAGATTAGAGAGCAAAACCGAAAAGTAGCCATATCTGTCCAACGAAAAGATGACCATCGGATGTGCAAATACCTGACGGGATGAAACTCTTGCCATCAATAAATATTTGCTAGGCGAAGGCTGTACATAAACATTTTCCAAGCTTTCAATCGCAGCCATCATACCTGGTCGGGTTTCTGCGTAACGCCACCACCTCTCACGGTTTGCTTTCCGGTTTGCCAGATCTCTTTCTGGCTTGACTCTATCCTGTACGATTTTTAAGCAATCCGAGTACTGGGTAGCTTGATTTAATTCCATCTCGCCAAAGTTGATGGCCCATCGGCTTGCCCGTTGCTCAGGGCTGTCGGTCACATCAGATCCGTTGAGAAATGGAAAAATGACTTTCCTATTACTGCTACTATTCTTGATTAGGGAATTAAGCTCATCTTCCTGCAAAATAAACCCCATACCCATCACGTAGTGACCGATAAACGCAGTTCCAGCAGAAAACAGCAGTCTTTCCGGAGCCGTCACAGATAATGTATCATCTAAAAAACGAGAAATCCTATTAACTTGATCGTTTTCCAGAAACAGAGCTCCTACCCAATTACTCTTAGTGGCATGTATTATCGCATACTCAATTGCAGCTCCGCCTGGCCAAGGTTGTGATTTTATCGCTCTATAAATTAATCCGCCACTATCTATGATGAAATCGATTGCCAGTTCTCTGGTATCGCCCTGAGAAATGGTATTGGTTGCAACCATACCAAGAAATCCGAATTGATTAAGCATCATGTAAGCATGAATCAGGAAGTATGCACAGAGATCTGCTGTTCCGGAAGATTTGTTGATTAACAACTTTAAATAATCATAGTAATTCTGCCCAAATGACGTTGTGATCCGCATGCCCCACAAAAACGGCGGATTGCCCACAATCGCCGCAAACCCCATCCCTCCCTGATCGAGCGACTGCACCTCCAGCGCCCCAAACAGCGGCCCCAGCACCTCGCCAAACCCCGCCATCGCCTGCTGCCCGCCCACATCAACTGGCTGCACTTCCTCCAGAAAGACTTCAGGAAATTCTAACGGCCAGTGGAAGGGCTGACGGCCTTGAAGTATCTCATCTGCCTTCTTCCGCAGATTGGCGAAGGCATCGAGGTTGGCCCGATCCGTATCTCCGCCAGGTGTAAAACTCACTACCCGACTGGTCTCGGCAGCCTCCATTAGTAACGCATAATCCTGTTCCCACGTTGTCCGAAGGATACTCCTCATCCCTTTGTCTGGGTGCAATTCAGCGGCAATCAAGAGATCTGCCCCAAGCTTCAACAGCGCAACCGCTGCTTCGGCGCTCCCTAGCCAGCTTGCCTTCAAGCTTGCGTCACGACTATCAAGCATCGGGGTTGTAGAGATCCTGCGCCGCTCATGAATAGCAAATGATATGGCTCGCTGGACATAAGCACGGACAAGGGGCACCAATCCATCCTTACGCGCCTCACCTGTGCGCAGCGACCAGTTCACCAGTTGCTCCACATCGCTGATGCCCAGCAGCGAGTCACCAGCACGCAGAGCGTGGTCGAGGAACGAGAAAGGCTGACCCTTGGACATCGTGATCAGCCAAAGCGAAAGCTTGGCCATCTCCACGGCCAGCGGGTTCTTGTCCACCCCGTAGAGGCAGCGGTCGGCGATCATGCGGCGGGCATAGATCAGGCGCTCGGCGGGGTCGGTTTTTAAGGCAGAGGACTCTAACGCAAAGGCGCGAAGAGGCAAAGACGCGGAGGACTCTAACGCAAAGGCGCTAAGGGGCAAAGACGCGGAGGTTTCTATTTTTTCTTCGCTTTGCGCCTTTGCCTCTTTGCGACTTTGCGTTAAAGCGTCCTGCGTTAAAGCGTCCTCTTGTTCCCAGGCTTCAACAAGTCGCTCGCTCAGGTACCGGCACGCCTGGACGAGAAACGCACCGCTGCCCATCGCCATATCGCAAACGGTAAGCTGGAGCAACTCGGCGGCGGGGCGTAGCCGCCACTGCTCCTTGGGCAGACCCTCGGCGGGGCCGATGTAGACCAGCGGCTCCAGGGTATGCTGGACAATCGGCTCAGTGAGTGAGCGCGGCGTGTAGTGAGTGCCGGTAGCGCGGCGCTCCGTGCCAGCGGTAACGTAGACACTCCCAGCGGGAATGACCATCGGGCGATCATAATCATCGTCGCGCACCAGCCCCGCAAAGGGCAGCACGCGGGCGTAGAGCGACTCATCATTGCCACAGGCGCTGCGGAACTGCGAGGCTCGCCAGGGGTCAAGCGGCGCGTCGAGCGCCTTCTTGAGCGCGTTCTCGCTACGGCCAGTCTGCTCACGCAGGAAGATGATCAGATCGTGAGCATCACGCAAAGCCGCTGGAGACTCACGCAAAGCCGCAAAGCCGCCAAGGCCGGGCAAGCCGGATGGTACTTCTCGCGCTGCCACGTTGTCATTGCCGTTCTCACTTTGCGCCTTTGCGTCTTTGCGTGAGCCATCCGGCTCCGGCTTTATCGCCTTGCGTAAGCCATCCGGCTCCGGCTTTATCACCTTGCGTAAGCCATCCGGCTCCGGCTTTATCACCTTGCGCACAATCTCTTCCAGGATGCGCAGAGGAATCTCCGGCTCCTGGTCGCGGGTACCCGCGATGCCCAACACCGGCTCTGTTGCCCGCAGGGCGGTATGGTCAAGCAAACCCTCGTAGACGTGGCCGATTTGTTCAATATCGAGAGAACGGAACGAGACCCGGCGAGCCTCGGCGGGGCTACCGTCGCGCAGCTTCACCCGCAATACCTGGAGCGCATCCAACAAGTGCAGCACGACACGGTTGGAGATCAGCAACGGTTGAGGCGCTGGAATCTCACGCAAAGCCGCAAAGCCGCTAAGGCCGGGCAAGCCGGATGGCGCTTCTCGCGCTGCCACGTTGTCAATGTCGTTCCCACTTTGCGCCTTTGCGTCTTTGCGTGAGCCATCCGGCTCCGGCGTACTGTCCGCACGGCCCTCCAGGAACGGATAGCGGTCGGGGTCGAAGAGACTGCCGCCGTAGGCCGGCATATCAAGCTTATCGTGGTCGAAGCCATCGTAGACGGCGCGGAAGATCGCCAGCAGACGACCCCAGGCATCGTGGCGGCGCTCCAGCACCTCCTCACCGCTGTGGTCGGCGTCCTCGCGCAACGTCTCCCGTAGCGTCGAGACAGCATAGTTGTGGTCATAGATGTCGTCACCGAGCAGCAGCAAACCCTGCTCCTCGGCGAAGAGCAGGAAGACCAGGCGCATCATCACCGCCAGGGCCGCTTCATAGATCCGTTCCTCGCGCACCTCCGTGAGAATAGCCCGTCCGGCGTTCTGGTCGGCCAGATCAATCGCCTGCACCAGCAGTTCGACGGCGTGGCGCACCTGATATCCAAGCTGATCCGTGACCTCCTGACGGTCGTCGGCGCTGGCGGTGAGCATAGCTTCCAGGGTACTCGCATCGGACACGCCAAAGATACGGTGCGCCCCGAGAAGCGAGCGGAAAGCCCGTAGGGTGAGGGGTTCATCGAGCCAGAGGCGGGCATACCACGAGGCAAATCCGGTGGTGAAATTCTCATCGGCGGGGCGATCCACAAGCATCCACTGCTCGCCGTTGGTGAGCAGGCCCAGACGCACACCCGTACCGCGCAGCAGAGTCATCATACGGGTAGCGGGTGACGCCTGCCAGCGAGCCTTAGCGGGTGCCTTCTCCAGATCCTGGCCGGGTGGGACGATCTGGACAAGAATTCGCGGGTTCCGGGTTCCGGGTTCCGGGTCTGCCGCCGCCGATGGCTCGCCGATCACTAGGTCGGGGCGCAGAGTCTCGCCATGCTCAGGTACCACGACCGTCAGATGCTGCGCGATCATCACCGCATCGGGCATTCCCAACACACGCCGAATCACCCATTCGACCCAGGCCCGATGCATCGCGGGGTCGGGCCGGGTACCGAAGGCACTATCGCGCCACTCCTCATAGGTCATGCGCAGTTCATGGGCGACCTCCGCATCGGGCGCATCGAGGCCCTGGGGAAAGGCGCCAACGAGCGTCTTCAGCGAGAGGAACGGCCCCGAAATATCGAGGAGAGCGAGCCATTCGGCGTGATGACGGGCGATAGACATATACGAGACCTCACACAAAGCCGCGATTCTTCGCCGAACGGCTCACGCAAAGCCGCAAAGCCGCAAAGGGCTGGCTAACTACAAACCATTTGCCACACGATGGATGCCATCTTTAATCAGCGCCGTACCGAAGTTGATCAGCAACCCAAGGCGCTTATCCGCCAGCTTCAGATAGGTCAGTAGTTGGCGTTTGTGGACTGGAGCTGTTTGCTCAACCGCCTTGAGTTCGACCAGAACGAGATCTTCAACAAGCATGTCAGCTCTGTATCCAAGCTCTAGCACGACCTCATCATAAACCAGCGGAATGGGCTTCTCGCACTCTACACGCAGGCCACGTTTTCTCAGTTCATGCGCCAGCATCGCCTGATACGCTGACTCCAACAGACCAGGCCCAAACCGTGAGTGGATATGGTAGGCCGAATCAACGATTTGCTTTGCAATCTCGTTCTCAGTCACAGCAACACATCCTCCTACATCTTTGCGTAAGCCTCTGTCCGGCCTTAGCGGCTTTGCGGCTTTGCGTAAGCCTATCCGGCCTTAGCGGCTTTGCGGCTTTGCGTGAGCCTATCCGGCCTTAGCGGCTTTGCGGCTTTGCGTGAGCCTGTCCGGCCTTTATCCGGCCATCCGCTCCGGCACCAGAAACGTCACCGCGACAGGAAACAGGCGCGGCTGGGGATCGGCATAGCGCCGCAGGATGCCCGCCTGCTCTTGACCTAACTCGGCGGGAATCTGACGCAGACGCAGACGCAGCGAATCCACATCGCGGCGGTACTGGTCACGCTCCGCCTCGTTAAACAAATCGAGGTTCATCTGCTCCGGCTTCTCGGCGACAATCAACTCGGCGCGGATCGCCGTGGTCAGCTCATCGAGAATGCGGGCGATGTCGTTGGATTCCTGTACGCGGCGCTCTTCCAGAAGTCGGCTGAGACTGGCAGCGCGATCCTTGGCACGGGACTCCAGGGCGCTCAGGGTCGGGCCGGATGCCTGCGCCCAACGCGCAGCCAGGGTCTCCTTCAGCGCCGCTGATGGCTCGCGGGTCGTAGCGGCATTGAGCGCGGCCTGCACCTGACCGATGGTCAGTCGGCGCGCCCGGTCATCAGCCAGATCGACCCCAGTGGCGATCAGCTCCTCATGGAGTCGGTGGCCGTCGCCACCGACGACCACCAGTCGCCCGTAGGCGACGGCCAGCGGGGCGTGGAGTACCCAGCGCTCCGCCCCGACCGTGAGGACATTCGGTACCACTCGCGCCGTCACCCGATGGAGCTTACGAAGACCCTCGGCGCTCCACACCTCAGCACGTAGCAGACGGAGGGCCATCTGTACCAGGCGGTGGTTGAGGTGCGCAAGCACGAGATCATCCCGCCCCTTGGCCAGATCGTGGTCGAAGACGATGGGGCGCACGGTGCGCGTGTGCGGGTGTTCCAGACCCTCCGCACAAGGAGACCAGCTCCCCGTCAGGGCAGGGAGGGCGAAGACCGGACAGTGCCGCCGCTCCCCACTAGGGTCGGGCCAGATGCCGGGTGCCGTGGCTTCAATCAGCGGGGGCTGTCCGGCGAGTTGGAGCGCGATGGTCACCACCGACTGCACATTCTCCGGCGAGAGGTGGAGGCGGGCGCGGCTCTCCTGGATCTGGTCAGCCAAATCCTTGATCTGCTGCCCCAAGTTGCGGTCAAAGGAGAGCATGCGCTTGCTCGGCGCGGAGGCACGCTCTGCCCCCGCTGTGTCGAGACGGCGGCGTGTCCCAAGCATCGCCTCGGTTACCTGATCGGCGATCACCGGGCCAACCTTGCCGAGATCTTCACGGATCTGCTCGACCTTCTGCACCGCCCGCATCAGAAACTCCAGGTCGCCCTCCA
>JBAXMH010000227.1:0-7805 GCA_037134395.1 Chloroflexales bacterium
GGGGGAGCGGGCGGCAATCTGAGGACTTTGCATCAGCCCTGAGGACGTGAAGCTCAGCCCCAAAGTATGATGATGTATAATCCACTCTATCGCTTTAGACAATCTCCGAGAAAGGATGGCTGATGGCAGCCGATATAACAGATGCCGTGGTGCAGGCCGACCGTGAGTATATTCTGCAAACCTACGCTCGCCCCGATTTTGTCATCGCTCGTGGCGAGGGCGTCTATCTCTACGATACCGAGGGCCAGCAGTATCTCGACTTTGTTGCCGGGATCGCGGTCAACGCCCTTGGCTACGGCGACCCAGATGTAATCCAGGTGATCGCCGCGCAGTCGGCCCAGCTTATCCACGTCTCAAACCTCTACCATACGGCCCCCGCTGGCGAACTGGCACGTATGCTGGTTGAGAGTAGCTCGGCCTTCGACAAGGTCTTCTTCAGTAACAGCGGCACCGAGGCAGTTGAGGGGGCCATCAAGTTCGCCCGCCGCCACGCCCGCGAACACTTCGGTGAGGGCAAGACGACGATTGTCGCCTTTGATGGCTCGTTCCACGGGCGCACCATGGGCGCTGTGGCTGTGACATCCCGCGAGAAGTACCGTGAGCCGTTTATGCCGGTGATGCCCGGTGTGCGTTTTGCCAGCTACAACGATAGTGCCTCCCTGGAGGCAACGATGGGCGACGATGTCTGCGCCGTGATCCTGGAGCCCATCCAGGGCGAGGGCGGCATGCGGGTGGCCAATGATGATTTTCTGGCAGCAGCCCGTGCGCTCTGCGACAAACATCACGCCCTGCTGATCTTCGACGAGATCCAGTGCGGCATGGGTCGCACCGGCACGCTCTGGGCCTACGAGTCCACCGGCGTCAAGCCCGATATGATGACCATCGCCAAGCCCCTGGCCGGCGGCCTGCCTATCGGCGCGATCCTGCTCAACCAGCGTATCGCCGACAGCATCCACGTTGGTGATCACGGCACCACCTTCGGCGGCAACCCGCTGGTTACAGCGGTGGCCGACGTTGTTTTCCGCAAGGTCAACACCCCCGACTTTCTGGCCCACGTGCGCCAGGTGAGCAATTACCTCGATGAGTCGCTCCAGGATCTCGCCGCCGACATGCCGGATACCATCCTTGAACTGCGCGGGCGCGGCCTGATGCGGGGCATCCGCATTAGCGGATCGGCCAGCGCCGCCCGCGAGGCCGCCCACGGCCAGCACCTGCTCGTCGTCACCGCCGGCGACGATGTGATTCGCCTGCTGCCGCCCCTGGTGATCGAGACACAGCACGTTGATGCGATGATCTCTGCGCTTCGCGAGGTGCTACGCGAGGATTGAGTTCTGCTCCGCAGCAGTGAGCGCGTTATCTGCTACAATTGCGGGCAAGGGCATCACAATGGCGCGTTTGTTCTTCTGATTTTTTTCGGCATCTTGGGGCAGCGGGAAGAACCCGATGCTCCTGAGGTTATCCGTATGAAAGGGGCGGTCATGTCAGTCGTAGCACTAATCGGTGCCCAGTGGGGCGATGAGGGCAAGGGTCACTTGGTTGATCTGCTCGCCAGCAAGGCGCGATTGGTGGTGCGCTATGGCGGCGGCAATAATGCGGGCCATACCGTTGACAACCATCTCGGCACTTTTAAGCTCCATCTCATTCCATCTGGTATTTTCGATCCGGCTACGGTCAATATTATCGGCAGCGGTGTAGTCATTAGCCCCGAAGCACTCCTCCTAGAGATTGCCGAACTGAAGAGCCGTGGCGTCAACACGAGCAAGCTCTTTATCAGTGAGCGCGCCCACGTCGTCATGCCCTACCACGTGACGCTCGACAAGCTTCAAGAGCAAGATCGCGGCGATGGCAAGATCGGCACCACCGGGCGCGGGATCGGCCCGGCCTACGCCGATAAAATGAGTCGCACCGGCATCCGTATGGCCGACCTGCTTCACGAGGAGACATTGCTCAACCGGCTGCGCGGCGTCCTCGAAGAGAAAAACCGTCTGCTCACGAAGCTCTATGGGGTCAAGGCGATCTCGCTCCACGAAACCTATCTGCGCTACCTCAACTTCGGGCATCAGTTGGCCGAACACATCACCGATACGCACCCGATCATCCAGCGCGCCCTTGGCAAGGATATCCCCATTCTCTTGGAGGGTGCACAAGGCGGCCTGCTTGATGTTGACCACGGCACCTACCCCTACGTCACCTCGTCGCCGCCGGGGGCCGCCGGAGCCTGCCAGGGCGCGGGGATCGGGCCGACCCGGATCGACTCGGTGATCGGCGTGTATAAGGCGTACACCACCCGCGTCGGTGAGGGGCCGTTCCCCACCGAGATTGATGGCCCTGAGGCCGACGCTTTGCGCCAAATGGGTACTCCGTGGGCCGAAGTGGGCACCACCACCGGGCGACTGCGCCGGGTTGGCTGGTTCGATGGCGTGATGGCCCGCTATGCAGCGCAGATTAACGGCGTTGATACAGTGGCGATCACCAAGCTGGATGTGCTTGATGGCATCGAAACCATAAAGATCTGTACCGGCTACAAGCTCCACGACACAATGCTGGAGTTTCCGCCGGCCACTACCGCTGTGCTTGAGCAGGTTGAGCCCGTCTACGAGGAGATGTCGGGCTGGATGACGCCAACAGTTGATATCCGTCGCTTCCAAGATCTCCCTGAGGCTGCCCAAGCCTACGTCGCTCGCATCTGTCAGCTTGTGGGTGCCCGCCTCGGTATTATCTCGGTTGGTCCCAAGCGCGACCAGATCATTATGGCGAGCGAGGTATTTTGATTACACAGGGGGCAGGGGCGGGTGGTGCCCGCTTCTGCCCCCTGTGTATTTCTATATAGAATTTGCATTGATTGCACACCTTTTGTCAACCTAAAAACGTTTGACATGCGCAAAGCCGGTGTGCTACCATAACGCGAGTCGGCACGTGTCATCTTGGACTGTTGGGCTACAGGTAGCTCCGTGCAGCGCCGCATGAGGCTCTTGTCTCGACATACATTATTGTGGTCTGTATCCAGATTTTCTGATACAGAGGAGTACATAGATTCTATGAAGCTGCACGAGTATCAGGCCCGCGATCTGCTCGCCCGCTATGGCATTCCCGTAACCGGTGGCGGCGTCGCCAGTACTCCCGCTGAGGCCCGCGCCATCGCTGCGCAGATTGGCTCGAAGGTTGTGGTGAAGGCGCAGGTATTTGTTGGCGGTCGCGGCAAGGCCGGTGGCGTTAAGCTCGCCGATACGCCCGATCAGGCAGAGCAGGTTGCCGCACAGATCCTTGGTATGGACATTAAAGGGCTGATCGTCGAGAAGGTGCTGGTTGCCGAGGCAATTAGCTACCAAAAAGAGATCTATGTCAGTGCCGTTCTCGACCGTGCTACCAAGCGGGTGGTGATGATCGCCTCTGCCGAGGGCGGTGTGGAAATTGAAGAGGTTGCGAAGACAAACCCCGACGCAATTATCAAAATCCCGGCCCACCCCGAGCTTGGTTTGCTCGACTACCAGGCCCGCGAGTTGGCTTTCGCCATCGGGCTGAAGGATGGCAAGCAGGCTCGCCAGTTTGCCCAGATCGCCAGTGCGCTCTACCGGGTCTTTGTGGAGACGGACGCATCCCTCGCCGAGATTAATCCCCTGGTGGTGCGCGACGATGGCAGTCTCCAGGCTCTCGACTCGAAGATCCTCCTCGACGATAGCGCCCTCTTCCGCCACCCCGACCTTGAAGCACTGCGGGATCCCTCGGGTGAACCGGAGGCCGAGCATAAGGCACGGGAAGCCGATATTACCTTCATCAAGCTCGACGGTAACATTGGCTGTATGGTGAACGGTGCCGGCCTGGCGATGGCGACCATGGATGTGGTAAAACTCTATGGTGGCGAACCGGCCAACTTTCTCGATATTGGCGGCGGTGCCGGTAAGGATAAGGTTAAGGCGGCCCTTCAGATCATCCTTGCCGACACGAATGTGAAGGCGGTGATGTTCAACATCTTCGGCGGAATCACCCGCGTTGATGAGGTCGCCCGTGGCATTATCGCTGCCCTTGAAGAGGTCGAGACGACTGTACCTATGATTGCCCGCCTCACGGGCACAAATGAGGTCGAGGGTCGCAGGCTCCTCGCCGAGTCTCGCCTTATCCCGGCGGATTCATTAGCCGATGCCGCACAAAAGGCGGTTGCCGCCGCACGCGGCTAAAACGTGTTGGTGACTCATGTCCGAAAGAGGCGCGAGGACGTGGCGGCCCGATCTCTGGCTGCTGCGTCGCGCCTCTTCCATATCTACCGCTGGCTGAGCAGACAGCTAACGTTCCAGGGTGTTCTCGTATCGTTGGTTTGAGGAGTTTTTGGATCATGAAGAAGCGGGCGCTCATTACCGGCATCACCGGTCAGGATGGCAGCTACCTGGCGGAATTTTTGCTCAATAAAGGCTACGAGGTCATTGGTATGGTGCGCCGCACCAGCACGGTGAACTTCGAGCGGATTAAACATTTTCAGGACAAGCTCACCCTCGTCACCGGCGATCTGCTTGATGAGATCTCGCTGATCAACCTGCTACGTGATCACCGCCCCAGCGAAGTGTATAACCTCGCGGCCCAGTCATTTGTGCAGACATCGTGGTCCCAGCCAGTGTTTACCGGCGAGACGACGGCCCTCGGTGTGACCCGGATGCTCGATGCGACGCGCCTGGTTGACCCAGATATTCGCTTTTATCAGGCGAGCAGCAGCGAGATGTTTGGTAAAGTGGTCGAGGTCCCCCAGAAGGAGACGACGCCCTTCTACCCGCGCAGCCCCTACGGGGTGGCGAAGGTGTATGGTCACTGGATCACGGTGAACTACCGCGAGAGCTACAACATGTACGCCTGCTCCGGGATACTTTTTAACCATGAGAGTCCGAGGCGGGGTTTGGAGTTTGTCACACGTAAGATTTCGCACGCGGTGGCGCGGATCAAGCTAGGGATTGATGACGAGCTGCGGCTGGGCAACATTGATGCCCGGCGCGACTGGGGATTTGCGGGCGATTATGTTGAGGCGATGTGGATGATGCTTCAGCAAGATCATCCCGACGACTATGTGATCGCCACAGGCGAGACGCACTCGGTGCGCGAGTTCTGCGATCTTGCCTTTAGCCATGTGGGGCTTACGTATAGCGATTATGTAGTACTGGATGCGCGCTTTATGCGGCCAGCCGAGGTTGATTTGCTGATTGGCGACCCGACGAAGGCGCGGGGTACCTTAGGATGGACGCCAAAGACGTCATTTCCTGATCTGGTTCGATCAATGGTTGATGCGGATATGCAACTACTCAAGGAGCAGAACCGATGACTCAGGCGGAGATGCGATTGATTGAGGAGGGCTGGGATGCCCTGGTGGAGCGACTTGGCCACGCTGAGGCTACCCGCTTTGTCATGCTGCTCGACCGTCGCACGGGCGGCGCAGTGCAACACCTGCGCACACTTTGGTCTATGACCAATACCGGACAGCGACGCCCATTGGAGGCAATGCACGGCCAGTCGGTCAATCGGTTCGACGCCTAAGCCAGTACCGCATTCCAGGCACTGTTGAAGGCAGCGTTACCAAACGCTGCCTTCAACAGTGTTCGCACGATGGACGTGATTATCGCGACACATCTGATCGCGACACCGGATCATCACGCAGATCTTGCTCGATCTGGTCGAGCCGCATGGTTACCCCGCGACGCCAGGAGTCATCCTCGACCTGCATTGACCGCACCCGGTAGAGAATCTCCTCCTGCACTCGCCGCACCCCTCCCACCCGGTCAGCCAGCAGGCCGATCAAGAACGTGACTAAGGCCATCACAACCAATACGCCGCCCACAAACAGCGACTGATCATTTGAGCGCGACTCGGCGAACCAGGCCATCCGCCGACCGATAAAAACATACGCGGCAGAAAGCAGCAGCAGGGCACCTGGCGTGAAGAACATTGCTGCAATATAGCTAAAAACCTTCAGGGGCTCGTAGGTGGCGTAGGTGCGAGCGATAATTGCCGACTGACGCTTGATGAAGTTCCAGTTGCCCCGGTGTAATCGTGAGGGCCGTTCCACCACGTTGGTGCGGATGGGAACCGCCGCAATCGTCAGGCGTCGCTTGCCCGCCTGAATCAAGTTTTCCACCGTGTAGGAGAAGTCGGTGGTAACGAACGTGCGCAGGGCGGCGTGGCGTGAGAGGGCGCGAAACCCGCTTACCGTATCGGGTATATCGGTTTCGGAGGCCCAGCGCACCACCGAACTGCCCAGGAATTGCAGGAGACGTTTGAGGGCCGAAAAGTGCTCCATCGTCTGTACTTGACGATCACCAATCACAATATCGGCCCACCCCGCGACAATTGGCTCTACGAGGCGTGCGATCTCGCTGCCGGGGTACTGATTATCCGCGTCGGTGTTGACAATAATATCTGCCCCTAGGCGTAGCGCGGCGTCAATGCCGGTCTGGTAGGCGGTGGCCAGCCCCTTATTGGATGTATGGCGCACGACATGGTTCGCGCCGGCGCGTCGGGCTACTTCTACCGTATCATCGGTACAGCCATCATCAACGATCAGCACCTCAACGCTGCTGACCCCAGGGATCGTGCGGGGAATATCCGCAATCACCGACGCGATAGTCTCACCTTCATTGAGCGCCGGGATCTGGACGATTAGTCGCAGTGGCACCTTGTTACTCTGCTCAGTCATGGTAGCGGCTATTGTAGCACATAGGGAATAGGCAACTTACGCATATGGCAAACTACCTGCGCGATTTTACGAGCGAGGCACCGGTGCTGAGTGCGCGCCGACCGACGATTAACGAGTTTTTTCTCTCGTCCTACACGCTCAGCATTTACACCGGCTGCGAGATCGGCTGTCCCTACTGCGACAGTTGGCTCTTCGGTGATCGCCCGCTCAACGAGACGGTTCGTATCCCCCTCGATCTTCCGCAGCGCCTCAACGCTGAGCTGGATGCGGTTGATCGGGGTGATCTGATCGCGATCACCGCGCTTAGTGACCCCTACCAGCCCGCAGAGCAGATCTATGGGGTTACTCGGCAGACCCTCCAGGTTCTCGCCGACCGCAAACAGCCATGTCTGTTGCTGACGAAGAGTGCCGGTGTGCTAGAGGATACGTTACTATTCCAGCGAATGAACGAGAGCAGTTTAGGGATCGTAATGACAACCCTGCTCACGATGGATCCGCACTTGGCCGAGAAACTGGAGGGCAAAGCCCCGCCGCCAGCTATGCGCCTGGAGATGCTGGCCGAGTTGAAGCGTGCGGGCGTGCCAGTTGGTGTGGCCGTACTGCCAATTATGCCCTACGTGAACGACACCCAGTCTACGCTGCGGGCCATCCTGCGAGCCTGTGCGACAGCAGGCGTAGATTTTATCGTTTGGGACTATCTGCATATCTCAAACGAGCGCCACCGTAGCCGGGTGAACGAGATTCTGGCTCGTGTGGGCACCTTCCCGCACAGCTACTACCGCGACATCTACCAGGGCCAGTCTACTGTCAGCCCCGATTACCGTCATGATCGCGATGTCGAGTTGATGAACCGCTGCGATGGACTGAACCTAGAGCCACGGGTGCCGCACCGAATCTACGCCGGCAAGCTGCGCCCAACGAACGAAGCGGCCCTGCTGCTCCGGCACAGTGCGTTCCGCGACCGTGTCCAGGGTCGAGATCGGATGGCGAGTATTCATCGCAATTTAGCCGAGCAGATCTACGCTGGGGATACACGACCTGTAAATCTGCGCGAGAGTCCTATTGCCCCGACGATCCGCGAGATTCTTGATCGGATGGTGTAGGGGCGTGTCACGACACGCCCCTACACCACACG
>JBAXMH010000228.1:0-7801 GCA_037134395.1 Chloroflexales bacterium
TCCCCCCCGCTTGCGGGGGGGCTAGGGGGGGGTGATTCAAACTACAACTGTAGTACTATCGGTTATCGGCTATTTTCGCACCAGAAAGGCACGCGCATATGGGCGACAATATACACTTTATCGCCATTGATATTGGTGCCGCCAGCGGTCGGGTGATGCTTGGGTGTTGGGATGGAGTGCGCTTCACTCTGGAGGAGCTCCATCGCTTCTGGAATGGCCCGGTCGAGCAGGGCGGCCACCTGCATTGGGATGCGCTGCGCCTGCTGTCCGAGATCTACACGGGCCTCGCCGCCTACACTGCCCATCACGCCGAACCCCTGGCTGGGATCGGCATTGATACCTGGGCGGTAGACTACGGGCTGCTCGACGCTGAGGGGCATCTGCTGGATTACCCCTACCACTACCGTGATCGGCGCACCCGTGGCGTGCCTGCCCTGGTTGACGCAATCATCTCGCCAGAGCAACTCTACGCCATTACCGGAATCCAGCGCCTGCCCTTCAACACGATCTACCAACTGGCGAGTGCGATCAGCGACCCGCAGCTCTCTGATGCCGAGACCCTGTTGCTGATGCCCGACCTCCTGACCTACTGGCTCACGGGGCGCATGGTGGCGGAGTACACCAATGCCACCACCACCCAGATGCTCGATGCGCAGACACGGACATGGTCGGTTGAGATCGTCAACGCCCTTGGTTTGCCGGGAAACATCTTGCCGCCGCTGGTCGAACCCGGCACGGTGCTGGGGTATCTTGTGCCCGCTGTGCGCGATGCCGCCGGGCTGCGTAATGATGTGCCGGTCATCGCCACAGCCTCCCACGATACCGCTAGCGCCGTGGCCGCTGTGCCTGGGCTTGACGCGAACAGCGCCTACATCAGCAGTGGAACCTGGAGCCTCGTGGGAGTCGAACTGCCCGCGCCCATCCTGAGCGCGGACGCGCAGCGGCTGAGTATCACTAACGAGGGTGGCGTAGGCGGAACGATCCGCTTCCTGAAAAATGTGGGCGGACTCTGGCTACTCCAAGAGTGCCAGCGCCAATGGGAGCGTGAGGGGCACTCGTATACTTGGCCCGAGCTTATGGCCCTCGCCGAGGCCGCTACGCCTCTGCGCTCACTGGTTAATCCCGACGCGCCCGAGTTTCTGGCCCCCGACGATATGCAAGCGACTATCCGCGCATACTGTCGGCATACACATCAGCCTGCGCCCATGGATGTTGGTGCGATGGTACGCTGCTGTCTAGAGAGCTTGGCCTTGAAGTACCGCTGGGTTGTGGGAGCATTGGAATCACTGACCGGGCGGCAGATCACGACGATCCGGATCGTCGGTGGCGGCAGCCAGAACAGCTTGCTCTGCCAGTTTACTGCCGACGCCTGTGGGCGACAGGTGGTGGCCGGGCCGATAGAGGCCACTGCCCTCGGCAATATTCTCGTGCAGGCGGTGGCCACCGGGCACCTCCCCGACATTGCGGCGGGTCGGCGAGCTGTAGCCGAGTCTTTCCCGCAGAGCGTCTACATCCCACGCGCCTCCGGTGACTGGGACGCGGCGATGATTAGGTTTGAGACCCTGGTGACTGCCGCAGGCCAGTACTGATCACCGGACAGTTCCCTCTCTCTCATATTTCGGACAAAAACGTGCCAACTAATCAATCCACTAGCCCGCGCCGCGATGCCTACACCGGCGAGACCGTGGCGATGCGCAGGTTGTCGTCTCACCGCCGCCCCGGCACGCTCTGGCGACGGGTACGCCTGGGCCTGATTCTCGCTCTGGCCGCCATCTTGCTCGGCGCAGGCATGCTCTATTGGCAAGTTCACCGACTGGCGGCGGCGATTACTGTGCCCGAGGTGCGGGCCAACCCTCCTCTCTCCACGCCGCTGGTGGGCGCAAACCTGCTGCTGATCGGTGTGGATGCACGGGCGGATTACCCTGAGGAGGGCGTGCGCAGCGACACCCTGATCCTGGTTCGCCTCGATGCGATTGGGCGCTGGGTGAGCCTGCTCTCCATCCCACGTGACTCGCAGGTGGATCTGCCTGAGGTGGGGATCAAGAAGATTAATGTGGCCTACGGTCAGGGCTACGCCCGGGCCGAAGAGCTTTACGGGAAGGGCACGAGCCCCGCGCAGGGCGGCATGGCCTTGGCCGCTGAGACGGTCGAGCGATTGCTTAACCTACACCGACGCGGTATGCGGGTGGACTATACGGCCCAGGTGAATTTTAACGGCTTCGCCGGGGTGATTAACGCCTTGGGCGGGATTACGGTGGATGTACCCGCGCCAATTGTGGATGAGGAGTACCCGACACCCGACTTCGGCACGATGCGGGTGGAGTTCGCCGCCGGTCCGCAGCGTATGGACGGTGCCCGCGCCCTGATCTACGCCCGCACCCGCCACGCCGACAGCGATTTCGGGCGGGCTGAGCGGCAGCAGCAGGTGCTGCGGGCCATCCTGCACGAGTTTCAGGCGCGGAACTGGCCGGGTCGGGTGACCGCCGTACCCGCCCTGCTCGGGTCGGTGGCGGGCGCAAACGGGGCGATGCCGCCGGTACTCACAACGATGCCGATTGACCGGATTGATGTACTGCTTGGCCTGATGGGCCTGGCAGGCGGACTCGATCCCGACGCAATTGGGCAACTGCGGATCACCCCGGATGTCGTGGGTTTGACTGAGAATGGCTCGAACCTAATCTGGAACCCCGACGACATCCAGAGCCTGCTCGACACCTTTATGACCCCGCCGAACGAGGCCAGCGAGAAGGCAACGGTGCAGGTGTTCAACGCCACCGGCAAATCTGGCCTGGCCCGCACCGTGAGCCTAGAACTAGAGGGGGCCGGGTTTCGCATCCTGGTGCCCGATAACGCACCTATCGGCGACTACCCACGAACCACGGTCTATGATCTAACCGGGAAACCGGCCACCAGCCGACGTTTGGCCAAGACCCTGAAGGCGGATCTGGTGCGCGGGGCGGCACCGGGGTTGCTGAGTCAGGCAGATGTCGTGGTGATCCTCGGGGTGGATGCGGGGAAGTAGGGGGGAGTACGTCCTTATGTTGAACAGTAGCCGACACCAATCACCTGCTCGTTTTGCTGCCAAGAACGGTGTACGCTATAATCAAGGAGCGCACGATTCCTGACACAGGGGAGGCCATCATGACCCAAGAGGTAGCAGCCGTTATCCGCACGGTGCATGGATTGTCCCACCGTGACAAGCTCGAAGTGCTTCAGGCAATTATGCAAGATCTCCAGCAGAGCTATGCCCTTACTGAAGGCAACGCTACGTTTTGGTCACCAAAAAGTCTCGAAGAGCTGATTACCACACAAAACGCACCAGTTATTGATGATATTTCCCTTCTCGGTGCCGATTTCTGGCCGGAAGATGAAACCGCTGACGATATGAATGCCTATATTACACAACATCGCAAGGAACCATAAGCAGCGCAACGTATGAATACCATCCTTATTGACACGAATATTATATCCTATATTTTCAAGACAGACACGCGTGCCAAGCAGTACGCACCATTGCTTGAAGGAAACCGACTTGCCATATCTTTTGCGACAGTCGCCGAATTATTTGAGTGGTCTGAAATTCGACAGTGGGGACAAAATCGGCGTCAGCACCTTGAACAACAGTTGACAACCTACTTAATTATCCCGGTTGACATCGAATTATGTCGTCTCTGGGGAGCCATTCGTGCGGAACAACACGCCAGTGGGATTGCCATTACGGCGAATGACGCATGGATTGCCGCAACAGCGCGTCGTCATGGGCTACCATTAGTGACCCATAATCCCAAGGATTTCGCCGGGGTTCAAGGGATTGTCATACGCAGTATCATAAAGCCCTAGGAATTACGCATAAAATAGTCAGAACAAAAGTCTTATTTTTCACACAGTAACAGCTCGCCTCCAAAGAAAAACACGGAGAAATCGGGGTGCCAACGACGCAACCGACGCTCTGCGTTATAATACCGCCATCTTGAGTCCAACCCTCTATACCCCTAATCGTACATAAAAGGAGCATGCACTATGGCCACTTCGAGCGAGCGGCCTGTTGTCACCGACTCGGGCATCGCCGTCGAGCCGATCTATCGCGCTGAGGATGCCGGGACGCCCCAGCCCGACCCCGGAGCTTACCCCTTTACCCGTGGGGTGTACCCGACCATGTACCGTGGCCGGCTCTGGACGATGCGCCAATACGCCGGGTTCTCTAGCGCCCGCGAGAGCAATCTGCGCTACCGCTACCTGCTCAGCCAGGGACAGACCGGTCTCTCGGTGGCCTTCGATCTGCCTACCCAGCTTGGCCTTGATAGCGACGACCCGCGTGCCGAGGGCGAGGTGGGGAAGGTGGGCGTGGCTATTGACAGCCTGCGTGATATGCAGACGCTGTTCGCCGACATCCCGCTGGATAAAGTGACCACCTCAATGACCATCAACGCCCCAGCCAGCGTGCTGCTGCTGCTCTACGAGTTGGTCGCCGAGGGCCAGGGCGTCGGCCCGGATAAGATTGGCGGGACGATCCAGAATGATATCCTGAAAGAGTACGCCGCCCGTGGCACCTACATCTACCCGCCACGCCCGAGCATGCGCCTGATCACGGACATCTTCGCCTACTGCCAGGAGCGTATCCCGCGCTGGAACACGATCAGCATCAGCGGCTATCACATCCGCGAGGCGGGAGCTACGGCGGTGCAGGAGGTGGCTTTCACCTTGGCCGACGGCGTGGCCTACGTGGACGCGGCGATCAAGGCGGGGCTTGATGTGGACGAGTTTGCGCCCCGGCTCTCCTTCTTCTTCGTCGCCAACCCGAACTTCCTGGAGGAAGTGGCCAAGTTCCGTGCTGCCCGCCGGATTTGGGCCACGATTATGAAGGAGCGTTTTGGAGCCAAGAAGGCGTCGAGCCAGATGCTGCGCTTCCACACCCAGACCTCGGGGGCCAGCCTGACGGCGCAGCAGCCGCTGAATAACGTCGTCCGCACCACGATTGAGGCGCTGGCGGCGGTTCTTGGCGGCACCCAGAGCCTGCACACCAACGGCTTTGACGAGGCGCTGAGCCTGCCGACCCAGCAGGCGGCTACCCTGGCCCTGCGCACTCAGCAGATCATCGGCTTCGAGAGCGGCGTGGTGGATACGTCCGATCCGCTGGCTGGCTCGTATGTGGTTGAGGCGCTTACCGACGAACTGGAGCGGCAGGCCCGCGCCCTGATGACTCAGATTGACGAGATGGGCGGCGCGGTTGATGCGGTGGAGCGCGGCTGGGTTCAGGAGCAGATCGCCGACTCGGCCTACGCCTACCAGAAGCGGGTTGAGTCCGGCGAGCGAGTGGTGGTGGGGCTGAACAAGTTCGTCGAGAATGAGGCGGCCAGCGTGCCGCTCTTCAAGCTCGATGAGAACGTGAGCCGTGAGCAGACCGAGGGTTTGGCCAAGCTACGGGCCGAGCGCGACTCGGCAGCGGTTGCGGCGGCCCTGGCCGAGCTTAAGGCCACCGCCGAGGGTACCGGCAGCCTGCTGCCACCCATGCGCGAGGCTCTGCGGCACTACGCAACCATCGGCGAGGTGTGCGGAGTGCTGCGCGAGGTGTGGGGCGAGTATCGCCCCGAGGTTCGACTCTAGAGCTGCATCGCCCTGCCCCCTCACACTAAGAGGCTGAATGTGCCAGCTTCGCTGGCACATTCAGCCTCTTAGTGTGATTCTTCCTCGTCGCTGGGCAGCACCCGACCAAGCAGGGCCGCCACGCTCTCGGTGGTGAGCTGGAGTCCGATCCGGCCCTCAGCGATGATTCGCTCCATCACTGACGGGTCGCGCTGCTCCTGGGGCAGGGCGATCACGAAGTGGTTCAGAACTTCGCTCCGCTCGCTGACCATATCGTCCCAGGTGGCATCGGGTGCGCGACGGCGCATATCGGCCAGGTGCAGTTCGGCAAACTCCAACAGCTTCTCGGCGGTATCGTCGGTGAGCTGGGCGGCGGCACCGGCCAGGTAGTAGGTGGGGGCAGCGGCACCCGGCGCGGTGTCGGCGGGGGTGAGGTGACCGACCACCACCTCGCCGGGGGAGAGTCGCTTGGATGCGCCGTAGTCAGCCACCTCGTACATTGCGTCACCGAGCAGGCTGCGCAGGCTCAGCCCCTTACCCCTGCGCACCTCGGCCACGACATAGGGCCGCAGGCGCACCTGCCGCCACTGGGTCAGCAGTTGGCGCTCGAAGGGATCCACATCAAAGCCGCCGCTCTCCGCCGCATCGTCGAGCTGATCAACCAGGGTGCGCCCATCGGCCTGACGAATATCGAAGGCGAGCCACGTCAAGAAGCGCTCAGCTCCACGATCTTCGATCGTATTAATCTTCTCCAACTGCTCCAGACTGTACTCGTACTTCCCGTTCCAGAAGCGGTCAAAGGCAGACGGAAACTCATCGGGTATGCTCTGAGCCGCCTCAATAATCTTCGGCAGCAGGGTATCTTGGGCCTGACGCAAGCGCAGTTGCTCGCTACGAGCTGCTGCCTCGGCGGGTAAATGGCAGTCCTTGTATTTGCGACCGCTCCCGCAGTGGCATGGGTCATTGCGACCAATCTTCTTGGCGGCGAGCTTTACCATAGGGGTCTCCTCGTATCATTGCCCCCTCACCCCCCAACCCCCTCTCCCAGAACGGGAGAGGGGGAGATCGGACTCCCCTCTCCCCGTGTGGGAGAGGGGCAGGGGGTGAGGGGCACGGTCGGCGAAAGCAGTGGTCTCAGAATCTACAGTCGGGTCGTCTGGGTGATATAGCGGAAGAAGACGATCACGTTGCCGAGACGAATGCGCGTCCGGTCGCGCAGGGCGACGGTACTATTGGGGGCCATCAGCGCATCGTTGAGGAAAGAGCCGTTGGTGCTCCCGAGGTCGGTGATCGTCCACTGACCTGCGGCGAGGCGCAGGATGGCGTGTTGTCGGCTTACGCCCTGGGCGCTGCCACCAACCGGGTGCAGGTCAATATCGGGGGCGGCACCGGCGGTTGCGTCGTACCAGCCGATCATATAGGTACCCTTGGCCGGGTCGAGCGGGATGCGCTGGTTGTTCGGCAGCACTAGTTCGCAGGGCTGCATCGCCGTTGGCGCAGCCGGTCGAGTTATCTCCTCGTACTCCTGCTCGAACTGGCGCAGCTCGGTGCGGTGGCGCTCAAGCAGGACGATCAGGCGCTCCTGCTCTTGCTCCAGGGTCGCAATATCCTTGCGCTTGCGCTCAATGTCGCCGATACGGGCCAGAATCTTCTCGTTCTGGACAATCAGCCCGCGCAGCCGCTGGAGATCGCCCTCGCGCAGATTAAGATCGGCGCGGGCCTTGGAGATCCCATCCTCCGTGATCCGGCGCAGGGTCTCGTTCATCCCGGCGAGGGCGCGCTCATTACTGCTCACCCAGTCGCGCAGTTGCTTCACGTCCTTCTCCAGGGCCGCGAGCTGCTTGCGCGTGTCCTGGATCTCTTTTTCAATCGAGGCGCGGTCGAGCATAGGGCGATCCTTCAGGAATAGACAGCGGAATTCGAGCGATAGGACAAGGTTTCAGGTGCTAGGTTTTAGGTTTCAGGTACAGCGCGTCAAGATGCCTTGTGTATGCCGAAACCGTAAAGTATCCGAGAACCTTGTCTAGGACGCTTATCCAGTATCCAGAGTTTCAGGCGGCGGCGGGGATAACAAAGCCCCCGGCCCGCATCGGATCGGGGGCCAGCATCGCGCCGCGCCACGCTACTCGTCGCCCACGTTAGTCCCTATAGAGCCGCTGATGCCCGGCTATCGGCTATCGGCTATCGGCTATCGGCTATCGGCTATCGGCTATCGGCT
>JBAXMH010000229.1:0-7788 GCA_037134395.1 Chloroflexales bacterium
GGAGAAAACAATGCGGGTAGGGCTTGATTTTGGCACCACGAACTCCAGCGCCGCCGTCTACGATGGCGCGCACCTGACTCTGCTGCCCCTCGACCCGGTGAATAGCATCCAGAGTATCCTACGCTCAACCCTGTTTATGACCCGCGAGGGCGCAGCGTATATTGGCCGCGAGGCTATCAACCGCTTCTCCGAGGGTAATGTTGGCCGCGAGGTTGAGTACGAGTGGAAGTATGTCGGCGATGCCGAGGTGACGTTCGCCGACCTCGGTACGCAGCAGCAAGCCTTGTACGTCAAGGTCGAGGCGAACGCGCCAGGCCGACTCTTCCAGTCGCTCAAGACGGGCCTGCGCGACCGCTCTTTCAACCACACGAATGTCTTCGGCACCTCCTACACCCTGGAGGAGCTGATCGCGATTGTGCTGCGCCTGATCTACGAGCGGATCGAGGCGAGCATTGGCCAGAAGGTGACGGGCATGGTGATCGGACGTCCTGTCCATTACGCTGCACACCCGCAGGCCGATGCCCTGGCCTTCGAGCGCATGCAGATGGCGTGTCAGTTGGCCGAGTTGCCCGATGTCACCTTCCTGGAGGAGCCGACCGGCGCGGCCCTCGCCTACGCCCGCGAGGTGCGCCGCGAGCAGCACGTCCTCGTCTTCGATTTTGGCGGCGGAACCCTGGATGTAACGATTATGCGGCTGGACGGGAAGGGCCGACGGCAATTCATCGCCACCGACGGTGTGCCTGTGGGCGGCGACCTGCTCGATCAGCGCCTGGTGATGGGGCGCCTGCTGCCGCACTTCGGTGAGGGAGCCACCCTGGGCATACGCCGTCTGCCTTTCCCTACGCACGTACTGGAACACCTGAGCGAGTGGCAGGCGATCAGCGACATGACCCAACCCAAGTACCTAGAGATTATTGACGAGGCAGTTGCTATCGGCGACCGCAAGAAGGAACTGAAAGCCCTGCGCTCACTGGTGCGCCAGAACTACGGCCTGCCCATGTACGAGGCCGTCGAACAGACCAAAGTGCGGCTCTCTGATGCTGATACGGCGGTGCTGGGCATGCATATGGGCGAGATAGATTTTGACGAGACGGTGCCGCGCTGGGATTTCGAGCGGCTGATCGGCCCCGATGTGCGTGCCGTGGAGGCGTGCATCAACCGGGCTATGGCAACCGGTGGCCTGAAGCCAAAGGATATTGATGTGGTGCTTCGCACCGGCGGATCTTCGCGTATCCCCCGCTTCGTCAAAATGCTTGCGGAGAAGTTTGGTGCCGACAAACTTCAGGAGATGGATGTCTTCACCGGCGTGGCATCAGGCATGGCCATAGCCGCGTATGAGCAATTATGATCGAGCGGTCAAGGAGAATCTTCATGTTCACCGAGCCGACGGGTTGCGTATGTCAGTTCGCGCCGACCGACACCGGTGGTCTGCCCGGTTGCCTCTAGGGCGGTAGCCTCGCGGAGGGCGGCCTCGGCCAGCGATGGCTCGCCTAGGTCGTGCAGACGAGCGGCAGCAGCGCGCATCAGTCCGGCCGCACCAACATGGTCGCCTCTTCCGACGGCATCCAGGGCGCGGCGCTGGAGATGCATGGCCGCCGCACGACCGGCGGCGTTGAGAATGATGGGCGCGGGTGGAGGAGCGGTGGCGGAGTAGTGGGCCACAATATCGGCGCCGATATGGGCGGTGCCGCTAGATGCCGTCAGCGCACAGAGGCGACGACGGGCACCACCAGGCGGCGGGCGGGGTGGCTCCGGCGGAGCCAGCAACTCCAGCAGCAGGCGGATGGGCACTCCGCGCTCCAAGTCTCCCAAGTGCAGAGTCTGGATACGCGGGTCGCTGCCAGACAGTTCCAGAGGCGCGAGGCTGGGGCTGATCCGGGTAGCTCTGCGCAGGGACGTGCCTTGAGGCAGTGTGATCTCCAGATTAAGCGACTGAGCAGCCACGCCTCGCGCCGCGTCAAGCTCAGTGGACACGGCGGCGGGAATCTGATCGGCGTGACGCATAAAACTGGCCCGTCCGCCGCTTAGGTCGGCCAGGGCGGTGAGCAGGTCGTCCTGAAATTCGCCGCCCAGTCCGAGGGTACTCACACTCACGCCCGCACCCGCAGCCTGACGCGCCAGATTCAGGCAGTCATCGGGGTTCTCCGTGAAGCCGTCGGTGAGCAGGATAAGCCGGCGCACGCTACCGGGGGCGGCACCATGAGCCAGTTCTGCCAGACCCAGGCGCATACCGCTGGCCAGATCGGTACGCTCGCCGAGGCGCAGACTGCGCAGGCGCGAGATCCCCGCCACCAAATCGGCCCGCCGGTCGCCACTCGTGCTGGGTACCAGCGTCTGAGCCTGCTCAGCGCAGGCCACCAGGCTAAAGCGGTCGGTTCGATCCAGCCGCTCGACAACATTGTGCAGGGCACGGGCGGTGTAATCGAGGGCGCTCGGGGCGCTGTCCCGAATCTCGTCGGGTACTGGGCCGGAGAGTTGCCAGACCGGCACGCCATCCACCAACACCTCCTGGGCACCACCGGCGCGCACCAGTTCGCGGAACTGCTCCTCGTTGACAATCGGGATCCGCATCGAGCGGCTGGCGTCAGCCACCAGCGCCCAGCTCACCGGCGCGGCAACGCCCCCCGCATCCGCAGCGAGAGAGACCAGAGCGTAGCAGACCTGCGCTACAGTGCGCGGCAGCAGGGCGATCAGTTCAGGTTGAGTGCGAAGGATAAGGCTCATGCTTGTATTATGTCAACTTAGACAGCACATGCTCGCCATACGCCCTGATCCACGCCTCTTGGTTGCGGCCCACATTGTGAACATAGATCTCGTTAAAACCAAGATCAATGAAGCCCTGGAGGTGGGCGCGGTGTTGCTCAAGGTCAGAAGAAATCAGCACGCGGCCCGTGAAATGTTCAGCGCGCACCAATTTGGCCATGGCCGCAAAATCATCAGGCGAGCGCACATCCTGCTTGGGAAAATTCATCCCGCCGTTGGGCCACTCCGTAAGAGCGTTCTGTAGCGCCTCGTCATCGCTCTCGGCCCACGAAACATGCAGTTGGAGCAGTTTCGGCATCGTGTCGGGGTTTTTGCCGGCGACACGGGCACCCTGAGCGAAATTCTCCAGAATACCCTTGAGTTTTTCCGGGCTGGCACCAGGAGTGATCAGGCCATCGCAGACCTTCCCGGCCCAACGCAGAGTCTGCGGGCCAGTGGCAGCCACATAGATCGGCACCGGCTGCGCGGGCAGAGTCCACATGCGGACCTTGTTCATCTGGAAGTGCGTACCACGATGGCGCACATCCTTACCGCTAAAGAGCTTCTGGATGATCTCCACTGCTTCCTGAAGCATCTCGAAGCGTTCCAGAGGTTCAGGCCAGACTCCGCCAACCACGTTCTCGTTCAGAGCCTCGCCACTGCCCAGGCCAAGCCAAAAGCGACCAGGGTACATCGCACCGAGGGTGGCGGCGGCGTGGGCGATCACCGAGGGGTGATAACGGAAACTCGGGCAGGTGACACCAGGGCCAAAGCGGTGGCCGGTGGTCGCGCCAAGCGCACCCATCCAGGCGTAGGCGTGAGCGTTGTGGCCCTGCTGGGGCACCCAGGGCTGAAAATGATCAGCGGCCATCACGCCGCGAAACCCGTGTTCCTCAGCCAACCGACTATGGGCGATCAGATCCGTGGGGTGAAATTGCTCAAGAGCGGCCGAAAGACCAATAGTTGCCAAGGTCGTACTCCTCCGGTGAAAGCCGTGATATGCCTCTCGATGAGGATAGGACAACTGCCGAGTATAATGCGTTCTTAATCCTGTGAGCGCACCCGCGCTTCGCGAGTTGACGTGCCCAAACCGATAGACTACACTGCCATGCTGGATTTGTGCGCAGTGGAAAGCATGCCATATGGGGCGGATCATCGCAGTAACAAACCTGAAGGGCGGTATCGGCAAGACGACAACGGTGGTGAATCTGAGCGCCGGACTCGCCCTGCGGGGTTCCCACGTTCTGCTCGTTGACGTTGACGCCCAGGGTAACCTTGCGATGGCCCTGGGGGTGGCGCCACGCCGTACCCTCTATGATGTGTTGGTAGACGGTGCGACCATCGCTGATTGTGTCATCAGCGCTCGTCCCAACCTCGATCTTGTAGCCGCCAATGAGAGTCTGCTCACCGCCCAGCCCGAGATCGCCCGTCGCCCCGATTGGGCGCGTGTCCTTGAGAAAGCCCTGCTGCCGGTGCGCTCGCGCTACGATGTGATCATCATTGACTGCGGCGGCTCGCTCACGGTGCTAAACCTCAACGCCCTCAACGCGGCCACTGATGTGCTGGTACCTACGACCGTTGAGCCTTTTTCGCTAAAGGGGCTAGAGATGCTGGTCGAGCAGATCCGTCGGGTAAAGGGCAGTCAGGGCGCGCTACGGGCGATCCTTCCCACTATGTACGACTCGCGCACGCGCCAGTCGGTGGATCTGCTTGAATCGCTGCGCGCCCGCTACGGCGATCTGGTGCTGTCGCCGATTCGGGTGAATGTGCGCCTCTCCGAGTGTTCGGCCCACGGCAAAACCATTTATGAGTACGATCCGCGCTCACGGGGGGCGGTTGATTACGCGCTGCTTGTGGAGCGGTTGAGCGAGCGTATGAGCATCGGGACAGCACCCACCACTCCTGTGCCCGCCCGCCCTGCACGTCCGATCCCGCCCCCAGTCCCTCGCGACCCGCCCCCCGTAGCCCCGGCTCCGCCGCCACGCCCGGCATCTGTCGAGCCGCCGGTGGTGACAGGCGCAGGCAGCATGCTCACCTTAAAATGCCCAAACTGTGGTCGAGATCTCCAGCGGGCTACCGTCGCCGGTTATCGCGTTGCCTACTGCGATCACTGCAAGTATCGCCGTCAGGATCTTGCTGCCGGGGGCCGGCGCTAACGTGAACATAGCCGATAGCCGATAGCCGATAGCCGATAGCCGATAGCCGATAGCCGATAGCCGGTCGCCACAGTTTGGGCTCATGCACCGCGTTCTGGCGCGGCACATCTGCAATCTGCAATCCGCAATCTAAAATCCGCATTAGGCCGCATCCACGGTGCGGTAACCGCCGCGCCCACGGGGCGGAAACGCATCGCTCAGGTTCGTAATGACTGCGCTGGCGAGCTGGAGTTCGGTGCGCAGCAGCGCACGCAGTCCCGAAATGTCGCGGTCGGACCACTGCTCAAAAATATCCGAGACAGTGGTGCTGACGAGTTGGATTGACTCGACATAGAGTTTCTGTCCGTCGCTCTGGTAGATACGGCGCACCTCAACTGACACCGGATCCATCTCGGCAGCTTCAGCCGGGTAGTAACGCACAAAGGCCATTTGGACAGCCCGCTGAAACATACGGACCAACTCAATATCGTTGCGCTCCTGTGAGCCAAGCAGAGTGACCGTATACGTCCACGTCAGGTCAAGAGGATCCGTAGGAATCTCGCGGCCCTCCGAGATCAACTGGTGGACAGCCGACCACGTAAAGCCGATCTCCAACCACGGCGGGATATTCTCGCTGGTAAGAGGTTCATCGTGTTCTGGGAAGAGTTCGATCTTACATGTGCGGTCGTGCGTAGCCGGGATCACACTTTCGACAAAAGCGTGTTCGTGCAATCCAACCGCCAGCCAGGAATCCTCAAGACCACTCAGCAGGTCGTCGTAGGTCAACATGCTCGCTCCTAATGCGCCACCGCGCAGGAGAACAGGAAATAGAAAACAGGTACGTCATTGTACCGCCATCCTGCGGTGCGGGCAACAGCCCCGCAGAGCAGTCACATCTACTGCGGGAAAATTGACAGGTCGTTTTTAAGGGTGAGAGCCTGGCGAAGTGGGGCGATCTCAGCGGGGTTGATGGCTAGGGCGTCCATGAGCCGTGCGACAAGGGGGTGAGCCTCGGGACGCTCATAACCGTCGGCCTGGAGGCGGTCAATCAGGTTGAGCATAAGGCAGAGCCGTTGGCGCTGATTGAGCCGCTCGGCAGCCTCGGCGGCAAAGGCATCAAGCGACACCTCGCCAAGATAACGCTCAGCGCGCCCAAGGATGTCGGGGTCGTAGGCAAGACCTCGTCGGGGCAAGAAGTCTGCCAAAGGGAATCCCGACCCGTCGGCATAAACACTGGTGGCTCCAGCTAGGTAGCCCAAGGCAACGAGCAGCACGGCACCGGGCGTGAGTGTGCCGGGTGGATAAATCGCGTCGTATTCTATCCAAGAACCCATCAGTATCTCCATGAAATTCTGCCGCACACTGTCGCATGAAATGGCCACTGGTGTCCGGATATCGGCTATCGGCTATCGGCTATCGGCTTTCCTAGCCACGCCTCATACATGTCGGCGAAGCTACCCGCGCTGATTGCCGCACGCACCTCGGCCATCATGTTTAGTAAAAATGCTATGTTATGTAAACTTACCAGGCGAATCCCCAGGATTTCTTTGGCCTTGAAGAGATGGTGGATGTAGGCCCGTGAGAAGTTCTTGCAGGTATCACACGTACATCCCGGCTGGAGCGGCCCACCGTCGTCGCGCAGAGCCGCGTTTTGTACGTTCAGTTTCCAGCGCCGGGGACCGTCCGGGGGCGAGGGGATATTTCGCACCAGGGCCGTGCCGTGGCGTCCCAGGCGGGTCGGGCTCACACAGTCAAACATATCAATCCCACGAGCCACACCTTCGAGCAGATCATCCACATCGCCAACACCCAGCAGATGACGGGCCATGCCGTCGGGCATGTGCGGCACCGTCATATCCACCACATCGTACATCTGAGCTTTATCGCCGCCCAGCGAGCCGCCGATACAGAGACCGTCAAAGCCCATCGCCCCGATATGCTCGGCGCTCGCCCGTCGCAGGTCGGGGAAAACCCCGCCGTGAACGATCCCGAAGAGGTACTGCCGAGCATTCGGCAGGCTGGCCGGATCGCGCTCGCGGTGCGCGGTCAGGCAGCGGGTCGCCCAACGGTGGGTGCGATCCAGGCTCTGGCGGGTATACTCGTAGGTGGCGCGGAAGGGCGGCAATTCGTCGAAGCAGACGATAATATCGGCCCCCAGACCGTGCTGGATCTGCACCGAGCGCTCGGGCGTGAAGATATGCCGCGACCCATCGAGATATGACTTGAAGATCACCGCATCCTCCGTCACCTTAACCATGCCCTGAAGCTGCTGGGCGTGTTGCGGGCGACGGCCCTTGATCTCGTCGGAGATACCGCCGTAGACGAGCGAGAAAACCTGGAATCCGCCGCTGTCGGTGAGGATCGGCCCGTGCCAGCTACTAAAGCCGTGCAGACCACCGTGGCGGGCAATCAACTCGTGGCCGGGCTGGAGGTAGAGGTGGTAGGTATTGCCCAGGATGATGGACGCGCCATGATCGCGCAACTCCTGGGGCGAAAGTGCCTTGACCGTACCACGTGTGCCGACCGGCATAAATACCGGCGTCGCCACATCGCCGTGGGCCGTGCGGACAATCCCGGCCCGCGCCCGACTGCGCGTATCTCGGGCGGTGATGCTGAAAATGCTCATGGTTGGCAAGTATAGCAGGAATTGGTGCTAGTACATTTCGAGTTTGCATTTATAGTAACGAACCTGCCAACGGCACCGTTAGGGAAATAGGGCATAAACCCCAGCAGATTTAGAGACTGCTGAAAAATGTGGGTCGCCGTGGCACGATTCGCTCAAAGCATCGTGACGTGAAAGCCGTAAAGTCCCGCCCTCTGTCGTTTCCTGCGGATGCTGCGGCGCTTTCTGACGGGATGGGTCTGCGTTTGACACGCTCTGACGTGACGTGCTATCATCCCCCGTATATTC
>JBAXMH010000230.1:0-7776 GCA_037134395.1 Chloroflexales bacterium
CGGGCGAACGTGCCGGATTTTTAGATTTTGGATTTTGGATTTTGGATTTTGGATTGCAGACCGGATTTTTAGATTTTGGATTTTGGATTTTGGATTTTGGATTTGGCTGGGTTCCCCGCCCTACAATCCAAAACCCAAAACCCAAAATCTGCAATGTAAACGAGGTGGGCGATGCGCCCGATTATCTTTGTCCTACTGCTGCTGGCCCTGGTGGCCTGTGGCTCTGCCTCCGCCGCTAACCGCCCTACCCCGAACCCGGTTGCGGTAGGGGGGCGCATTTTTACCATTCAGTGCGGCGCGTGCCACACCATCTCCGATGTGAGCTCCGCCACCCTTGGTCCGCGCCTTAGCTCGATGTTTGCTCGCGCCAAAGCCCAGCCCGACCCGGCCACATGGCTGCGTTTGGCGATCACCAACCCGACCGCCGAGACCGCCCCTGGCTACCAACTGGTGATGCCCACGAGCTACGGCCAGAGCCTCAGCCCCACCCAGCTTGACGCGCTAGTGACGTATATGCTCAAGGTGGGGGGGACGTGATTCTACTTTAGTTAAGGACTCCTCCATGACCGATATCGCGAGCCGCGCCGCCGCGTTCATCCAGAAGTGGGCGGCGGTTACCATTAACGAGCGTGCCGTCGCTCAGACTCACTTCAACGAGCTGTGCGCCCTCATTGGTGCGCCTGCTCCGCTCGACAAAGGCCAGCAGAGCAGCGTCTACCGCTTTGAGCAGCCACTGACCAAATCGGGCGGTGGGGCGGGCTTTGCCGATGTCTGGAAGAAGGATCACTTTGCCTGGGAGTACAAGACCAAGGGCAAGTACCCGGATCTCCGCGCTGCCTATACTCAGCTCGTACTTTATAAGGGAGATCTGGGCAATCCACCTGTCCTCGTCGCCTGCGACATTGAGAACTATTATGTCTCGATTGAGTTTACCGGCTATCGCACCCAGGTTGAGCAGTTCACGAACGCTGATCTCCACAATGCCTCAACCCGCGAGCTGCTGCGCCAGATCTTCACTCTCCCCGAGCAACTCCGCCCGGTTGAGCGTGCCGAAACCATTACCGAGAAAGCAGCCAGGCAGCTTGCCGATATTGCCCGTCTCTTGGAGGGGCGCGGCTTCGCCCCGGCAGACATTGCGCCCTTCTTGATGAAGGTTCTCTTTGCCCTTTTCGCCGAGGACATCCGCCTGCTCCCGGCTGAACTGATGTCAAGGAGTATCCGCGATGCCATCTTTGACCCCGGCGAGTTTGTGGCCATGACCCGCTCCTTGTTTCAGACCATGAACACCGGCGGGTACTTTGGCCCAGGCACTAAGGTGCCGCGCTTTAACGGCTGGCTCTTTGCTGATGTTCACATTTTGCCACTTGATGCGACTGAGCTGCAATATATGAGCGAGGTCGCGAAGTTGGACTGGTCAAGCGTTGAGCCAGCCATTTTTGGCACGCTCTTTGAGCGTAGCCTTGATCCGACCAAGCGCGCTCAACTTGGCGCACACTACACCAGCCGCGACGACATCCTGCTGATTGTTGAGCCGGTGCTGATGCAGCCCTACCGCCGTGCGTGGGCGCAGGTGCAGGCGGGTGTGGACGCCCTGCATACGCAATGGCAAACGACCAGCGGCGCAGCTCGCCAGCGCCTCCGCAGTGTCGCTGAGACGATGATCTTTGACTTTATGGATTCGCTCTCGGAGGTACGGGTGCTTGACCCAGCCTGCGGCAGTGGGAATTTTCTCTATGTAGCCTTGCACCAACTCAAAGATCTGGAGCACGAGGTCTGGCGCTACGCCGGTGGTTTTGAGCTAACCCAGCCCGAACTGGGGGTGACGCCGGCTCAATTCTACGGCATCGAGAAGAACCCGTTTGCCGCCGAATTGGCCCAGGTAGTGATCTGGATTGGCTACTTGCAATGGATGAAACAAAATGGCTGGCTGGAAGGGCCAACCGCCGAGCCGGTGTTGCACATGCTGCACACAATTGAGTGCAAGGACGCGATCCTGTCCATTGGACTCGATGGGCAATCGGTTGAGCCAGAGTGGCCCGAAGCGGATGTGATCATGGGGAACCCGCCGTTTCTTGGGGCAAAAGATATGAGAGATGAATTGGGAGATATTTACACAACGACGTTGCGCACACACTATTCAGGGCGTGTTCCGGGTGGCGCAGATTTAGTGACATACTGGTTTGAGCGGGCAAGAGCATTTATCGAACAGAAGAAGGTGCGACGGGCTGGACTACTCGCAACAAAAGTCATTAGACAAAAGAACAGTCGCCCTGTACTAGATCGCATCAAAGCTACAGGTAACATTTTCATGGCGTTAAGTGATCGGCCTTGGGTTCTTAATGGTGCATCGCTGCATATTGTGGTCATCTGTTTTGATGATGGCTCAGAAAATGAATATTATCTCGACGAAGAAAAAGTTACCACTATTCATTCTGACTTAACAGCAGTGCATAGCATATCTCAGATTAAGCAGCTTCAGGAAAATGCCGAGATTGTTTTTATGGGTGTCACAAAAGCGGGTGCCTCCGATATTAACCAAGAAATCGCAGAACATTTACTCGCCGCGCCTGCAAACGCGAGCGGAAGACCAAACAGTGATGTCGTTCGACCTTGGTTAATAGGTGAGGATATTACTGATCGCCCGCGTCATAAGTGGATTATTGATTTTGGTGTTGATGCCTCTGAGGAGGATGCTGCCCAGTACGAAGCACCTTACGCCTACCTCCGAGAGCATGTCATGCCCGCGAGAATAAAGAACGACAGAGCTAGTCATCAAGCAAAGTGGTGGATACACGAACGTCCTCGACCAGTTATGCGCAAAGCACTGAGAGGGCTGTCGCGATACATTGCCACGGTTTTAGTCGCAAAACACAGACTGTTTGTGTGGGTGCCATCACACGTACTCCCCGCTGCACGTCTCTATGTCTTTGCTCGGACGGACGATTACTTTTTCGGTATCTTGCATTCCAAAGCGCACGAGCTTTGGTCATTGCGCATGGCTGGGCAACACGGAGGAGAGCGACCCACCTACAACGCTCCCACCTGCTTCGAGACCTACCCCTTCCCCTGGCCGCCGGGCTGCGAGCCGATGGAGGATGCCGACCCTCGGGTCAGGGCTATTGCCGACGCCGCCCGCGAGTTGGTGCGCCTGCGCGACAAGTGGCTTAATCCACCTGACATGAGTGAGGTCGAGCTGAAAAAGCGCACGCTGACCAGCCTCTACAATAAGCACCCCGACTGGCTCTCTGCGGCACATCGCACGCTCGACACGGCGGTATATGACGCCTATGCGTGGCCCCACGACCTGAGCGATGACGACATCCTATCGCGACTATTGGCTTTGAACCTGGAGCGGGCGTAGGAAAGGCGAATACTCCATCCCGCTTACTCATCCGTATCCTCTCTCCCTCCTCCTACGGTACACATGCGAGTCGCGTTCGCAAAGCCGAGGAGGAGTCGGACATGCTTGCAAAAGTGTACAGTTGCGCCCTGATTGGACTGGAGGGCGTGCTGGTTGAGGTTGAGGTTGACATCGCCGGTGGGTTGCCCGCCTTCACCGTGGTTGGATTGGGCGATGCGGCGGTGCAGGAGAGTCGCGAGCGGGTGCGCTCGGCCATCCGCAACTCGGGTATGAATTTCCCGCTCAAGCGCCTGACGGTTAATCTGGCCCCGGCTGACCTGCGCAAAGTTGGGCCGTCTTACGACCTGCCAATCGCCGTGGGCCTGCTACTGGCTGCGCAGCAGGTGGAGTGCGACGCCAGCCACGCGGTATTTATCGGCGAACTGGGGCTTGATGGTGGCCTGCGCCACACCGATGGTGTGATCTCGATGGCCGCTGTCGCCCGTTCGCGTGGGGTCAAAACGATCTATCTGCCCGCCGAGGATGCGCCCGAGGCCGCGCTGATCGAGGGGCCAATGATCATCCCGGTGCGTACCCTGGTCGAACTGGCCGATCATCTGGCCGGTTCGCAGGTGATCGCCCCGCATCTGGCGAGTGTCCGTTTTGAGGATGGTGAGCTGAGCTACCCGGTGGACTTTCAGGATGTGCGCGGCCAAGAACATGTGAAGCGGGCGCTGGAGGTGGCCGCCGCCGGTGGCCACAACGCTTTGCTTAATGGAACTCCTGGCTCCGGTAAGACTATGATGGCCCGTGCGCTGCTCTCCATCCTGCCGCCCCTGGCCCTGGAAGAAGCGCTGGAAGTGACCAAAATCTACAGCGTGAGCGGCCAACTCCCGCGTGATACGCCGCTGATTCGGCGACGACCCTTCTGTGCGCCGCACTACACCACCTCGCAGCCGGGGCTGGTGGGAGGCGGGGCCGGTCGCGTCAAGCCAGGGATGGTCTCGATGGCCCATCGCGGAGTCCTTTTTCTCGACGAGTTGCCCGAGTTTGGCCAGAAGTTGGAAGTGCTGCGTCAGCCGATGGAAGATCGCGTGGTGACGCTGAGCCGGGCGATTGGCAGCGTCACCTTCCCGGCCAACTTTATGCTGATCGGTGCGATGAACCCCTGTCCCTGCGGCTGGCATGGCGACTCAGATCGTCAGTGTACCTGCTCGCCGTCCCTGGTGAGCCGCTACCAGAAGAAGATCAGCGGGCCGCTGCTGGATAGGATTGACATCCACGTTGAAGTGCCCAGGGTGAACTACGAAAAGCTGAGCGGCGACCGACTGGGCGAGCCGAGTGCGGCCATCCGGGCGCGGGTGGTGGCCGCCCGCGAACGGCAGTTCCGGCGTTTCCGCAGCCATCCGCGCTGCCTGAGTAACGCCGACATGGGCGCTGGCGAGATCCGCGAATATTGTCGGCTCGATGCTGCCGGCCAGAGTCTGATGAAGGCTGCCGTGCGTCAGCTCAACTTGTCCGCTCGCGGCTACCATCGTGTGCTGAAGTTGGCTCGTTCCATTGCCGATCTTGCCAGCAGCGACTCGATTGGCGCGGCGCACTTGGCCGAAGCCATTCAGTACCGGCCCAGGCGAATTGAATAAGGACGACTATCCCCCATCCTCAAGCTGTTCCACAATCGCCGTAATCAGCAGGGCGGCTTTCTCGCTCAGCAGCGCGATATCCTTGTGTGTGCCAAAATCACTGCGTCCATACACGGAGATTGTCTGCATCCCGCTGCGCCGCAGCGGTTCGAGTACTACACCATCGGCTTGGTTGCGTCCATCGGCACTGATCGCGAGGGTCGGATCCGTCAGGTTTATGATCACCTGATGCCCCCGGCGTCTGTTGATGCGATAGTATAAATGTTCGCCATCGAATTGCTCAAGCGTGATGATCAACGTGCGGGCGGGCTCAAAGGGATAGATTCGGAGCAACTCTTCAATTCCGCCAGGATCGAGTGAGATCGCCCCGACTGCAGCGGCCCAGATCTCAACATGATCCAGGGTGCGCAGGCGCTGCGCCACCAGCACCAAGGTTGTCAGGGCACCCAGGTTTCCGTCGCAGGCGGCGGGCTGCGGGCCACGCAGCGCAGCCGCTAACTGAAGCGTGAGCAGAATGGCTGCCGGTACCACAAACAGCACCCACCCCCGATGGGGGCTGAGTAGTTCTGCCAGGGCCACCAGGACTACGAGGGCCAGGGAGAAACTGCGCGCCAGTACCGCCAGACGAGCAGATCCAGCTAATACGGAGAGCCCTGTCGCCACCGTGGGCGAGTCCAGCGGAGCGAGGATGACAACCCGCCAGCGCGGCGAACGCGGAGCCAGCCCTGCGCCCCCGGTGATGGCCTGGGTGCCAACGATGGACTGGCTGGCGTGGCGCGATCCGATCTGGGCTAGTGGGCCACGTGCGGCGTCGAGGCTGAGGATGACGGTTGCGGCTAGGGCCAGCGTAAGGGCGGGGAGGGGCAGAAAGATCGCGGTGAGGGCAGCGATGATCCCAGCAGCGGCAACCGCAGCGTACAGACGACGGCGGCGGGGCGAAACAGCCAGCGGGTGAGTCGTGACGCCCATGCCCGCACGGCGCAGCCGCCCGTTGACGAAGGCAGCGGCGGTCGCCTCTTGAGGGGAACCCGCACGACGAGAACCGATCTCGGCCAGATGGCTGATGATCGTGAGGGCCTCATCGCGCAGGCTGATGCTCAATCTGTGGCCTTACGGCTTCGGCGTACTCGTCGGATCAAGGACAAACACATTCGCCGGAGTCCCCGTTGGCTGTGGAGTGATCGGTCGCACCGGTGCCGTTGTGGTGACATCGCCCCGTCCACAGTCCGTCTGTCCTGGCAGACAGAGCAGGAGGGTCAGATCGTAGCGGATAAACTGGTTGCCAATGTCTCCCACATTTTTGATCTGCACGAAGTAGAACCCGTCAACCTCAGGGATAAACTCAATTTGTGAGTCGAGCGTATTACCGCCAGCGATATCGTCATTGACATCGAGCAGACTTACCCCATCGCGGTCTGTGAGGACCATCACCGTATCGGCACCGGCTTGGGCCTGCCCATTCACCCTGTTGGAACCAACATAGCGCCGGGTGTCAGTGTAAATGATGTAGCGTTTGCCCGTTTTGCCAAAGAAGGTGACCCAGTCCGCATCGCCAGCGGGGCAGAGTCGGCGCTCCTCTTGGATCTCATTCGAGGTAATCAGGCGTGCCTGCTCGGGCAGTCCATCAGGCTCAAAAAGATCCTGACATACCTCACGCACCGTGGACGGGGTGGGGCCATAGCTCTGGTCGAGCAGGGCAATATCGTAGATATAGTTTACCCCGCCGCGCCCCGCTGTATCACGCACCTTTATATAGTACGGCCCATCAAATGGGATGCGGATGGTGATTCGTGGTTTGGTGTCGCCCGGATTGGGGTTGCTCGGATCGCGGTTATAGAAATCGTCGTTAAAGGCGATGCTGTTCATATCCTTGTCAAACAGCTCCAGAGACAGATCGATCCCTGGATCTTGCCGCGAAACATCAATCACATAGACTTTACCCGCTACACCGCCAAACACCAGCCAATCCTCGTCATTGGCCGGACAGATCGCATGCTGCTGCGCCGTGTTGACATCAAGTGGGTGCGCGGCAGCGGGGCTGTTATCCGGCTCGAATCCATCCTTACACACTGGGCCGGGTGTCGGCGTGACGGTGGCCACGCCAGTGGTGGGTGTCGTGGTAAATGTTGGTGTGAATGTGGACCCGGTGACGATAACCGTCAATGTAAAAGTCTTGGTGACACTGGATGCACTTGTAGATGTAGATGTAGGAGAGGCAGTGATTGTTACTGTGGCGGTATACGTCCCAGGAGCCTGCTTTGAATCGGTAGAGGTTGCAGTAATCGTTATATCCTGTGACGTACCAACCCCAACAAAGACAGTGCCAGGGTTCGATAGCGTGATACCCGAGATGGTGTTGAACGCGAAGCTCATATTGCGATCAACCGAACCTGCACCAGAGATATTGTTATTTGTAATCCTAATTGTCACTGAGCCGTTTCCACCAGGCGCAAGGCTTATCTGAGGGCTGGCTGGCGTAACAGTAACGGCCTCCTGGGCTCGCGCAGGCACAACGCCCCAGAATTGCGATCCAAGAAGCACGGCAATGATGAAGAAGATTGCAATGCCCGCATTACGCAATTGAGAAGATCTATTCATTGGGGCGCAGCACTCCAGGATATGTACGGATGTTGGGAGAAACCTGCCGCATTATAGCTTTCAGATGCGGCGGGTGTCAAGGCTGGGGGTGCTACCGCCAACGCAACAAGCGATGGTGACACCTGATATGACCCGGCTATGCCGGGTCATATCAGGTGTCACCATCCCTATTTTCTCCCAAGCGCCTGGGCCACG
>JBAXMH010000231.1:0-7770 GCA_037134395.1 Chloroflexales bacterium
GGCGTTCTCGGAGCCTACGGGATGACCCGATTCATGTGCGACCAACTCAACGTTGATATTGAGAACTTCCGCTTCCCTTTAGGGGTGCTGGGCCTCCAGATGCTCGCGGCCCTGTTTGTGCCGATGCTCACGGCTGCCATACCGATCCGCTCGGTGGTTAATCGGCCCGCCCGCGAGGCGCTGAGCGGCGAGACCAGCGCGCCCCCGGAACACAGCCCAATTGACCGGTTGCTTGGGCGATTCGCCGGAATCTCCCGCCCGACACGGTTGGCCCTGCGTAACACCTTCCGTCGCCGTGGTCGACTCGTCCGTACGCTGATCGCCCTGGCCCTGGGCGGTGGCGTTTTCATCACCGTTATGACTCTGCGCGTCTCGCTCTTCTCTACGCTAGACGAGAGCATCGCCTCGCAGCACTATGATGTGGAGGTGCAATTCAGTCGCTCTTACCGTGACAGTCTGGCCAACCAATCGGTGCTGGACGTGCCGGGGGTGACGGGCGTGGAGAGCCTGCTGCGCAATACCGCCTTCCCGGTCTATGCTGACGGCACCAACGGCGAGGGACTGAGCCTACGGGCCATGCCCGCGAACACAAACATGTTTGCGCCACGCATGACCAGTGGCCGCTGGCTGCTGCCCACCGATGGGCGGACGGTCGTGCTGACCACGAACTATCTGACCAAGGAACCGGCAACCCGCGTGGGCGACGAGATTACCTTGCAGATCAACGGCAACGACTACGTATGGAGGATCGTCGGCTTTATTGAAGAGATGATCCCGCCAACCAGCCCAGCCTGGGCCTACGTGACGATTGATGCCTACACGCAGGCTCTGGGCGGCGTGGGCCGCACCGACACCCTGCGGGTGGCAACTGTCGGCCACGATGCGGCTAGCCACGCCGCCGCCTCGATGGCCCTAGAACAGCGATTGACCGCCGACGGCTTTGCGCTGCGGCTCATCCACACCCGCACCGAGGATCGCACCATCCTCACCGAACGCTTTAACATTCTGACGGGCGTGTTGACGATTATGTCGCTGATCATCGGAACCGTGGGCGGGCTGGGCCTGGCCGGGACGATGAGCATCAATGTGCTGGAACGCACCCGCGAGATCGGGGTGATGCGGGCGATTGGAGCCTCGGACGAGGCCGTGCAGCAGATCGTCCTTAGCGAGGGTCTGATGATTGGAGTCATCGCCTGGTTGGTTGGCACGATCATCTCCATCCCCATGAGCATAGGGATGTGCTACGCCTTCGGCATGGCTCTGCTGAACACGCCCCTGATCTGGATTTACTCGATCTCAGGAGTGATCTTGTGGCTCGGCATCGTGCTGCTGATCGCCAGCGTGGCCAGCATCCTGCCGGCCCGCTCAGCCTCGCGGCTCACGGTGCGCGAGGTATTAGCTTACGAATAAACATTTTTTATGCTTATGGCAGCCTTGGCCCCCTCACCCCCTGCCCCTCTCCCACAAGGGGAGAGGGGAGATTCTGCACCAGGATGCGTCCCACTCCCCCTCTCCCTTTATGGGAGAGGGGGCTGGGGGGTGAGGGCGAAGCGGTAATCAAGCGACTCTGGCACGTGGACAAGAAGGAATGCGATGACCGTACCATCAACCAGCGAGGCTCTGATCAGCCTGGATAATGTGGTGAAGGAATACGAGACGGCTGCCGGAGCCTACGTGGCCCTGCGCGGGATCAATTTGCGGATTGACCGTGGTGAGTTTGTGGCGATTGTGGGTAAGTCGGGCAGCGGTAAATCCACCCTGATCAATATGATCACCGGCATTGATCGCTCTACCTCAGGCGTGGTGCGGGTGGCCGGGGTGGATCTCGGTGGTCTGAGCGAGGGTAAACTGGCAGTGTGGCGTGGGCGCACCATCGGGATTATCTTCCAGTTCTTCCAACTGTTGCCGACCCTGACGGTGGCCGAGAATGTGATGCTGCCTATGGATTTTTGCAATATTGGCACAGCCCGTGAGCGGCGCTCACGGGCTGCTGCTCTGTTGGAGCGCATGGATCTGAGCGAGCAGGCCGATAAGCTCCCAGCAGCGCTCTCGGGTGGACAGCAGCAGCGCGTGGCTATCGCCCGCGCCTTGGCGAACGATCCACCCCTGCTCGTGGCCGATGAGCCCACCGGCAACCTGGACTCGCGCACCGCTGACTCGATCTTCCACCTCTTTGAGCAACTGGCGGAGCAGGGCAAGACGGTGGTGATGGTGACGCACGACAATGATTTATCGAGCCGGGCCGGTCGCGCCGTGGTGGTAGCCGACGGGCAAATTGTTAATTCGCCCGCCCATGCGCCCGCCGCGTAATGCATAGGGGCGCGTCACAACACACCTCTACTACCGTATATCACAGGAAACCAACATGCGTAAGATTATTTTTTCAATCATCGTAGTCGCCCTGATCGTTGGCGGAGGATTCTTCACCTTTAGCGGCAAGCTGCCGAGCATGGGCGCAACTCCGGTGCCCACGGTTGCGGTGCAGACAGCGGCCCAAGATGTGGTGGCGGATGCGAAGGTGTTGCCCGCCGCCGATGTCACCTTGGCGTTTGATCGGGCAGGCACGGTGGCCGCAATCTTGGTGAAGGAAGGTGATCTCGTGCAGGCGGGGCAACCTCTGGCCAGGCTCGACACCCGCGCCCTGGAGTTGCGCGTGAAGCAGGCTCAGGTGAGCCTGAACCAGGCCCAGGCGCACTATGAGCAGGTTGCGGCCGGAGCCTCGCCCGAGATGATCGCTGCCGCCGATGCCGCCGTTGCTCAGGCCCGGGCCAGCGCAACCCAAGTTGCCGCCGGGGTGTCGCCCCAGGATCTAGCCGCCGCCCAGTCGCAGCTTGCTCAGGCCAACGCGGCTCTGGCGCAGTTGCTCGATGGCCCGAAGAAGACCGAGATCACGCAGGCTCAGGCCGCACTTGATCAGGCCAAGACGAGTCTGGCCAGCCAGCGTGATGCGCTCTCGGCAGCAAAGACCAACGCCCAGCTCCAGCTTGATCAGGCAGCCAATGCTCTGCGCAATGCCCAGGATAACTATTCGCGGACGTACTGGGATAACCGCGATAAGGAGAAACAGCCCGGCGATCTTCCACAGGCTCTGATTGATGCCGAGTCGGCTGCCCAGCGTGCCGTTGATAGCGCCAATGCGGCGATGGGCCAGGCAAAGGTAGCCCTGACCGCTGCCAGTCAGGCCGAGGCTGATGGCATTGCCACCGGTGAGTCTCGCGTCCGCGACGCTCAGGCCCGCCTCGATCAGCTCATTGCCCCGGCTGATTCCGACAAGGTGGCGGCTGCTCGTGCTAGTGTGGCCGCCGCACAGGCAAACCTCTCCCGCCTGCGCGGCCCGGCCCGTAGCACCCAGCTCGATGTTGCCGCTGCCGGAATCTCCCAGGCCGAGGCATCCCGCGCCCAGGTGGCTGCCCCGGCCCGCGAGGTTGACCTGACCGTGGCCCGTGTCTCCATTGATGCGGCCAAGGTTGCGCTCGATCAGGCCACGCTCGATCTCGATCAGGCCACCCTCACCGCGCCGATCACCGGCACGGTGGCCCGCATTGATCTTGATGTGGGCGCGCTGACCGGCCCCACCGGCAGCGCTATGGTGCTGGCTGATCTCTCAAGCTGGCGGATCGAGACCGAGAACCTGACCGAACTGGAGGTAGTGAAGTTGCGCGAAGGCCAGACCGTTGATGTCACCTTTGACGCCTTATCTGACGTGAACCTGCCGGGTAAGATCACCCAGATCAAGCCGATTGGTACCAATCGTCAGGGTGACATCGTCTACACCGTGGTGGTCGCCCTCCAGAAAGAGGATGCCCGCCTGCGCTGGAACATGACCGCTGTGGTGACGGCGACACCGTAGGGATTGGAGCGAATCATCCCATCCGTGACCTTTCTCGCTCTTTGCGTCTTTGCATCTTTGCGTCACACGAGCGGATGATGTGACGCGGGGATCTGCACAAGAATTGTGCAATCTCTGTGCGTTTGTGGTATGCTACTCCTATGACATCAAGAAATTCAGATTCCACAACTGAACAGCGCTACAACGTGAGTGAGGGCTATCTCGCAGGCGATTTTGGCCAGACACGCTACTGGGCATCGCAGACGCAGCGCGGGCTGCCGATAGTCTTCATCCACGGTTATGCCGCGATGATTGACCATTGGCAGCGGATCATCCGCCCGGTTGCACGCGAGCATGCGTTTTATGCGCTGGATCTCTACGGCTTCGGCTATTCGGCCCGTCCGTCGGGTACGCCCACACGTGAGCGATGGGCGAAGCAGGTAGCCGATGTTATCCGCGAAGTGGTTGGCGGGCCGGCGGTGGTGGTGGGCCACTCGATGGGCGGGGTGGTTGCCATTGAGGTGGCGCGGCGCTACCCTGAACTGACCCGTGGCCTGGTTCTGGTCAACAGTTCGGGTATGCAGGTGACGGAGCGCCCACCGAGCCAGTTCGACCTGATGATGCTCGCGGCGCTGGGTGCGCCGCTGATCGGCGAGACGGTGGCCAGCCTTTTTACAAACCCGCTGAGTGTTGATTGGAGTGTACGCCAGGGGCTGCTCTCGGCCTATCACCGTAAGGAGCAAGTCACCAATGATTTGGTTGAGTCTTTTAGCGCACCGCTGCGCACATACGGGCCATACTCATACCTTGCGGTCAGCCGCAATTTCCAGGGGTTGGTCATTGATGCCCAGGCCGGCGAGATTACCGCACCATCGCTGCTGATCTGGGGTGCGGAGGATCGCTCCATCCCGCCATCGGACGCCGAGGCGATCAAGCGGCGGGTGATCCCGCATGCGGAACTGGCCATCCTGCCGGGCACTGGCCACTGTCCCTTCGACGAGACGCCTGATCTCTTCTGCGACGCGCTGCTGCCGTGGTTGACGAATCTTCCAAAATAATCACTATGTTTATGCGTGAAGTTGTCAGCGAAGCTGACAACTTCACGCATAAACATAGTGATTATTTCGAGGGCATGCATCCCTCAAGCTCTCGCTAGAGATCGTCTGCCGCATCTATGGCCCGCAGTGATGCGGCGGCTTTGTTGCCGCTCTCGGCGTACTCGTACTCGGGGGTGCTGTCGGCCACCACCCCGGCGGCGGCCTGGGCGTAGGCTACCCCGTCCTTGACGATGAGTGTGCGCAGGGCAATGCAGGTATCTAGGTCGCCGTTGAATCCCACGTGGCCCACGGCCCCGGCGTAGATCCCGCGCTGCTGGCCCTCTAGCTCGGCGATAATCTCCATCGCCCGAATCTTCGGCGCGCCCGTCACCGTGCCCGCCGGAAAACAGGCCCGCAGTGCGTCCAGCGGCTTCAGGTCGGCACGCAACCTTCCGGTTACAGCCGAGACAATGTGCTGGACGTGGCTATACTTTTCGATCACCATAAATGTAGGAACCTGCACCGTCCCCGGTTCGCTGATCCGCCCGATATCGTTGCGCCCCAGATCCACCAGCATGAGATGCTCGGCGCGCTCCTTCTCATCGGCCAGCAACTCGGCAGCCAGACGCTCGTCCTCGGCGGTGTCCTTGCCGCGCCAGCGCGTCCCAGCGATGGGGCGCGTCTCGACGTTGCCGTCCTGCACCTGCACTAGCATCTCGGGCGAGGCACCCACCAGATCGCCTTCGCCGGTGCGAATGTAGAACATGTAGGGCGACGGGTTGATCGTGCGCAGGGCGCGGTAGATCGTGAAGCTGTCGGCGCTGGTGGGCCTGCTGAAGCGCTGCGAGACCTGCACCTGAAAGATGTCGCCCGCCATCACGTACTCTTTGGCCACCAGCACGGCCTGCTCAAACTCCTCGCGGGTGCGGTTTGATACCACCGGCACAGGAGTGTGCAGCGGTGTCACGCTATGCGGCTCGTAGTTGCGGGCCACCGCCGGGCTTGCCTGGGGCAAAGGCCGCTGGAGCCGGGTGATCACCGTCTCGATTTTCGCCACCGCACGCTGGTACTCCGCCGCCAGATCCTCGGCATCAAGGTGGGCGTGCGAGATCACCAGGATCTTGTGCTTCACATGATCGAACACCAAGATGGTGTCCACAAACATCCACCAGCTATCGGGCATATCGTAGGCGCGCTCGGTAGGCACCGGCAGGCGCTCAAAGTAGCGCGCCGACTCGTAGCTCAGGTAGCCCACCGCGCCACCGACAAAGATCGGCAGATTCGGCAGGCGTACCGGGCGGTAGGCATTGAGGTAGCTATCGAGTACCAGCAGCGGATCGTCGTAGGGCAAAGTCTGCTTATAGCCGCCCTGAGTGGCCTGGGCCACGCCATCGTGCATGCGCAGGATCTGGTAGGGGTCACTGCCGATGAACGAGTAGCGGCCCACATTCTGCCCGCCGGTCACGCTCTCTAGCAGGAAGGACGGCCCGGCCTGGGCCAGTTTGAGGTAGGCCGACACCGGTGTCTCCAGGTCGGCCAGGATCTCGCGGTAGACCGGACAAAGGTTGCCCTGCTCGCGCAGGGAACGTAGATCGTCCAGGGTCGGTGAATACATGGGTGTCTCCAAAATTGTCGGCGTAGGGGCGGCTCGCGAGCCGCCCCTACATCTTCGCGAGCCGCCCCTACGCCGGTAACACAAATCCCACTCGTTCCATCACCACACGCACCTTCGGGTCGGCGACGGCGCGAGCCTGGGCGGCACCGATGGACAGGATGCGATCAAGCTCGGCGGGGTCAGCGATCAGGCGCTCGAAGCGCTCGCGGATGGGCCGCAGACCCTCGATCACTGCCTCGGTCACATCGGCCTTCAGCCCGCCGTAGCCCTTGCCTGCAAAATGCGCCTCGATGGACTCGCGGCTCTGGCCGGTAAACAGTTCGTAGATCTGGAGCAGATTATTCACCCCGGCGCGGGCCGGGTCGTTGCTAAAGCCAATGGAGGCGAGGGCGTCGGTGACAGCGCGCTTGATCACCCAGCGGATCTCGTCAGGAGAATCATTGACCCGAATAGCGTGGCCGCGTGTAAAGTCGCTCTTGCTCATTTTGGCGGTCGGATCGTTCAGGGCCATCACTCGCGCACCGCTCTCGCGAATCACCGGCTTGGGCACCACAAACGTCTCGCCGTACAGGCCGTTGAAGCGCTGGGCAATATCGCGAGTCAGTTCAACATGCTGCTTCTGATCCTCGCCAACCGGCACCTCATCCGTATCGTAGAGCAGGATGTCGGCGGCCTGGAGGATCGGGTAGTCGAGCAGGCCCGTCAGGACGCTCTCCTGCTTCTGGGCCTTCATCTTGTACTGGGTCATGCGCTCCAACCAGCCCAGCGGCGTCACGCAGTTGAGCAGCCAGCAACCCTCAGCGTGGGCGCGTACGTGGCTCTGCACAAACAGGGTGGTCTGCTGCGGATCGATCCCGGCGGCGATCAGCAGCGCGGCCAGTTCGCGGATCTGGCGGCGCAGGGCGGCTGGCTCCTGCGGCACCGTGATCGCGTGCAGGTCAACGATGCAGATAAAGTTGGTCTTTTCGCCCTGTCCGGCAACCCACTGCTGGATCGCGCCCAGGTAGTTGCCGATATGCAGCATCCCCGAGGGCTGGATGCCTGAGAAGACGCGGGCGCGCCTTGGTGTGGTCATGTGTTACTCCTTTTGTCCCCGTGTTATACTCGGGCCACGTTATCCCGCTAAGACATGGTTCGTGGGTGCTTTACAGTTTAGACATGGTTCGTAGCGACTTTACAGTTCTACCCCCCCTAGCCCCCCCGCAAGCGGGGGGGAACCCATGCGTTGTTCCCTCCCCGCTTGCGGGGGGGCTAGGGGGGGTAAATATGCCAAGAGTGTAAAGTAAACT
>JBAXMH010000232.1:0-7770 GCA_037134395.1 Chloroflexales bacterium
CCATGACGTTCCTCTCACCCCACCGCCCGCACCTTACAGCGGGCCAGCCAGATGTTGTCCACTTCATCCGCATATCGGCGCAGTAACTCCGCCCCGAAGGCCACCGGGTCTACGCCGAGTTCAGCCAGACCTACTGTTGGCACCGGCGTACCCTCAATCTCGATGTTCATCCCGGTATGAACGAGCGTCGAGGTAGTGCTGGTCGTGGCGATGGACACCGAGAGCTTACCAGGGCTGCCGTTGGTGCACGGCAGGTAGAGGTCGTCGCCCTTACGAGTCACGGGGCGATTCGTCATCCGCTCCAGGATCTCCTTGGCCGTCACGATCAGCAGCTGCTGGCGGTAGACCGATGTCAGGGTCTCGCGCTATGGGAACAGGCATACAGAACTGGAAAACCTGTTGACGTGGTGATACACTAACCCATCATCCGCATCTGAAATGAAGGTGGCATGATGGCGACACCTCTGATGGAACTCCCGCGTGAGGTGCGCCGCATGGACAAGGCACGCCTGGTAGCCGGTATGAACGAGGGGCTCTCCTGGCGCGAGGCGGCGGCCGCCGCCGACATCACCGTCCGCGAAGATACCGCGTATCGGCTTAGGACGTCTGTCCTGTTGAACAGGGGGCTGCCGAGTGCGTGGCAGGCGCTCTACCTGGAGCAAGAGATCGAGCGATTTCTCGGTATCACGGACAAGCCCGTGGCCAGCGAGCTGCGGAAGTAGAGCGCGATAACCATGCGATATGAATGCGGCGGAGCGTACAGATGACCGACCTTTTTGTGGGCGTGCTTTCGAACCTCCTCGGCGAGATAGTCGGTGATATCTTTGGCGAGACGCTGAAGGAGCGCAGCGACCGGCGCACGTTACAGCGCGCGATTGAGGTCGCCGTCATCCGCGCCGAGCAGCAGTTTGCCCAGGAGTATGAGCCCCACGACCCCGAGTTGGTTCAGGTGCTGATCCACCACACTCGCTTCGCTGATCTACCGAGCGTGCGGGCGGCACTGCGCGACCTGCTCGCCCAGCCCTTCCACGACCCGCAGGGCTCGGTCGCCGTGCTGCGCCGCTCGTTTCGTGATGTACTGCCGGAGCGGATCGACCGCACGCGGGTTGACGCAGCGATGGGCGCATTTCTGGGCGCGCTCGGCCGCGAGGTACTCTACATCCCGCAGTTGCGCGAGCTGTACGCACTCAGCTTCCAGAAGATCAGTGCCGAGAGTGGTCGGGCGACGGCGGAGCATACGGAGGCGGCAGTCCGCCAGATGGCCGCCCTGACCGATGGCTTCCGCGAGATCCAGGCGAGCCTGCGCCAGATCGCCGCCGCGCCCGATTCGCACCTGCTGGCGGCACCGCGCCCGGCCCCGCCTGAACGCCCACGCCCCTGGCATAACCTGCCGCAGCGCAGCTATGCCGAGTTCATTGGTCGGCAAGACGAGTTGGCCCAACTGACTCGCCTGCTGCAGCCGCACCCGCGCTCGCGCCACTTCGTCGTCACCATTGACGGGATCGGCGGGGTTGGCAAGAGCGCTCTGGCGCTGGAACTGGCCTACGGCTACCGTGAGCACAACGCCGCGCTGCCGGAAAGCGAGCGATTCGCGGCGATCATCTGGGTCTCGGCCAAGCGCACCCTGCTGACCGCCGGCGGTATCCAGCAGCGCCGCCAGACCTTCAACACGCTGGATGATCTCTTCCGCGAAGTGGCGACGGTGCTGGAACAGCCGACCATCCTCCAGGCCAGCAGTGATGAGCGCCGCAGCCTAGTCGCGCACGCCCTAGCGGCCCAGCGCACCCTGCTGGTGGTTGATAACCTGGAGACGGTGGACGACGAGGAATTGCTGAGCTTCTTACGCGAATTGCCCGACCCGACCAAGGCGATCATCACTACGCGCCACCGCATTGACATCGCCTATGCGATCCGCATTACCGGCTTGCCGCACGCAGACGCACTGCGACTGATGCAGGTGGAGTGCGAGGCCAAGGGCGTGCGACTGGCACCCGCCGAGATGGACGACCTGGAGCGGCGCACCGGCGGCATCCCGCTGGCCATTCAGTGGAGCATCGGGCTGATGAGCCTCGGCCACAGCGTGGAGTCCGTGCTGCGTCGGCTGGGCCAGGGTCAGAGCGACATCGCCCGCTTCTGCTTTGCCGAGAGCGTGGCGCAGATCCGAGGCCGTGACGCCCACCGCCTGCTGCTGGCCCTGGCCCTCTTCGAGCGCAGCGTCAGCCGGGCCATGCTCGGCGAGGTGGCCGGCCTTGCCGCCGACTCGGTCGGCCGCGACGATGGCCTCGCCGAGCTGCTGCGGCTCTCGCTAGTGAACCAGAAGGGCGACCGCTTCAAGCTGCTGCCGCTGACCCACGCCTTCGCCCAGGACGAGCTGGCCCGCCATCCCGAGCTAGAGCGCGAGCTGCGCGAGCGCTGGGTCGCATGCCTATCCACATTTGCTGCGGCCTACCAGGGGCAGCGCTGGCACGATCGTGACCGGCGTCAGTTGATGGACGAGGGCGCACACCTGCTCACCCTGGCCGACTGGTACAAGCGGAACGACAACCAGATCGCGCTCCAGCATGTCACCTTCGGGATTATTCAGTACCTCGACCTGCTCGGCGAGTGGGATGAGGCCCTGCGTACCGCACAGGACGTCCTGGAGATCGCACGCCTCACCGACGATACGTCCACTATCGCGGCCCTACTCCTCTACCCAGTGACCTGGGTCCTGCGTGGGCAGCGCCGTTTTGACGAAGCGGAGCTCGCGATCACGGAAGCGATCGCGCTTGCCGAGCGGAACCACAACCCAGAGCAGCAGAGCGACGCGCTGGTGGAGTACGCACGTCTCTTGCGTGCCACGGGGCTGTTCGAGCGCGCCCGTGCGGTCTGCCAGCAGGCGCTTCAGATGCTCCCTGCGGTCAGCGAAGAGAAGCGCGTCTATATCCAGGCAAATATCGAGTATGAGCTCGGTCGGATCGCGCGCGATCTCCAGGATTGGCCACAGGCCCACGACCACTTTATGGTTGTGCGCTCGCTCCTGCGCCGCATGGAGCAGGATCCGATCTTTGTGGCTGAATTTTCCTGGGGCCTCCCGCGGCAGCTGGGAATTATTGCCGAGCAGCAGGGGGATGCGGAGACGGCGGTACAGATGTATCGCCAGTCACTCGACGCAGGTCGCACGACGGGCATGGGGGTACACGAACCCGACGTGCTGGTGCGTATCGCCAGGCTCGAACTGCAGCTTGGGCATCGCGAGAGCGCTCGGACGTTTGCGCAGGAGGCGCTCGCCAGGGGGCAGCGATTTCATCGTCAGCGCGAGCAGGCTGAGGCCGCAGCACTCCTCGCGCAGCTGGGAGCCACGCCATGACCCACGAGGATCGCGCCCACATCGAGCGGCTGCTGGCGATCCACCGGGCCAGCCTGCGCGAGCTGGAGGTGCAGGCGGCGACCTTCGGTGATCTGCACGTGCCGGTTCATATAAAGCATCAGATCGCCGAACACCAGAGTAAAATCGCCGAACTGGAGGCGCGTATGGCCGAACTGCTGCCCCTGCACAACCTGCCGCCGCGCGACTACGAGCGCTTCGTCGGTCGTCAGAAAGAGCTGGACGAGCTGCGCCGTTTGCTCAGCCCACGCAACCGGGCTTTCGTGATCACGATCGACGGCATCGGCGGGATTGGCAAGAGCGCCCTGGCCCTGGAAGCTGCCTACAGTTACTGTGATGGCTATATCGCCCTGCCCGAAGCCGAGCGCTTTGGAGCGATCGTCTGGGTCTCGGCTAAGCGCAGCTACCTGACCGCTGACGGCATCCTGGAGCGGCGCCAGGCGTTTCGAACCCTCGACGACCTCTATGCTGCGATCTCCCAGGTGCTTGACTTCCCGGCGATCACGTGCGCCCGCACGGAGGAGCGGCGAGAGATCGTTGAGCAGGTATTGAGTGAGCAGCGCACGCTGCTCATCCTCGACAACCTGGAGACGGTGGACGACGAGGGCCTGATGGTCTTCCTGCGCGAGTTACCTGCTCCAACGAAGGCAATCGTCACCACGCGGCACCGTATCGATGTCGCCTACCCTATCCGGCTGACCGAGATGTCGCAGCAAGACGCCCTAGCCCTGATCGGCTATGAGGCGGCGCGCAAGGCAGTGGTACTCACACCAGACGACCGCGAACATCTCTGGCTGCGCACTGGCGGCATACCTCTGGCAATTGTTTGGAGCATAGGACTAATGGGACTCGGCGGCTCGGTTGAGAGCGTGCTACACCGTCTGGGCAGCGGGCAGAGCGATATCGCCCAGTTCTGCTTTGCCGAGAGTACAGCCCAGATCCGTAGTCGGGATGCCTACTGGCTACTACTGGCCCTCAGCCTTTTCGCCGCCGACGCTAGCCGCGAGGCACTCGGGGTAGTGGGAGGATTCGGCGAGGACTCCTTTGGGCGTGATGTTGGACTAGAATCGCTCCTCCGGCTATCGCTCATTAACAAGAGCGGCGACCGCTTCAGCCTGCTACCACTGACCCGAAGCTTTGTCTCAGCTGTGCTGCCTGAGCATAATGACTGGGTTAGTGCTGCTTACACTCGTCTGAATGATTATCTCCTGGATCTGGTTGATAAGTATGGTGGTTGGTCTGATGACTGGGAGGGAATTGATCAGCTTGAAAACGACCTGCCCAATGTTTTTGTCAGCCTTGACCGGCTTCGCAATGAGCTGGAGTATATTCCCGATGCAAGTAAGCAGCTTACCTTGTCATTGCAGTCAATCCCTAAAGCGCGTCATCTGGTAACGGTGATGGGATCCGTGGCACGCACTTGCCGGACACGTGGCTACTGGAATGAGAGCGAAGAGGTCTTGCTTCAAGCGATGCAGCTTGCGCGTGAGAGTAATGACCTACAAGCTTTGGCCTGGTGCTGTTTTAATATCTCTCAATTGTTCTACAACAGGCAGGAAAACGATTCGTCCTATCAATATGCTCAAGAGATGCGTGCAGCCTCAGAGCAGGCAGGCGACCAATGGGCTATCTGTCTTGCGGAACGGCAGCTTGGTATTGCTGCATACAGGTCTGGCCACTTAGAACGAGCGCAGGAGATTCTTGACGCAGCGTTTAAACGGTGTATGAATTTGGGAGATCCACTCTTACGCCGTCACTTTCTTGGCGTAATGGGAGATCTGGCGTTTCGTTGTGAGGACTACGCGGCAGCAAGGCAGTGGTATACAGAAGCAGCTTCTATGTTCCGCGCACGAAACGATCTTTCAAATATGGCTTCAGAACTCCTACGTCTCGGTCGACTTGCGTCGCATCAGGGAAATAATCCAGAAGCACTCTCTTACTTACACGAGGGTCTTGCAGCTGCAGAAGAGAGCCGCCGTGTCAATATCATTGCTGAGATCTCGCTTAAGCTCGCAGAAATTGCTGCAAGCCAAGGTCGTAAGACGGATAGTCGTACATGCGCAGAAAGATCGGTGAACCTCTTCCGCCGCCTCGGCATGCGCAAGGAGCAGGCTGAGGCCGAAGCATTCCTCACGCAGATGGGAGACACGCCATGACCCACGAAGATCGCTCCCACATCGAGCGGCTTCTAGACATCCACCGCGCCAGCCTGCGCGAACTGGAGGTGCAGGCGGCAACGTTCGGCGACTTGTATGTGCCGCCCCATGTGGCGCACCAACTCACCGAGCACCAGGGCAAAATAGCTGAGCTAGAGGCGCAATTGAACACGATGATGCCCCTACACAACCTGCCCCCGCACGACTACGAGCGCTTCGTCGGTCGTCAGAAAGAACTGGCTGAGGTGCGCCGTTTGCTCCTCCCCTATCCAAAGAGCCGCTACCACCTGATTACCGTTGACGGGATCGGCGGGATTGGCAAGAGCGCCTTGGCCTTGGAGTCCGCCTATAGCTACTGCGACGGCTATGCGACTTTGCCCGAAGCCGAGCGTTTTGGCGCGATCGTCTGGATTTCGGCCAAGCGCAGCTACCTGACCGCTGATGGCATCCTAGAGCGCCGCCAGGCATTTCGTACCCTCGACGACCTCTACGCCGCAATTGCTCAGGTCCTCGACTTCCCGGCGATCACCCGTGCCCGTGCTGAGGAGCAGCGGGCCATTGTCGAGCAGGTGCTAGGCGAGCAGCGCACCCTGCTCATCCTCGACAACCTGGAGACGGTGGACGATGAAGATTTGATGGTCTTCCTGCATGAGTTACCTGATCCAACCAAGGCAGTGGTTACGACGCGACATCGCATCGACGTGGCCCACCCGGTGCGTCTGACGGGGATGCCACACGAGGATGCCCTGGTGTTGATTGACCAGGAGGCGGTACGCAAGGATGTAGTGCTCACAGCAGATGATCGCGAACAGCTCTGGCTGCGCACCGGTGGCGTGCCCCTGGCCATCGTCTGGAGCATCGGCCTGATGGGTCTGGGAGGCTCGGCCGAGAGCGTGCTGCGTCGGCTAGGAAGCGGGCAGAGCGACATCGCCCAGTTCTGCTTCGCCGAGAGCGTGGCCCAGATCAGGGGCCGCGACGCCTACTGGCTATTGCTCGCCCTCTCCCTCTTCGCCACTGACGCTAGCCGCGAGGCACTCGGTGTGGTTGCCGGTTTAGGTGAGGATACCTTCGGACGCGATGGAGGACTTGAAGACCTTCTACGTCTCTCGCTGGTCAACAAGAGCGGCGACCGCTTCAGCCTGCTGCCGCTGACACGGAGCTTTGCTCAAGAAGAAGCTGAACAGCACCGTGGGCGGATGAGAATAACCCATCAGAGGCTTGAAGGTTACTTCTTTGAGTTTGCCAAGGAATTTGGTGGCTGGTCAAAAGATTGGGGTGGACAGGATCGCGTAGAGCGGGAATTGCCGAACATCCTCTTAATTATTGATCGCATGGCGGCGCAAGTGCGGTATACCTCAGGTCCAGATGCCATCGATACGGTTACATCTGTGTCTGAACCGATCGCGAAAACGCTTATAAAGTTTCTGACCTATATCGCCCAAACGTGCCGGCTACGGGGGTATTGGACCGAGCATGAGCGGCTCAATACCATCCGTCTCAAAGTCAGTCGAGCGCTTAATAGTCAGGAGGACATCGGTTGGAGCTACTATGAGTTCAGCAAGTTGAGCTATGTGCGTAACGATCTGGAAGCTCTCCGCTATTGGGCGACAGAAGCGAGAAACGTAGGCCACCAACAAGAAGTAGAGGTCATGTACTTACTTGCAAGCCGTCATCTAGGCGAAGCTGCACTCTTTTCGGGAAATACTGCTGAGGCAACAACGATCTTATCTGAAACACTGGCAGCCTGTAAGAAAAGTAGAAGAACCTGGCTTCCACTCCACGTCTATGGCAGTATGGGACGCTTGTTCGAGCAGCAGGGCGATCTTGCTCAGGCTGTAGACTGGTATCAGCAGGGTATTGAGGGATTTGAAGGAAGTCCCGCCAACCAGGCTTTTCACCTGCTTTTGCTTGGTCGCTTAAAGTTCAGAGAACAGGCACTTGATCAAGCGCACACCTACTTTCAGGATGGCCTTTCTAAGGCTGAGGAATGTGGAAGAGCTGATGTCATTGCACAGGTACTCCTGGCTCTTGCACAACTCGATCATATTGAGCAGCGTCAACAACTGGCGTCTGCGAACGCAGATCGAGCCCTCAACCTCTTCCGCCGCCTCGGCATGCGCAAGGAACAGGCCGAGGCTGAGGAACTCCTGCGCCGGCTCGGCGAGTCTGCATAGATACGGGGAACCATGAGTTTCACCACCATCGTCTCCGAGGGCAACCTCATCCCCGCCGACCTGCTGGCGCAGA
>JBAXMH010000233.1:0-7770 GCA_037134395.1 Chloroflexales bacterium
TGGCCATCTCCTAATCGAGCTCGCCATACTCGTTAGCTTGGGATTTTTCCGCCTTCCTATCAGCCTTCCCCCCCTTCCTCCCCAATCCGGCGTAGCCGGAACCAAAATTTTCGTTCTACCAATCGCATCCGATCAATACATTTACAACCACGAAACACACGAAACACACGAAAATGGAATTGCTGTTGCGCTTCAATGCGGTTTCGTATAACGCACCCCTTTCGTGTGTTTCGTGTCTTTCGTGGTTAATCGCTTTGCGCATTTAATTGCATTGAAGTGTGTTGCGATATTCTTGACAAATTTTCGAGGAATTTCACTGATAAGGTACTAGAGTAAAGATTTTCTCGGCCAAGGCGGGCACGGCGGCACTGCTGGAAGACTTAAGCCGAGAAAATCTAGTAGCTGGAGGGTATCCAAAAAGGTTTTGGACACAAATAGACTTGAGGTTTTCATGCTAATGAATATTTGCAATTGGTGTTTTATTGCCGATTTTTCGGCACGTTTCAAAATCCTGCATAGCTTCATTTGACACTTTGTGCAACGTAATGCCCTGGAGCTTGGATTCAAGCCCCATCAAAGCCGTCGACGTTGCCGTTAAACCATCAGTTACGATGCGGCGGCGTGTTGCTGCTGTGATGCGACGAATGGCAACGGCTCATCCACCACCTTTTTTTGTGCCAGTTGAATGATTCGTTCGATGGCCGACTGCGGCCGACCGTGTTCTCCGGTTAAACGTTCTTGTGCCGACGTCCCCGCATGCTTGCCCCTGTTCGCCGGGCGATGGTTGATGAAGAAGGCCAACAGTTCAAGGCTATCCTGATCCGTTTGGCCACGGCAACTTTCCAGATACCGGCGGAGGACGGAGTTGATCGCCTCCAGAGGGGATGAAGAACGGAACGTTTCATTGAGGCCTTGTATCAACTTGCCAATCGCTTTGCGCAGTTCCTCGGAGATGCCGGTAGTGGCGAACGCCATAAGTTCTTCACTCCTTCGATGCAAGCTTGCTTTCATCGCACCCGATTTGACTGCTGTGGCCTTGCGTTGCAGGTGCCAGGCCAAGCTCACTGTTTTGCGCGTGATTTCTGGGACGTCGCCATGACTGGCAATAAGCGCGGCCATACGCTGGAAATGGGGCCAGTAGGCATCGGCATTTTTGAACAGGAAGCGGTTGCCCTTTTCGATGGCATCACAGTCTGGGAACTCATTCTCACAGAGCTCGCGCCATGCGGCTAGGTCTGCCTTGGCCATGTCCAACGTTCGATGGTGACCATCGGAGCCGAAGTCATCGAAGATTTCATGAAGCCATAGGTGCAGGCACTCATAGTTGTCGCACGCTCGGATGGCCGCCTGAGTCATGACTCGCGACTCCAGATACGCATTCCATGCCTTTTGTGCAGTCTTCGGGCTCTTGCGGTTAAGGAAGACCCGTTCGCGCTCATATTCGTTGGTGATTGCGCCGATGGCTTTGCGCTCAAACCGCGCCAAGATCGGATCATGCTTCTTGAGTAGGTGAAACAAGTCCATCAGTTCGGCAATACCCAATTCCTGCGCTGCCGCCTGCAAACCTGAACCTTGATCTTTGACCATGTATTTGACGTTGATACCCAGCGACTGAAGTTCTTCGATGACCTTCTTCCACTCCGTTGAGGAGCGGGCTTCGGAGAGTTTGATCGTCAGGATGTTTTGGCTCTTGGCATCCATCAACACCAGGATGGGGTTGCCGACACTGAAGATCTCGTCCCCATACAGCACATAGTCTCCTACTGGCGGTGACGGTTTGTCTTTGGACACTGCCTCGGCAAACATGCGCAGGATCTCTGAGACGTGTCCGGTTGATGCTGTAGGGCTCTCCATTTCCGCGAGCACCCTGGCAATGCCGTCTATGGAACCGTTGCAATATAACCTGATGGATAAGATGAGTTTGCACCACCATTGTGTTTCCGTAGTGAACACGTTCGATGCTCCCTTGGTCGCAATTGTCTCGAAGGCGTGGATCAGCTTGTCTTCCAGGTAGTAGGCGTATTGGCGCGTTATGCCAAAGCGCAAGGCTATGTCGGTGACACTTCCCCATTGGAACCTGTCACGCAGATACATGGCAATGCCAGCTTCCAGCCTTTCAATCGGTGTAATCTTGATCATAGGCGGTTGCAACATTTTTTTCTCCGTGGACTTGCAATTTGAAAATTTCACACTAGGATATATCCTAGTCTTGCAATTATGCAAGTCCGAGCAAGGAAAAAATCATGGGATACAAAGTCAAGGTTCAGAAAATTGAGCGCCCGAAGAACAAGACGTATTACGTCAACTTCCCGGGCACCTTTGCCGATGCGATCAACTTGGAGAAAGGCGAGGAACTGGAGTGGTTCATCGAAGACCGCAACTGCTTTGTCTTGCGGCGCGTCAAGTCAGTGGCAACGTTCATCACCAAGACTGAGGCGTCGGCAACCGACGAACATGCGCCCAAGAAGCCAAGGACAAAGTAACGGCGGGACAAAAGCAGAATACCCCGCATGATCCGGATCATGCGGGGTGTTGCCGTAGGCAATTCGTGGTGTTGAAATTCCGGCAGTTTAGATGATCAACAGAATGTGCCCTGCAACGGTTGCTGGGGTAAATGCGTCAACTGACACTTGAAGCGTGCCCATTTTTTTCGCGTGATTCGCGTGTTTCGTAGTTAAACGGGCTGGCGTTTGATGCTCGCCTTTACCTTGGAATTTGTGTGTTGGATATTGGTTATTGGATATTGACCAATGTCTCTTGCACCACGGGGCTGCGGGAGTGCTGGTGCAGGTGTTGGAGCAGAGCGCGGGCGGCGGGGGTGGCCGTCGCGAGCGGGGGGCGGGGGGACGGGGCGAGGGCGGAGGCCCGCCCGAGGGGGTGGGGGAGGGGGGGGGCTATTGTGGGTCGGCTGGGGGGGGACGGCCTGTGTCCGCGAAGCCGACGCAACGAGGGGGAGTGGCGAGGCCGACGTCCCCGCCCCCGGCCCCCCTCGCCCGTACCCCTTCCCCCCGCCTCCGGGCCCCGTCCCCCTGCCCCCCGCCTCCCTCCTCCTTCCGCCCGCCTCCCGCCTCCTGTCCCCCGCCTCCCGCCTCCCGCCTCTACTCATGATCATGCCCAACATGCCGGTGCGGGTGCGCGTGAAGTTGTCCGTCGGCGTGGGCGTGCCGGTGTGAGTGGATTAGGTTTGTGCGCCGAAGCAGATCGTCGTCACGTAGTAGCACCGCCGGTGTCCCCTCGGCCACAATCAGGCCGCCTTGAAAGATAAAGGCGTCGTCAGCAATCTCCTCAACGATGTCCAGATCGTGCGTAGTCGTGATCACCGTCTTGGCCCCGCCACCCCAGCCCACCAGAAAATCAACCACCTGACTCTGGCTACGCGGGTCGAGCGCCGCCGTTGGCTCGTCCATCAGCAGAACCTCAGGGTCAAGGATGAGAACCGAGGCCAGGGCCACCCGCTTCTTTTCTCCACCCGACAGGCGGTGCGGTGAGCGATCTTTCAGGTGGGTGATCTGCATCAGATCAAGCATATCGGCAACCTTGCGGCGGATCTCATCCTTCGGCCAGCGCATCTGGAGCGGGCCGAACGCCACTTCGTCAAAGACCGTCGGGTTAAACAATTGTACGTCGGGGTTCTGAAAGACCAGCGCCACCCGTCGGCGAAAGGCGAAGGCGAAGGTGTCATCCTGAAAGTGTTCCTCGCTCAGCACCTCGCCAAAGGCCAGTGCCTGTCCAGAGGTAGGAAAATAGAGACCGTCGAGGATACGCAGCAGGGTAGACTTACCCGACCCGTTCGCGCCCATAATCGCGACCCGCCGCCCACGCGGGATCGTCAGCGAGACACCGTTGAGTGCGGTTACGTCAGCGGTGTAGCGGTACGTCACCTGCTGGACATCAAAGGCGATCTCGGTCACGCGCATCTCCTTGGATTGTGGATTTTGGATTTGATACAACAGGTCACAATACGCTAGATTTACCATCCGAAATCCGAAATCCGAAATCCACAGTCCACAATCTAAAATCTAAAATCTAAAATCCACAATCACAGCCGCTCCCGCCACCAGGGCAAACCCGGCCAGAGCGAGCCAGTCACTCCGCCGCATCACAAACTCGTCCAGCGTATAGACCTCGCCGCGAAACCCGCGTGATTGCATCGCCATATAAATATCGTTGCTAAGCGTAAACGACTTACTCAGCAGCACACCCACGCTCGCCCCGGCCAATCGCCGCTGATCCGGGCCAGTCAGCCTGCCCACCATCCGGCTCTGCCGCGACTCAAACATATCGCGGGCGATCTGGAGCATCAAAAAGATGTAGCGGTAGGTCATGCCCAGAATAACCACACCCACCACCGGCACCTGGAGTACCCGCAGCGCCTTGAGTACGTGCGTCCAGGGCGTGCAGAGGATGAGTAGTAGCGAGAACGTGGCCGCTGTCTCAACGCGGGTGATCAGGTAGGTGGCACCAGAGACACCCTGGGCCGTAATCGCCCAGCCCAGCAGCGGCAGCCGCGCAATCGGCTGCCCCGGCGTAGTAAAGATCGCCGGTAGCGCCAGCACGCCGGTAAACAGCAGCGCCGGTATCCAGATCCGGCCAACCAAGGTGCGCAGCGGCACCCGCGAGAGCCGCGCCAGCAGCATGGCCCCTGCAAACAGACTGAGAATCACGCCGATATTATGCGAGAGCGCCGCCGCCACTAGCAACGCCAGCATGCCCACAACCTTGACTCGTGGGTCAATCTTCTGTAACAGGCCATCGGTATGGGCCAGTTCCTCGGCATAGAGTGATTGCTCCATCGCCTCGGCCAGACCGATGATGGTACGCTCCACAAAGCTCTTCCGCCGCCGCGTCGGAGCGGCACGCCTTATCTCGCCCACGGTCATATCGGCTCCTAAACATAGCCGATAGCCGATAGCTGATAGCCGGGCATCGGCGGCTATTACTACAGTTGTAACTATCTCCGCAGAAAGGCTCCCGCCGATCACCCCCCCTAACCCCCCCGCACGCGGGGGGGAACCAATGCATTATTCCCCCCCGCGTGCGGGGGGGCTAGGGGGGGGTGATCCACACGACAACTGTAGTACTATCGGCTATTGGCTATCGGCTATGGTTACCTCAGCGATGAATGAGCGGCAAGTAGGTGTAGGGTGGACTGGCGAGCGGGCTTGCAGCGACAACGGTGGGGACGTCCACCCGAGTCGTCGGGGCACCGGTCGGCGCCACCCGCACAACGGCCCCTTCGCCGCTGGTGACGAGCTGGAAGACACCAAACCGCGATACTGTTGTGTTTGCCTGGGGCAGAGCAGCGACCGGGATCGCACGCACTACCGCAGTCACAACGTAAAAGCCGGGCAGGGCACCGCTCGGTGACTGTAGCACAAGACTGAAACTGCCGGTGCTGTCCGCCGTCAGGTTCGCCGCTACCACATCATTGATCAGCAGATCAACGCTGCTGCCAGCCGGGTAGTTGTAGCCGTTCACCACGAAGGCACTCCCAGGTGCCCCAACCAGATAATTCAGGTAGAGGGTTGGTGTCAAGGTGGAACCCGCCGACGCTGTCGGTGTGGGTATCTGGGTGGCGGGCATGGCGGTAGCCACGGGTGTTCCTGTAACAGCAGGCGTGGTTGTGGGCGTGGTCGAGATGCTGGTCGTCGTGGGCGTGGCTGAGATGCTGGTCGTCGTGGGCGTGGCTGAGATGCCGGTCGTCGTGGGTGTGGCTGAGATAGTACCCGCAGGCGTAGGTGTCTTCGTAAATACGGGTGTGGCCGAGATGGTTCCTGCAAGCGTAGGTGTGGCCGAGATGGTACCCGCAGGCGTAGGTGTCTTCGTAAATACGGGCGTGGCCGAGATGGTTCCTGCAAGCGTAGGTGTGGCCGAGATAGTGCCCACAGGCGTGGGTGTGGCCGAGATAGTACCCATGGGTGTAGGTGTCTTCGTAAATACGGGCGTGGCCGAGATGGTACCTGCAAGTGTGGGCGTGGCCGAGATAGTGCCCACAGGCGTGGCCGAAGGCGTGGTTATAGGCGTGGCTGAAGCGGTTCCCGCAGGCGTCGCCGTCATCGTGACGATGGGTGTGGCTGTTATCGTACCCGTAGATGTTGGCGTTAGCGTCGCTGTGGGTGTCGGTGTTGCGGATATCAGGAAGTCTCCCTCGATGTCAACCAGGACGGAGACTAGCGCGTTCGTGGTGATCGTCCCCATGCCGGTATAGCTCCCCGCCCCAGCCATCACAATCGTGCCGAAGCGGGCCGAAGCGTTCGGGGCTACACGGGGGTATGTTCCCAAGAATCCGCCGGAGAGTACAAGCTGAAGATCTGTGGTCTGGGTCGTGACGTTTTGCGCAAAAACCACCGTCTGTTCGCCTGTCCCGAAGGCCAGATACGGGAATGATGGCATCAAGCTAGAGTTTGCCGGACTCGTTAGCGTGTAACTATCCGCATTGCTGGTACGGGGGTTCGTTGCTCCCCCGCTGTCGTAGGTGGTGAGTTCAGTCAGCCCCAGAGGCTGATCGCTGCTGATCACCACGCTACCCGCAAAACCTGTAGATAACTGTATTGTGGTCGGATCAACGAAAGCCATCCCCCCCGCCGCGATGCTCTGAGTGGTGGTGAACGCCAGCGTGCCGATGGCATTATAGAACTTCACCGACGCATTGGCGGCAACAGCGCTTGTGTTGAGCAGTGTGAGCCGGGTGGAACGTGTGCCGTCTACATCCACAGATGAACGGTAGAAGCGCGGCACAGAGAGGTTGTTCACACCGGAGCTTGATCCCGCACTTACCGTCATAGCAGGGCGAAACCAGCGTTCGGCTGTGTCGTTACTCGCATAGCTGAGAATACCGACGATAGGTACCGTCGAAGAAGCCCGCACGGAGTAGGTGCCATTAGGCAGTGTGACCATGATTGAGCTAATCAATGTCCCTACACTGCCGGGTTTCACAGAGGTAATACTCGATGTGATTACAATTTTCCCGCTAGAGTCATACAGGGTGAAGGTCATGTCAGCCACGGATGCGCTAACATTCTGCACGGCAATGCTTGCGTTGCCCGTAGACGACTTGATAAATGGGCCAAAACGTAACTCTGTGGTAGCAGGGGTATCTGGGATTCCATTGTAGGCCATGATCCGGTCGGTCCCAGCGATCGTACGGTCAATCACCAAGCTCTGCATCGGCTGATCCGAGCTGATGATCAGAGTACTTATGCCGGTGACATTGCCACTTGGCAGCGAGGTTACATCCGTCGCCAAGATCAGCGTGGACGCGCCTGGTGCAAGCGTCGGTGGCGTGTAGCTCGCTCCGCTAGAGAAATTAAGGACGTAATTGGCCGCGATTGTACCGAGGTTCTGAATGTACACACTCGATGTATAGCCATAGTACGCTTTGCGGAACATGGGGTGGTAGAGCTGAAAAACAGCCGTAATCGCTGCGTTGGGGATGGACTGCGCCTGCGGGTTGCCTATCACCTGGCTGGCGTCTGGCGTTGTCCGACCGAAGACTTGAGGCACTGTGAAGATCAGGATGAACCCAAAAGTCACTAAGGATAGGAACATGCGTGCGCGGAGTGAACGAAGCATGACGACCTCCACTCTTCTAGGAATGCGGCACGGCCACCCGATGATGTTCACTTGGGTGAGGGTGGGAGGAGACTACGATACCAAGTAGGGGAAGGTATTATATCACGCCAGATCCCCGCCTCCCGCCCCCTGCCTCCCGCCTCTAGGGCTGATGCAAAGTCCTCAGATTGCCGCCCGCTCCCCCACCCCCAGCCCCTC
>JBAXMH010000234.1:0-7728 GCA_037134395.1 Chloroflexales bacterium
TCCCCCCCGCGTGCGGGGGGGCTAGGGGGGGTAGAACTGTAAAGTATCTGCGAACCCTGTCTAAGCGGTTGTAGAGCGGCTCCAGCGCCCTACTCGGTGCGGGGCGCGGTCACCTCGCCCCCCCGGTAGCGCGAGACAAGGGGCGTCACCTGCTCGTGCATGAGCCAGTGGTAGGCGGCTCCCGCAATCGGTGCCGCTAGCCAGAAATTGAAGAGGCGAAAGATGATCGCCGCCGGGACGGCTGCCGGACCAACGCCGAGTTGGCTGAGAACCGCTACCAGGGCGGCCTCGACGGTACCGCCGCCGCCGGGAAGCACATTGAAGGTGGAGGTGATCAGCGCAATACCGAAAGCGGCCATCACCGCTCCGAAGGTGGTACTGACCCCCAGGCTATTCAAAACGAGCAGCATTGCCAGACTGTGTCCGCTCAAGGCGCTGATCTGGATGAGAACCAGCAGGGCCACGTCGCGGCGACGGCTAGAGAGCAGGGTGCGTCCACGGGTCAGGTCGGTGACAATCAGGTTCACCCGGTCGTCTCCCCAATGCTGGCCCAGCAAACGCGACAGGCCATTTTTCAGCCCGAGCAGCCAACTCCGCAGCGTCGATTCGCGGCGGGTGAGGAGGAATGCTACCGTGCTAATCAGGGCCATACCGATGATGGCTGCCACATAACTGGCGTCGCCGGTGGCTAGTCCACGGCTGGCCAGGTAGAATAGACTGAAGCTGAAGATCAGCAGCATCGAGACCGCATAGCTTAAGGTCTCTAGCGAGGCAATCAGGGCTGCCTCACCTGACGAGATACCACGGCGAGTGAAGTTGCTCATGAGGAAGGCATAGCTGCCCACGCCGCCCGCCGGCACCGATTGACTCACCACAATCGCGACCAGGGCAGTCGCCCACAGCCGCATGAGGCTCATCTTGTAGCCGAGCGAGCGTAAGACAACATTAAAAACCTGGGAACTGACGAGATAGCTCAGCCCGATCAGCGCGAAGGCAAAAATGAGCCAGATTGGTCGCGCCTCACGCAGGAGTCCGAACGCCTCAATAATCCAGTCTCGGTTGAGAAAGGCGAGAACCAGGATCGTGAGGCTAATGAGCACGCTGGTGACAAGCTTCCAGCGGGAGTGTTGCATCAGCGCGCCCTTTCACATCGGTGATGTTACCTTTAGATATGGTTGACGGTTGGGGCGGCGAATATGGTTGCGGGGGGCACTGAATATGAGGCAGAGCGTGGGCACGCTCAGAGGAGTGCTACCAGATAATACCGAAACTGCCCTCTTTTCCGGTGGGATCTTCCCATGTTAGCTCAACCTTCGCCACCTCAGCATGGATCGGGCCACTATAGCACCAGCTTACCAATCGTTGCACAGCGGGGCGCGTACCCTCGAAGATCGCTTCGACCCGACTATCGCTCAGATTGCGAACCCAGCCCTCAACCCCTGCTTCCCGTGCCCGATCACGCATGTAGGCACGGAAGTTCACTCCCTGAACCCGTCCCGAAATAAAGACATGTGCGCGAACCCGTTCCATGCACCTCTCCTGAATCTTAACAGCGGGCCGGACGCCACGCACATGTATTGACCTGCGCCGGGCGTGCGACATGATCGAGTATAGCGTAGGGCCGTATTCCGCGCAACAGCGCCGCGCTCTGCCCCAGGGCATGAGTAAAATCGGCCCGACCCCTCTCCCCCTGCCCCCTCTCCCACGAGGGGAGAGGGGGTATTCCTCACCCAACTCCCCTCCCCCCGTGTGGGGGAGGGGCTGGGGGTGGGGGCGGGCGGCAATCTGAGGACTTTACTCATGCCCTACGCTCTGCCCACCTGCGGGCGCAGCGCTCGCAAAATAAGGAGAGACCACCGATGCATCACCTGATCTCGCGCCCGCTCCGCCTCGCCATTGCGCTCCTTGCCTTGGCGGTGTTCGTAGCCATGCTGCCCTTCCCCCCCGCCCACAGTCAGTCCGCCAGTTCCATGGTCTACCTGCCCATTGTCTCACTGCCCGCCTCAAACATTCAGCCTACCGACATCTCTTTCTGGGGGATGAACCTCTACCTCTCCAAGCGCGAGCGCCGCAGCGCCAACGATAATCTCTCGCTCCTGGCCGACATGGCCTACACAGCCGGTGTGCGCTGGACCCGCGAGGAATTGCCCTGGGATCTGATTGAGCCGAGCAACGGTACCTTCCTCACCGTCTATGATACCAACCTACGGATGGCCTCCAGTAAGGGATTTGGCATTATCGGTATGCTGGCCACCACTCCGGCCTGGGCCAGAGACTCGTCGTGCGCCAGCAACTACTGGTGCCCGCCCGCTGACGTCAATAACTTCGCTAACTTCGCCGCTTGGATGGTTGAACGCTACGATGGGGACGGTATCAATGACGCCCCAGGTTCGCCGCGCATTGCCTACTGGCAGATCTGGAACGAGCCGAATGACACCGCCCTCTGGCCCGACATCGCTGGTGGGGCTGACGCCCGTAAGCTGCGCTATGGACAGATGATGGTGGCTACATACCAGGCGATTAAGGCTGCCGACCCCACCGCGAAGGTGCTGATCGGCGGGGTCTACATCTACGACGGCAGTTGCGCCGGTGGGGTCTGCGACGGGTTCAACTTCCTGAACGCCGCCGGCGGGGTCTTTCAGCAGGTACCCGCTGCGCGCCAGGCATTCGACATCTTCGCCATTCACCCCTACATCCCCGACCGGCGCCCGGACGAGCCAAGCATTCCGCGCATTATTACGGTGGAAGGACGGATTCACAACGCACGTTCGTGGCTGGATAACCCGGCCATCGGGCGGTCTGACGCCCCGATCTGGGTGGATGAACTGGGCTGGTGTACGGCAACTGGCACATGCCCCGGTAACGTCCAGATGAGCGAGGCCCAGCAGGCAAACTATCTTGTTCGCTCAATGGTGATCGCGCAGCAGACTGGGGTTCAGCACCTGAGCTGGTTTCAGTTCGAGGACGCCTTTGATGACTCGGGCCGTGAGTGGGCCAATGCGGCGATTGTCCACCAACTCAGCGGCGGTACGTATCCGCTAAAACCAGCCTACAGCGCCTATAAGACCCTGGCCACCACTCTTGCGAGTGCGACGCCCATAGGTGCTGGGCCACTCCACAGCCACGTCTACGACCCGAATGCCCCCTACGTAGGCAGCGGCGGCACCTATGACTACCGCTACACGCAGGCCGGACAGGTGATTGATCTCCTCTGGCGACCTAATGATACACAAGCTGTTAAGCTGCCGGTTACCGCCGGAGTCGCAGTGACGCGCATTGATATTGATGGTTCACAGACGACCCTCACACCCTCTGGCGGGACAGTAAGCCTCACGCTGAGTGAACAGCCAGTGATCATCGTCCAGGGGCCGTAGCAAAAATAGCCGATAGCCGATAGCCGATAATGGTTATCTGAAACGAATATTCTAGGATTAATACTTTTCACGCACTACCGCAAAAGACGTTCATGCGCATGGTGCACAACGCCGCGATGAAAACGAACCGTAGGGGCGCGTCGCGACGCGCCCCTCCCCGACGCCCGCCTATTTTCACCTCAGTGCCAGACATCCTAACCCCCACATTCAACACCCAGATGATATAATGACGCAGTGCGGCACGATTTGCGTCTTTCGTCGGATGTTGTCTTTGTCGTGATCCACATGAAAGCAGCCATCGTAACCGAGTCCCTGACCAAACGCTACGGGGCACGTGTCGCGGTCGATCAGCTCAGCCTGAGCGTGGGCCACGGCGAGATTTTTGGCCTGCTTGGCCCAAACGGTGCAGGGAAGACAACAACGATTGCGATGCTGCTTGGCTTGGTGACACCAAGCGACGGACGAGCCATCGTCCTCGGGCACGAGATCGGGCGCGGCCCATCACCTGCCCTGCTCCATGTCGGCGCGATGATCGAGGCTCCTGCGCTCTACCCGTACCTGAGCGGTTACGACAATTTGCGCGTCCTGGCGCGGGCCGGCGGCATTGCTGAGGCACGGATCGCAACGGTACTCCAGATGGTCGGTATGGCCGACCGCGCCCGCGATAAGGCCAGCGCCTACTCGCAGGGTATGCGCCAGCGCCTCGCGATTGCCGCTGCCCTGCTGCCCACGCCCGAGCTGATCATCCTTGATGAACCGACCAATGGCCTTGACCCGGCGGGTACGGTCGAGATCCGCGACCTGATCCGCGAACTGGCCGCCAATGGGCGCACCATCCTCATGTGTAGTCATTTGTTGCACGAGGTGGAGCAACTCTGCGGGCGGGTGGCAATTCTTAAGGAGGGTCGTCTGATTGCCCAAGGTGCTGTGGATGATCTGCTGTGCCGTGACTCAGGCATCCGCCTGCGCGTCGCGGGCGACCAGGAGCGGGCGATCTCGCTGCTGCGCGCTTTACCCTGGGTACGTGGGATTGTCGTCGAAGGCGACCTGCTGCTGATAGACGCGCCCGTGACGCGGGTGGCCGAGATCAACGGCTACCTGGCTCGCAATGAGGTGGCTGTAACTGAGATTGGTGCCCGCGAACGCTCTCTGGAATCCTTTTTCCTTGAGGTAACCAGTGGTCGCTGATCTGCGCAACCTGATCTCCGCCGAGTGGCTCAAGCTCAGTCGTCGCCCCCTGGGCTGGGTGCTGCTGAGCGTCTTCCTGGGGCTGATGCTGCTCTACCTCTCCACCTGGATGCTGGTTGTCATGCTCCACACGGGTAGGTTGAGCGATGGCCGCACCCGCTTCACAGTACTTAGCCCAGTGCAGATTACCGAGATCCAGCGGCAGATCAGCTTCCCCGGTATCTTTGGTGCGGTGCTGGGACAGGTGAATAGCACCGGCGGGATCTGCGCGATCATCCTGGCTGCCGGGTTTCTCGGCAGCGACTACAGTTGGGGGACGCTGCGCGTCCTGCTGACCCGCGCACCGCATCGTGGAACTTACCTGTTGGCCAAGCTGATCACGCTGTTGCTCGGTCTTATGGCCGCGATCCTGCTGGCCCTGCTGCTCGGTACACTCTTCGCCCTGGTCTGTTCATCCGTACTGGGCCTGCCGCTCCATCTTCGCCTTCGCGATCTGCTAGCCCTGCCCGTCGGCATCCTGCGCTCGCTCTACATCATCCTGCCGTATGTCATCATCACCCTGTCCAGCGCCGCCTTCGGGCGCTCGGCCCTGGCCGGTGTTGGCGGTGGCCTGATCTTCCTCGCCCTCGATGTCAGCGCCGGATCGCTCAATACCATCGGCAGCATCAGCCCGTTGGTGCGGCTGCTCGTCAACCTCCTGCTCCAGCCCAACATCAACACTCTTGTCGTCCTCAACAGCCAGCTTTTTGGACTCAACCAATCCGTGCTGCTGGGCAGCCTCGATCTGGCGCTGCTGCCCTCGCCGCTTCAGGCCACACTGGTGATTGCGGCCTATTGTGTATGCTTTTACTGGGGAGCCTATCGCCTCCTGCTGCGTCGGGACGTAGCAGGAATCATCTAGGATCGATACTTTTCACATACTTTCGCGCAACCCCCTCACCCCCAGCCCCTCTCCCACCGGGGGAGAGGGGAGATTTCGCACCAGAGCCCGCTCGACTCCTCCTCTCCCGTTCTGGGAGAGGGGGGTGAGGGCTGAGCGGCTCCTGCTGCGCCCCAACATGAAAAGGTTACCGTTATGACAAACCTCGATAAGGCCGCCCTGGATCGTGATCTGCATACACTCCAGCAGCAAAAACAGATCTGGGAGATTCTGCCCGTAGCGCAGAAGATCGATCTGCTGCTCGAAACCCGCCACCTGCTCGGTGTCCACGCCGATGAGTGGGTCCGTCTTTGTGTAGAGGCCAAGGGTATCGCTCCCGACTCGCCCTGGGTTGGCGAAGAATGGGTGACCGGGCCGTGGGCAATTGCCGAGGTGATCAACGGCTACATTGAGACGCTGCACATGATTGCGAAGGGCCGTTTGCCACAGCCTTACAACGTGCGTACTCGTCCAGACGGCCAGGTGATCGCCCAGGTTTTTCCGTCCACGATCTACGACCGCCTGCTGCTGAACGGGATTACCGCTGAGGTCTGGATGCAGCCGGGGGTGACGGCGGAGAACCTGCCTAACGAGATGGCTTCGCTCTACCACGATCCCGCGCCCGAGGGCGTGGTGGTGCTGGTGCTGGGGGCGGGCAACGTCAGCGGCATTCCGCCGCTCGATGTGATTTACCACATGATCGTGCGCGGCCATGTGGTGATGCTGAAGATGAACCCGGTCAACGATTATCTCGATCCGCTGATCGAGGCGGTCTTCGCCCCGTTTGTGCGTGCCGGTTTCCTGCGGGTGATCTCGGGCGGTGCGGAGGTTGGCGAGTACCTGACTCATCATCCGGAGGTTGACGAGATCCACCTGACCGGCAGCGCCCGTACCCACGACGCGATTTTTTTTGGGACGGGGCCGGAGGGCGAGGCCCGGCGGGCGCGCAACGAGTCACTGATCAACAAGTCGGTGACGAGCGAGCTCGGCGGAGTCGGGCCGCTCATTATCGTGCCGGGGCGTTGGAGTAAGGCGGACATACGCTTCCAAGCAGAACATGCCGTAACGATGAAACTGCATAATAGCGGCTTCAACTGTGCGGCGGCCCAAGTGATGATCCTGTCTGATGACTGGGACCAGCGCGAGGAATTTATGGCCGCCGTGCGCCAGGTGCTGCGGGAGCTACCCTCGCGCCATGCCTTCTATCCCGGTGCCGCCCAGCGCCAGCGCGAGGCGGTGGCGGCCTACCCGCAGGCAGAAACCTTCGGCGGCGATGTGCCGCGCACCTTGATCACCAACATCGATCCCCAGAGCGATAACCCCTGCTTCAACAGCGAGGTCTTTGGTACGGTCTTCGCCCAAACCAGCCTACCAGGCAAGGATGCGGCATCGTTCCTCCGCAACGCGGTAGATTTCTGTAATCAGCGGCTGATGGGCACGTTGGGCGCATCCATCATCATTCACCCGAAGACGCTCCGCGAAATGGGGCTAGCCTTCCAGGACGCCCTCGCCGCCCTGCGCTATGGCTCAATCGGCGTGAATATCTGGGCCGCCGCCGCCTTCCTGATCCCCGAGGCCACATGGGGCGCGCATCCCGGCCACACTGAGGATAACATTCAGAGCGGGATCGGCGTGGTGCGCAACTCGCTCATGTTCGACCGGCCACAGAAGACGGTGGTGCGCGGCTCGTTCTACCCCTTCCCGCGCAGTTGGCTCCACGGCGACTTCAACATCTTTCCCAAGCCAGCCTGGTTCGTCACCAACCGCACCGCCAGGGAAACTGCCCGTCTGGTGTCGGGGTTGGCCGTAGACCCTCGGCTCATCCGGCTACCGGCGATCTTCGCCCTAGCGTTGCGGGGGTAAGGCAAGGTGTCAGATGTCAGGTGTCAGGTGTCAGGATGCCAAATTCTGGCCTGAATTGTAAAGTATCTGCGAACCTTGTCATAGAGCAAAAATCGCCATGTCACGCTGAGCGCAGCGAAGCGTCCCGGCGTGCGTTATCATCGCCGGGACGCTTCGCTGCGCTCAGCGTGACATGTGTGACAGGGTGACTTCTGCGATATTACAAAAACCCCTATCAGACAGCATAAAACTGCCAGCTTAGCTGGCAGTTTTATGCTGTCTGAGAAGCTGTCTGAAAAGGTCACACATCCCGCAATTCCCCCTCCCCAGCCCTCCCCCATCGGGGGAGGGAGTCGACTCCTCCCCCCATCGGGGGGAGGAGTCGACTCCTCCCCCCATCGGGGG
>JBAXMH010000235.1:0-7620 GCA_037134395.1 Chloroflexales bacterium
TTGGTGCTTCGGCGATGGCATGGGCGGTGGGAGCGTTCGTACCAGATCCTCCGTCACCGCCGTCGCTGCCGCCGCGCCAACGGCTGACGGGGTCGCGCCGGATCCCGTGGTGCGCGTTGCGTCGCGCAGATCCGCCGCATGCGGCTCAAAGACTGCCAGCAGCGTATCTGTGAGGTTCTTACGCAGATGGAAGCGGTCGGCGACGTGGGTCGCGTGGGGCGCACTATTCGTGGCTCCCTCCGCGTAGACACCGGCGCGATCCCACGCTACAATCCGAATCGTGGGATGCTGCTGTAGCCACGCGGCGAGCGTCGTCGCGTCCCAGTCTTCCCGCAAAGCAATCGGGTGCTGGCGTTCGAGGTCGATAATGATCGTCCCATCCTGCACGGGGTGGCCTAGACAGTGTGTTGAACCTTAATAATATGTGCGTGCCACCATGCAGTGGCGAACAAAACGGGCAGGTTTGGGGCAGAGAGACGCCAAAAACGAGACGAGACGAGAAGAAATTACTCGTGCCGCCTCGTTTTCGTGTGGTTTGGTGGGCCCCCAGGGGATCGAACCCTGAACCAATTGATTAAGAGTCAACTGCTCTACCATTGAGCTAGAGGCCCGCTCACGGAGGGTGAGTATACCCGAAGAGGTACTCACTGTCAACTTGTGCCCGTTCAGAGAATTTTGTACAATGGGTCGTGAGCAGATCGCGCCCTGATACGAAGATTGCCCTGCCGCCTGTCACCTTGAGGGGGGTGGCGCTGTGGCGACGGCAAGAGGGATCACCGGGTATTCTAGCTATGCCGATCGACGATTATTACCAGGAGTATGGGCCAATCCGCAGGCGTCGCTCCCAGCAACCCCTCGCACCTGATGATGATGGCCTACCCCCGGATCCGCCGCCGCGCCCGAATCGCCAGCGCCGCCGTCGTGTCACCCGCCGCCGTCTGGCGGGCTGGGTCTGGCCTGTGATGCTTCTTGCGCTCTTCCTGATCATGCCGCTTGGCTTTCCCTATGCGCTCCAGTTCTACTATGGCGATGTGGCCCTCCCCGGCGTGAGCGTCCAGGGCAAGTCGGTGTCTGGGCAGAGCGGTGATGCGATTAGTACTGACCTTAGCGAACGCTACGCCGCATTCCTCCGTCAGCCGCTGACTCTGGTGTATGCTGGCCAGGCGTGGCAGCCCTCGTTGGCCGACCTTGGTCTACAGTTTGATCCGACTGATCTGGCCCGCCAGGCGATTGCCGCCGGTCGCCAGGGCGATCCATTCACCCGCCTGCGCGATCTCTGGTCGCTCTATCAGGACGGCCTTGATCTTACTCCGACAGTGGTGGCGGATCAGCGCGTGCTTCAGGATTTTCTGCTCCATATCGCATCGTCGGTGGAACATGCGCCGCAGGACGCCGCTCTGAGCATTGCCGCCGTGAAGGTGGTAGGCACACCTAGCACCCCCGGTGTGCAGCTTCTGGTGGACGCTACCGCCAATGATGTTCTCATGGCGACCCAAGATCTTCAGCCGCATGATATTGCGATCCGCACGCGCACTCTCGCCCCGCTGGTGGACGACACCGCGCTGGTGCAGGCTCAGTCCCGCGCCACCGATCTGCTCCAGAGCCCCATCGAGATGGCTCGCAGCGATCAGCGCTGGGTCTGGCCGCCTGAGAAACTGGCGGAGTTGCTTCAGGTTGAAGCGAAAGGCGGTCGGCTTGAGGTTGGAGTGAATAAGGAGTTGCTTCGGCAGGCGGTCGAGGGTCTGGCCCAACTGGTAGACACGGGCACCGCTGAGCCGCGCCTGCGCTTTAGCAGTGGTCACGTGCGGATCGTGCAGGATGGGACGCCGGGCTGGCGTCTCAAGCAGGATGAGGCTGCGGTCGCCATTACTAAGCTGATGATGAGCGGCCAGCCAACCACACGCACGCTAGCCCTGCCGGTGGAGCAGTTGACCCCGAAGATTACCAAGGAGACCCTGAGTAACCTGGGGATCAAGGAGTTGGTTGGCGAGGGCCAGAGCAGCTTCGCTGGCTCGGCCCAGTATCGCATCACGAACATTAAGGCCGGGGCCGCACGTATGGACGGAGTACTGATCGCGCCGGGGGAGGAATTCTCCTTCAACGCTCAGCTTGGCGAGGTAGACTCGGCCAACGGCTTTGTGGAGGGCTACGCGATCATTGGCAACCGCACCCAACTGGAATGGGGTGGCGGTGTCTGTCAGGACTCGACCACGGTCTTTCGGGCGGCCTTCTGGGCGGGCCTGCCGATCACGGAGCGCCACGCCCACGCCTTTTATATCAGTTGGTATGATCAGTTCGCTCTTGGCTCGCAAGGTGACGGCCAGGGGATGGATGCCTCGATCTATACGGGTGTCAACGACCTGAAGTTTGTCAACGACACCGGCAACTGGCTGCTGATGCAGACGGACGTGGATGAGGTGAACCAGGTTCTTACCGTGCGGCTCTACGGCACAAAGCCAAACCGTGACGTGCGCTTGGAAGGGCCGACGATCACCAACGAGGTGCGTGCGCCAAGCGAGCCGGTCTACCTTGATGACGCGAGCCTGCCCGCCGGCACGGTTCACCAGAGCGATACGGCTCGCGGTGGGCGTGACATCACGGTGGATCGGGTGATCACCCGTGGCGGGGCCGAGGTGAGTCGCGACAGTTTCTTTACGCGATTCCGCGCCTGGCCGAATATTTTTGTGCGCGGGACGGGAAATTAGCATGGTTATTTGCCCGGTGTGCGGCCACGCCAACCCGCCTGGATCGCGATTTTGCAACGCCTGCGGGGCGCGGGTCTCTACGGAGAAAGCTCCGAAACGCACCGTTATGGTGCCCGCACCCGGTACTCAGGAACAGATAGTTGACGTGCCAATCGTGCGTCCGGCCCCGCCCCTCGTGCCAGCCGCTGATGCCGAACTGCTGCCAGGGTCGCTGATCGGCCCCGGCGGGCGCTATGTGCTGGAACACGCGATTGGCCGGGGCGGATTCGGCCAGGCGTATCTGGTACGCGACCAGCAACTCGGCCGGTTTTGTGTGGCGAAGCGCCAGATCCCCAACCCGGAGTGGAGCCCGCGCATGCGTGAGCAGGCGTATCAGAACTTTCGCCGCGAAGCCCAGTTGCTTAGTACGCTGAATACGCCCGGCCATCCCAACATTCCAGAGATCTTTGAGTACATCCCGGAGATCCACTGTCTGGTGATGAAGTATGTGGAAGGCCGCGATCTGACCTGGGTTCTGGCCGAGCGCGGCGGTAAGCTGCCGCTTGATGAGGGTCTGGCGATTATCCGCGATGTCTGCTCGGCCCTGGCCTATATGCACAGCCGTAGCCCGGAGCCAGTGCTGCACCGCGATATCAAGCCCTCGAATATCCTGATTGATAGCGCCGCACGAGTCTGGGTGATTGACTTTGGCCTCTCGAAGGCGACGCCCGTGCAGGCGGAGGTGACGGACTCGCCACATACTCAGATGGCGGGCACTTTTGGGATTACCCCGCCTGAGCAGTGGCGCGGCGAGGCTGTGCCGCAGTCGGACATCTATGCGCTCTGCGCGACATTGCATATGACGATCACGGGACACCAGCCGGATATGGAACGTGCGGACATGAATGATTTCATGCGCGGCACGAAGGTGCCCTTCCCCAGCGCCCGTAGTATTGATCCGACGATCCCGCCCCTGGTAGATGCAATTATCACCCGTGGCATGGCCTTTGACCCGGCTAAGCGACCCACCGCTGCCCAGTTGCTCAGCGCTCTGGAGATGATCCTGACGCCCAAGGCCCGCGCTGATCTCCAGTCGCCCGACGGCACGGCCATCGCGGATGAGGCAGCCCTGGCGCACTGGGTGGAGGCGCACTGGAATCAGGCTGCGGGATGGCTCTATGGGAGCCTGGCCGACCAAGTGACGCGGCTGTGGGGCAAGAATCGTCTGGCCGGTGATATTCGCACCATTATCGTCAACAACGCCGCCGACCAGCACGCCGGGATTGATGGTCTGCTGGCACTGCTCGATCCTGAGGGTTATGGGGCCATCGCTGCGCAGTTAACTGCCGACCGACGTCTGATTGATTTTGGACAACTCGGCCCCGAGGATCGCCGTGAGGAGAGCCTGAACCTCAATAATACGGGGCGTCGCTACGTGCGAGTAGAGGTTCAATCGCCGCGCTGGGTGGTGCCGAGCGCCCTGAGCATCTCGCTGCCACCCGGCCACCAGCAAAAGCTTCGGCTGACCGCCGACATGCGTCGCGCCACTGATTCAGGCCGTATGCGCGATATACTGCTCATGCGCGACCGCTTAGGTGCGGGGTTTCGCGTTGACGTGGAGGCGCGGCTCTCGCGCTGGGGAGCGATGCTACAACTGATCGGCGGGCCACGCCGAGCAGACTGGGAGTCGGGCGATGTGCGCCCGTTGCGGCAGATCAACGCCCATCTCGGCGGTGTCTGGGCGCTCGACATCAGCCATGATGGGCGGCAGATTGCCTCGGGCGGCTGGGATCAGCGGGTGCGCCTGTGGCGAACGGCGAACGGGGCCGCCGAGGGTGTCCTTGATGACTACGGCGGCAACGTCCTCTCGGTGGCGTACAGTCACGATGGCCGCTTCTTGGCGGTCGGTGGCAATGCGGATCAGATCGAAATCTGGGCCATGCGCAATCGCCGCCTCGTACAGTCAATTCACGGACACCACGGCTATCAGGAGAGCGTGCGATTCAGCTCCGACGGCCAGTTGATCATCACAAGCAGCGGCGATGGCCGGATCTGCTTCTGGAGGATCGCCGACGGCTCGCTGGTGCATGAGATTCAGCCGCAGGTACGTGCGCAGACGATGGCCGCGCACCCAGACGGGCGCAGTCTGGCGCTGGGAGATGCCGATGGCACGGTGCGGCTATGGGGGATCCGCGAGGGCGCACAGATCCAGGCTCTGGGTGGCCACAGCTCTGGCGTGAATAGCCTCGACTACGGCCCAAGCGGAGGTCTGCTCGTCTCAGGCGATGGTGCGGGCGTGGTGCGCCTGTGGAATTTAGACACGGGTCGGGTTCGCCAAGAGCTTCGCGGACACCAGAACGCCGTGCGCTCGGTGGCCGTCCACCCCGATGGTCAGGCGGTGGCGTCGGGCGGGGTAGATGGCAGCATTCGGCTCTGGCGAGTGAGTGACGGTGCCCTGCTCCAAGTGCTTACCGGCCAGGGCAGCAGCGTGCTGCGGGTGGTATTCAGCGCCACCGGAGATCTGCTCGCCTCAGGCGGCAGTGATGGGGCTATTCGGCTGTGGCAGCCGGCGTAGGACGATTGTGGATTGTGGATTGTGGATTGTGGATTGGCGGACACGTGCAATCCGCAATCCGCAATCCGCAATCCGCAATCCACAATCCGCAATCCTACTCCGGGTGCGTGACCAACTCGGTGCCAGCGACCCAGCCCTCGCGACCGTCGGCGGTGCGGATGCGCCACCAGGGGTAGCCGTCCCGCTGAACCGGCCCGACCAGCAGAGTCAGTTGGGTGCCAGGATGCAAGCTATCAGAGACGTGCGACTCGAGACCGGCGAGGTCGTGGAGGCGTAGGTTTTTGCCGCCGGCCTTCCGCACATAGGCGGTGGCATCGAGGGTGAGGCCACCAGTGGCAACGGGCGCAGCCTCGGCTGTGCCGTGGACGATGGCGGGCGTGTCGGACGTGGCACCGCCAAAGGTACCGATGGCCCCCGTCCCGCTGGTGGGAGCGTCTCCGCTCTTCCCTTCCGCTGCCTGCGTGTTGGTACTAGACTTGGGCATGGGGTTTGCTGCTACTTTCTACGTACCCGAAAGTACGCGCTAGAAATTCCTGCTTCATCCCAATGTACCATATCGAGTGTCCTTCAGACGTGATCACATTGGGCAGTATAATATATTTGTGCGTATTTCGCAACGACTCGGTTAAAACTGAGTGGGCGAGGGAGAGGGATCTTTGGTATAATTTATGAGTAATGAATGCGATATGATGGCGGAATTATGCCCGAATCCGTGAACTTAGAGCCAACTGAGCGAGCCATATCCACTCCCACACCTCCACTGCGGCCAAGTGTTCAGCCGCAGTTTCACCCACGCCAGCGATTTCTGCGAGTGTCGTTGTTTTTTTTTAGTGTGATCGCCCACATCTACGTGTGGGACATCTTCTTTCCGCGATTCATTGTGCTGCGCTGGTATGTGCAGCGCACGCAGATGCGGCGATGGAAAGGGATTGCCCGCCGCTTCCGGATCATGGCCCTGGAACTGGGCGGCATGCAGATCAAATTTGGACAGTTTCTCTCTTCTCGCGCCGATATTATGCCTCAGGAGGTGCGCCGCGAGTTGGCTGGTCTGCAAGATGAGGTGCCACCCGCACCGCCCAGCCATGTGCTGGCGGTGATCTTGGAGGATCTGGGTGCGCTACCCTCGGAGATCTTTGAGAGCTTCGATCCTGAGGCGGTGGCCGCTGCGTCCCTCGGCCAAGTTCACTTCGCTGTCCTCAAAGATGGCCGCGAAGTGGCGGTGAAGGTGCAACGGCCCTTCATTGACAAGATCATTGAGGTTGATCTCCGTGCGGTGACCTGGGTGATCCGTCTGATTAAGAACTATCCTCCCATTCGCCGCCGCGCCAATATGGAGGCTTTGCTCGCCGAGTTTAGCCGGGTACTCGTCCAGGAACTCGACTACGTAGGCGAGGCCAAAAACTCTACGGCTTTCCGCACCAACTTTGCTGGCGTTCCGGGCGTCTATACCCCTGAGACGATCCCAGAACTGACCACTCGGCGCGTCCTAGTGATGGAGCGCATCAGCGGAGTGAAGATCAACGATCTGCAAACCCTTGATCGCCTGGGGGTGAGTCGCCTGGAGTTGTCTGCACGGCTGAGTAATGTGTACCTCAAGCAGTTTTATATGGACGGGCTGTTCCACGCCGACCCGCACCCTGGCAATCTGTTTGTGCGGGTTGAGCCAGATCTGCCATCGCCCGTGTATCACAATGGGCGCGTGTCGTTCGAGGATATGCAGAGCGGCGCGTGGGTTGCGCACGCCCTGCCCGAATCGCAACTCAACAACGCAGACGCACGAGGCACGCCCTTTACCTTGATCTTTGTGGACTTTGGGATGGTAGGTCATCTATCGCCGCAGATGATGGAGAGTATGCGCGGTGGCGTCATTGGCCTGGCAACAAAGGATGCAGATCGGATCGTTGATTCGCTCGACAAGATGAACATGATCTTGCCTGGGGCGGATCGCCGCCTGATCGTACGCGGTATCCAGTCGCTGCTGCGGATCTCGTACAATCGCACAATGCGCGAGATGACCAACCTGGATGTGGATGTCATTTTTGATGAGACGCGGGATATTATCTACAACTTGCCCTTTCAGATCCCGCAAGATCTGCTCTACCTTGGCCGCGCCCTGAGCATGGTGGGCGGGCTGGCCACCGAGATCTGCCCTGATATTAATCTCTTCGAGGAGCTGCGCCCCTTCGCCCGCATGATGATGGATCGCGAGCAGCAGGCGGGCAACTGGGTTGATCGGGTGCAGAAGGAACTGGTTGACCTGGGCCAGATTATGCTCAAACTGCCGCGCCAGATGGACTCGTACTACGCTGCGGCGAATAGTGGCGAGCTACAGACCCACTCGGACACCAGCCGACTGGAGCG
>JBAXMH010000236.1:0-7610 GCA_037134395.1 Chloroflexales bacterium
TCAGGTGCGAGGTTTCAGGTTTCAGGCTGAGCGCATCAAGATACCACATTCGGGCATGAGACAAGGTTTCAGGTGCGAGGTTTCAGGTTTCAGGCTGAGCGCATCAAGATACCACATTCGGGCCTGAACTGTAAAGTATCTGCGAACCTTGTCTAAAAGCAGAAATCACCCTGTTACACAATGTCACGCTGAGCGAAGCGAAGCGTCCCGGCGATGGTGATGCACGCCGGGACGCTTCGCTTCGCTCAGCGTGACAGCGTTACTTCCTAAAACCTAAAACCTAAAACCTAAAACCTAAAACCTAAAACCTAAAACCTAAAACCTGAAACCCGAAACCTAAAACCTGAAACCTTGACAGTTACGCTATCAAGTCTTTACAATGAGCATAGTCAGACCCACGTAGCTGTTGGAGAGGAATATGTCACCCTTGAAAGATTACTATCAGATACTTGGCGTGAGCCGGGGGGCCAGCGAGCAGGAGATCAAGCAGTCGTACCGCAAGCTCGCTCGCAAGTACCACCCCGACATTAACCCCGGTGATACCCAGGCCGAGGCCCATTTTAAAGAGATCAATGAGGCTTACGAGACGCTCTCCGACAAGGAGAAGCGTGAGAAATACGACCGCTTTGGCAGTGAATGGAAGCGCTACGAGCAAGCTGGCCCCGGTGGCGACTATGGTTCCAGCACCGATTTTTCCGACATCTTTGAGTCGTTCTTCGGCGGTGGCCGTGGTGGTCGTGGTGGCCCTGGTGGTCCCGGCGGCAATTTCAATATGCGGATGGACGGGCAGGACGTTGAGCAACAAGTAGATATTACGCTGGAGGAAGCATTCCACGGCACCCAGCGCAGCGTCCAATTCTCTAACCCCAACGGCACCCCGCGCACTATCACCGTCAAGATCCCGGCGGGCTCCGACACTGGCGGGCGGGTGCGTGTTGCCGGCGAGGGCGGGCCTGGTCATAACGGTGGCACGCGCGGCGATCTCATCTTGGTGGTGCGGGTGCTACCCCACGCTCGCTTTGAGCGCAAGGGTAGCGACCTTCATGTGACGGTAGACTCGAATATGTACACGCTGCTGCTTGGTGGACAGGTGCAGGTGCCAACTCTTGGTGGCAAGACGATCACCCTCACCATTCCGCCCCATACGCAGAACGGTCGCACTTTCCGACTATCGGGTCAGGGCATGCCTGTGCTACGCCTAGATCGGCGCGGCGATCTGTACGCCAAGCTGAGTGCGGTGCTGCCCACTAAGCTGAGCGTGCGCGAGCGTGAGCTGTTCGAGGAGTTGCGCCGGGTCGCGGAGGCTCAGCCGCTATGATCGAAGGCATCAGCGAGGAGCGCCGCTACACCATTCGCGTGGCAGCTCAGCTCGCCGGGATGCACGAGCAGAGTCTGCGTATGTACGAGCGCCGTGGCCTTATTCGGCCACAGCGTAGCAAGGGGAATATCCGTCTCTTTAGCGATAACGATATTGAGCAGATCCGTTTTATCCGTCGGCTGATTGACGACCTCGGCGTAAATCTCGCCGGTGTTGAGGTGATCATCCAGATGCGCAGCCAACTTATCCAGGCTCAGGCCGCCCTTACGGCCCTCCGCGAGGGAGGTGTCCCACATCTCCCTGGGGCGTAGGGGTGAGAAGCATACTACGTACACATGTGTTACCCTGACAGATAACAGACATCCAACCGAAGCAGGGAGTCTCTATTTCCTATGAGTACTACAGACCAGATCTCTAGCCAACTGGCGGTATCTCACCCCGTTGGTGGCAGCGTCCTAATCATTGATGATGAGGAGTCGGTACGTACCGTGCTGGGTCGGATGATCACGCGTCTGGGGTACCAAGTGTATGAGGCTGCGGAGGGGTTGACCGGACTCGCCGCCCTGCGTGATGCGGGAGACGATCTGGTGGCGATGATTGTTGACATGACCATGCCACACATGAGTGGCGCTGATGTCGCACGGGCGGCCCTGGATATCCACCCGAGCCTGCCCGTGGTGCTGATGAGTGGCTACCCTAGCGAGGATCTCGTGCGCGAACACGGCCTTATTGGACAGGTGCGCTTTCTGCAAAAGCCGTTCAGCTTCGGTACGATCCGCGATCTGCTCGCGCAGGGCGACTCCTACACTGTTGGGATACCATGATCTTGCGGCCACAGAAAAACACAGAAGCACACAGAAAGTTATCTTTCTGTGTGCTTCTGTGTTTCTGTGGCCGTACTACGCCGAGCGACGGGTTGGGCGAATGTCGCGACGGGGCGGCTGCTCATCACGACGGCTGGGTGCGCCACTACGAGGGGCACCTGATCGGGCAGCCGGGCGGTCGTCACGGCGCGGGGCGGGCTGATCGTCACGGCGTGGGGCGGGGCGGTCGTCGCGGCGGGTGGGGCGGGGAGGGCGCTCATCAAGGTTAACGGCGGGTACCTGGGCGTTGTAGTCGAACCCGGCAAGCTGGCGGCGCTCTAGGGAAGCGCCGAGGGCGCGCTCGATCATCCGCACCTCCGCACCGTCCTCGGGTGTCACCAGGGTGAAGGCATCGCCGGTGCGCGTAGCTCGGCCAGTGCGACCGATGCGATGGATGTAGGCGTCTGCCGTATCGGGGATGTCGTAGTTGATCACGTGGGAGATCCGCTCAACATCAAGGCCACGGGCGGCAATATCGGTGGCCACCAAGATACGAAATCGCCCATCGCGGAAGCCGTCCAGGGCAAGCTGACGCTGATTCTGCGACTTATTACTATGGAGTACGGCGGCGCTATGGCCCTGGTGGGCGATCTGTTGGAGCAGCCGGTTCGCCCGATGCTTCGTGCGGGTAAAGACCAGCACCGATCCGGTATCGGTCTTGTGCAACAGATCGAGGAGGAGGGCCGTTTTGCGGTGCGGTGCCACAGGGTAAATCGCATGAGTAATTGTGTGGGCCGGTCGAACCAAGCCGATCTGTATGAGCTTAGCACCGGGAGCCGTGGTAGCGGCTAGTTCGCTCAGTTCATCGGGCAGGGTGGCCGAAAAGAGCATCGTCTGACGGCGGGTGGGCAGGGCAGCCAGCACACGGCGGATCGCCGGCAGGAAGCCCATATCGAGCATGCGGTCGGCCTCATCGAGGACAAGGGTCTGCACACCTTCAAGACGGGCCGTCCCACGGCCCATGTGATCGAGCAGACGACCGGGACATGCCACAACAATATCAACGCCGGAGCGCAGGGCACGCTCCTGGGGTTCCATGCCAACACCACCGTAGATCGCGGCGCTGCGCAGCCCTGTACCTTTGCCAAGAACAATAATCGTCTCGTTAATCTGCTCGGCCAGCTCACGGGTGGGCGTAATAATGAGGGCACGGGTACCCACCTGACGGGCCAGGAGCAGGCGATGCAAGATAGGGAGGACAAATACGGCAGTCTTACCGGTGCCAGTCTGGGCAAGGCCGATCAGATTTCCCCCGGCGAGAGCGATAGGAATGCCCTCGGCCTGAATGGGCGTCGGCTCGACAAAGCCCTGGGCACGCACATTCGCCATCAGGGTAGGATGAAGCTCAAAATCCAAGAAATTCAACGGGGCTCCTTGTGGGGCGGCCGGGGGAGACGTGGGGTCTGTAGCGGCCGGCAGGGTGCGCCGGCAGGGATCGTCGGCGCGGGCAAAGAATATATACAATACTTAGCAAATACACGCCGCGAGGCGCGGGGCGTGCGAGGGGCAGCATACTGCCATCCTCTCGCACCCTCGCGCCTCTACAGAGAGCGGAGCGCCGTAGATTTAGTAGCGGTCGCGTCCGCCGCCGCCACGATTGCCGCCGCCGCCGCCGCCGCCGCCGCCGCCGAAGCCGCCACGACCGCCGCCGCCGCCGCCGCCGCCGCCGAAGCCACCACGACCGCCACGACCCTTATCCTCGGCCTCATTAACGCGGAGCGGGCGGCCATCAACCTCCTGGCCGTCGGTGGCGCGGATCACGGACGACACATCGTCAACGTCAATCTCGACGAAGCCGAAGCCGCGTGAGCGGCCTGTGTCGCGGTCATTGATCACGCGGGCGCTCTGCACGTCGCCGTGGGGCGCGAAGATCCGCTCGAGTTCGGCATCGCCAACGCTCCAGGGGAGGTTACCAACAAACAGCTTAACCAGCATCTAATCATTCTCCTCTGCGCGCTGCGCAGACGATGTGGTCGGCGGCTACTATATCCACCAACCGGCGTAAGTCACCATCCCGTTCAGCCGGCACCTAGAGATAAACCAGGCGTCTCGCTCCGGCGATCCACAACGTACATCCTTCGAGCGAAGAGGTTCTGTCGAGCGACCAGGGGACTGACGGGAGTCTCTGATGCAGGTCTCGCAGTGTTACGTTGAGCAAACGTGGTTATCATAGCACATCCTCACAAACATGCAACCCCCCAAATACGTATGCTCTGGCATACGAATCTGCGGGTTGTACGATTCAGGGTATGATGGAAGGGAGAAGTACCCGTGAAAATAGCGATGCCCGTGGCCGTTTGCCATGGGGTGTAAGGAGAATCGCGGCCTACCCCGCGAATACTATGCAGCCGAGCCGTGTCCGTACCCCCGCCCACCCCGTCTTCGCCGCCGCCGCCCCCTGGGTTTTTGTGCTGCTCTGGAGTACCGGGTTCATTGGTGCTCGCTATGGGCTGCCCTATATCGAGCCGTTCACCTTTCTCCTCTTGCGCTTTGTGATCGCGGCCAGCCTGCTGGCTGTCGTATCGCTGATCCTGCGTGTTCCCTGGCCGCAGCCTAAGCAGCTTGGTCATATTGCCGTGGTTGGTCTGCTGCTTCACGCTGGCTACTTGGGTGGGGTCTTCTTCGCGATTGACCACGGCATGTCGGCGGGTGTCGCTTCACTGATCGTTAGTCTCCAACCAATCCTCTCGGCGGTGATCGCCCAGATTGCCCTGCGCGAGCCGGTGGCTGGTCGCCAGTGGGTTGGTCTGGCCCTCGGCTTTGTCGGGGCGGGTATGGTGATCGCTGAGAAGCTGATCGCCCCTGGCTCTGCTGCCGCCAGTATGAGTGGGGTGACCCTGACGGCGACTCTGATCGCGCTAGTAAGTACAACATCCGGCACGCTCTACCAGAAGCGGTTTGGTGGCTCGATGCCGCTCACCACCGGGACGTGCGTGCAGTACCTCGTCGCCGCCGCCGTGATGCTGGTGGCGTCTTTTGCCTTTGAGCAGCGTGAGATCACCTGGGTGCCACAGCTTGCCTTTGCGCTGGGCTGGCTGGTCCTGATTCTCTCGCTCGGGGCCATTTTGCTGCTGATGACACTTATCCGGGTTAGTTCGTCCGCGCGCGTCACGAGTTTGTTCTACCTGGTGCCCCCGGCCACTGCCCTTGAGGCGTTCTTTGTCTTTGGCGAACGCTTTGGCCCCATGGCCCTGGGCGGTCTGGCCCTAGCCTCGGTGGGCGTGGCTCTGGTTGTGGCACCGACGCGGTAGAGACGCCCCGGCGGGGCGTCTAGAGATGCCCCGGCGGGGCGTCTCTACGAAAGGAACTTTCTTGTGGATGAAGAATCTCTGCGCGCCCTGCTTGAGTCGGTTCGCCAAGGGCAGATCAGTGTTGATCAGGCGACCCATGATCTGCGCACATTGCCCTTCGACGACATGGGCTTTGCCCACCTAGACTCGCACCGCGCTCTGCGTACGGGATTTCCTGAGGTGGTCCTCTGCGCGGGCAAGCGTACGGAGCATGTGGTGGCGATTATGGCCCGCTTGGCCGAGGGGCCGGGGCCGCTTTTGGCCACCCGCGCCGCCCCCGAGGTCTTTGCGGCGGTGCAGGCGGTCGTTCCTGATGCCCGCTACCACGATCTGGCCCGCGTGATCGTCTACGAGCCACGCCCGTTGCCGCGTCGTCCTGGTCGTATCCTGGTGATCTCGGCGGGCACCGCCGACCTGCCGGTAGCCGAGGAGGCCGCCGTCACTGCTGAGGTGATGGGCAATGAGGTGGAACGGCTCTACGATGTGGGTGTGGCCGGGCTGCACCGGCTGCTCGGCCACGTGGAACAGGTGATGTCAGCCGATGTGCTGATTGTGGTGGCCGGTATGGAGGGTGCCCTGCCCAGTGTCGTGGGCGGCCTGGTGCGCCGCCCAGTCATTGCTGTGCCTACCAGCGTCGGCTACGGGGCCAGCTTCGGTGGGCTGGCGGCGCTGCTCGGTATGCTCAACAGTTGCGCCGCCGGTGTGACGGTGGTGAATATTGATAACGGCTTCGGCGCAGGATTTGCCGCCAGCCTGATCAATACGCGCTGTGAAAATAGCCGATAGCCGATAGCCGTCACTCGCTACTTATCCGCTTTCGACAGAACCTCGCATCCGTCCGCCGTAATCAGGGCCAGATCCTCGATCCGCACCCCGCCCCACCCCTCCAGATAGATCCCTGGCTCAACACTGGTCACGTTCCCGACCTGAAGACGCGGGCCGTTCTGCTCGCGGCCCGCCGCCGCCCGCCGCAGCGATGGCCCCTCGTGGATGTCGAGGCCAACGCCGTGGCCAAGCCCGTGGCCAAACTGCTCACCGTAGCCCGCAGCGGTGATATAGTCGCGGGCCAGGGCGTCGGCGGCGTTGCAGCGTAGCTCTGGCCGCAGCCCTGCCAAAGCGCGTTGCTGGGCCTCCAGCACAATTCCGTAGATCGTCCGAAATTGGGCATCCGGTTCGCCCAAACAGATGGTGCGGCTCAGGTCGGCGTGGTAGCCGTCGAGCAAGGCACCCATGTCAATGATGATGGGACGGCCCTCACCAAGGAGATCGTTGCTAGGACGGGCGTGCGGCAGGGCGCTGTTTGGTCCGGCGGCCACGATGATCGGGAAGGAGATAGTATCGCCACCGCCCTCGTGCATGGCCACCTCCAGCATCCACGCCGCCTGGCGCTCGGTCATGTCGGGGCGCAACTGTGGGATTACCGCCGTAATCGCGGCGTCGGTGATCGCGATGGCTTTACGCAGGGTGGCCAGTTCATCGGCGTCCTTCACTTCGCGCAGGGACTCGACAATTCCCTCCACCGGATCAAGCTCGACTGGCGAGTCGAACATGGTCTTGGCGAGGGCGTAGTGTTCGGCCACACTCACGTGTGCGGCCTCAATGCCCACTGTGCGCAGGTTTAGCTCGACAGATGCCTCGATCAGCAACTCGGAGAGGGGGCGGTCGGGGATGACGATCTCGCGCAAGCTAAAGTCAGGTGCCTCTCGCCCAACCTGAATAACGTAGCGCCCGTCGGTGAAGATCAGGGCGGCCTCCGCCGTGATCAGCAGGGCACCGTTCGATCCGCTAAACCCGCTCATATAGCGCCGATTGGCGGGCGCGCTGACCAATAAGGCAGGCAACCCGCGCTCAGCCAGTACCGCCCGCAGGCGAGAAAGTCGGTCATTCATAGGTCAATCTCCTTTAAGATAAGGTTTCAGGTACCAGGTTTCAGGTTTCAGGTCGAGCGCATCAGGATGCCAAATTCTGACCTGAACTGTAAAGTATTTACGAACCTTGTCTAAGACATGATTTGCAGATACTTTACAGTCCCCCCCTAGCCCCCCCGCAAGCGGGGGGGAAACAACGCATTGTTCCCCCCCGCTTGCGGGGGGGCCAGGGGGGGTGATCGGCAGGAGCCTTTCTGTGAAGATATTTACA
>JBAXMH010000237.1:0-7572 GCA_037134395.1 Chloroflexales bacterium
ACAGAACGGCGTGCGCTACGCCTACTTCGCCACCGCGCGGCGTCTGGCCCTGGAGTTCGCGGGTCGGGTGACGATCTACGACCAGGGTCTCGCGCCATGGGAACAGGCATACAGAACTGGAAAACCTGTTGACGTGGTGATACACTGACCCCCATCATCCGCATCTGAAATGAAGGTGGCATGATGGCGACACCTCTGATCGAACTCCCGCGTGAGGCGTGCCTTGGCCATGCGGCACGCCTGGTAGCCGGTATGAACGAGGGGCTCTCCTGGCGCGAGGCGGCGGCCGCCGCCGACATCACCGTCCGCGAAGATACCGCGTATCGGCTTAGGACGTCTGTCCTGTTGAACAGGGGGCTGCCGAGTGCGTGGCAGGCGCTCTACCTGGAGCAAGAGATCGAGCGATTTCTCGGTATCACGGACAAGCCCGTGGCCAGCGAGCTGCGGAAGTAGAGCGCGATAACCATGCGATATGAATGCGGCGGAGCGTACAGATGACCGACCTTTTTGTGGGCGTGCTTTCGAACCTCCTCGGCGAGATAGTCGGTGATATCTTTGGCGAGACGCTGAAGGAGCGCAGCGACCGGCGCACGTTACAGCGCGCGATTGAGGTCGCCGTCATCCGCGCCGAGCAGCAGTTTGCCCAGGAGTATGAGCCCCACGACCCCGAGTTGGTTCAGGTGCTGATCCACCACACTCGCTTCGCTGATCTACCGAGCGTGCGGGCGGCACTGCGCGACCTGCTCGCCCAGCCCTTCCACGACCCGCAGGGCTCGGTCGCCGTGCTGCGCCGCTCGTTTCGTGATGTACTGCCGGAGCGGATCGACCGCACGCGGGTTGACGCAGCGATGGGCGCATTTCTGGGCGCGCTCGGCCGCGAGGTACTCTACATCCCGCAGTTGCGCGAGCTGTACGCACTCAGCTTCCAGAAGATCAGTGCCGAGAGTGGTCGGGCGACGGCGGAGCATACGGAGGCGGCAGTCCGCCAGATGGCCGCCCTGACCGATGGCTTCCGCGAGATCCAGGCGAGCCTGCGCCAGATCGCCGCCGCGCCCGATTCGCACCTGCTGGCGGCACCGCGCCCGGCCCCGCCTGAACGCCCACGCCCCTGGCATAACCTGCCGCAGCGCAGCTATGCCGAGTTCATTGGTCGGCAAGACGAGTTGGCCCAACTGACTCGCCTGCTGCAGCCGCACCCGCGCTCGCGCCACTTCGTCGTCACCATTGACGGGATCGGCGGGGTTGGCAAGAGCGCTCTGGCGCTGGAACTGGCCTACGGCTACCGTGAGCACAACGCCGCGCTGCCGGAAAGCGAGCGATTCGCGGCGATCATCTGGGTCTCGGCCAAGCGCACCCTGCTGACCGCCGGCGGTATCCAGCAGCGCCGCCAGACCTTCAACACGCTGGATGATCTCTTCCGCGAAGTGGCGACGGTGCTGGAACAGCCGACCATCCTCCAGGCCAGCAGTGATGAGCGCCGCAGCCTAGTCGCGCACGCCCTAGCGGCCCAGCGCACCCTGCTGGTGGTTGATAACCTGGAGACGGTGGACGACGAGGAATTGCTGAGCTTCTTACGCGAATTGCCCGACCCGACCAAGGCGATCATCACTACGCGCCACCGCATTGACATCGCCTATGCGATCCGCATTACCGGCTTGCCGCACGCAGACGCACTGCGACTGATGCAGGTGGAGTGCGAGGCCAAGGGCGTGCGACTGGCACCCGCCGAGATGGACGACCTGGAGCGGCGCACCGGCGGCATCCCGCTGGCCATTCAGTGGAGCATCGGGCTGATGAGCCTCGGCCACAGCGTGGAGTCCGTGCTGCGTCGGCTGGGCCAGGGTCAGAGCGACATCGCCCGCTTCTGCTTTGCCGAGAGCGTGGCGCAGATCCGAGGCCGTGACGCCCACCGCCTGCTGCTGGCCCTGGCCCTCTTCGAGCGCAGCGTCAGCCGGGCCATGCTCGGTGAGGTAGCCGGCCTCGCCGCTGACCCAGTGGGCCGCGATGATGGCATGGCCGAACTGCTGCGGCTCTCGCTGGTGAACCAGAAGGGCGACCGCTTCAAGCTGCTACCGCTGACCCACGCTTTCGCTCAGGACGAACTGACCCGTAATATCGAACTGGAGCGAGATCTGCGGGGGCGGTGGATCGAGCAACTGGTCGCTATGGCCACCCCCTATAACACGGTACATTGGCAGCAACCTGATCGTAGCCTGTTGCGCCGCGAGGGTGAACACCTGGAGAGCCTTGCGCTCTGGGCCGAGGCACAGGAGCGGCCTGAGCTGCTGCTCACGATCTCGCCTGCCGTTGACGGCTACTACGATGCGGTTGGTCGCTGGCGCGATATGGTCGACTTGAGTCGGAAGATTATTGCCTACGCTCGCCTTCTCGGGGACCGAACTGTGTTGCGCAATGAGCTGAACTGGTTGGCATGGACAATAGGGCAGCAAGGCTTGTACGATGATGCCGAGCAGGCATTTGCCGAAGCTCACAGTCTTGCGACGGAGATGGGCGACCCTGTCTGGCAGTCGGAGATCTTGATCAATAGGGCACAACTCGCCCGCCGACGGGGCCAGATCACGCGCGCCCAGGATTACTGCAATGAGGCTCTGCGGAACGCCCGCTTGGTTGGCGCTGCGCAACAGCCGTTCGTGCGAGCCGATATTGCGATCGAGCAGGGGAAGATTGCTCGCGACGGTGACGATTGGCCACGGGCGGAGGCGTACTTTCAGGCGGCGCGTGAAGTGTTCCAGATCAACCTGGAGAACCCCGGCTTTAACCTAGAGCGCGCCTGGGGTGCCTACAGTCACTTCGCCTATGTGAAGCATCGTATCGGCAGCCTGGATGAGGCCGCACGGATGTATCGCGAGTCGGTGGAAGCCCTACGCGAACGAGGGAACCGAGCCTATCTGGCGACCGTACTCGTGCGCTTCGCCGATCTGGAAGAGCAGCGCGGCAATCGCCAGGAGGCTCTTGGCTATGCCCAGGAGGCTCTGGTTCTGAGCCAACGCATGGGTCTCGTCCCAGAGCAGGATCAGGCGGCAGAGCTCGTACAACGAATGAGACACGAATAAACGAATAGAGCGCATGACTGCCCTATTCGTTTATTCGTGTCTCATTTGTTGACGTTGGGGATGGAGTATGAACCGTGAGGAACGCATCCATATCGAGCGACTGCTAGACATCCACCGCGCCAGCCTGCGCGAGCTGGAGGTGCAGGCGGCGACCTTCGGCGACCTGTATGTGCCACCCCATGTGGCGCACCAACTTGCCGAGCACCGGGGCAAAATAGCTGAGATGGAGGCGCAATTGAGCACAATGTCCCCCCTACATAACTTGCCCCCACGCGACTACGAGCAGTTTATCGGGCGACAGAGCGAGCTGGCCGAACTGCGACGCCTACTCCTCCCGCGCAGCCGGGCCTTCGTGATTACTATTGACGGTATAGGCGGGATCGGCAAGAGTGCCCTGGCCCTGGAGGCCGCCTATACGTGGTGCGATTCCTACGTGACCATCCCGGAGGCCGAGCGCTTTGAGGCGATTGTCTGGGTCTCGGCCAAGCGCAGTTATCTGACCGCCGATGGTATTCTGGAGCGCCGTCAGGCATTCCGCACGCTCGATGATCTCTACGCGGCTATCTCCCAGGTACTCGATTACCCGGCAATCACGCGTGCCCGCACGGAGGAGCAACGGGCGATTGTCGAACAGGTGCTAGGAGAGCAGCGCACCCTGCTCATCCTCGACAACCTGGAGACGGTTGACGACGAGGAACTGATGGCCTTTCTCCGTGAGTTGCCTCCGCCAGCAAAGGCACTTGTTACCACCAGACACCGTATTGACGTGGCTTACCCGGTACGTCTGACCGGCATGCCACAGCCGGACGCCCTGGCCCTGATAGACCAGGAAGCAGCCCGAAAAGCTACGACGCTTTCGCCAGATGACCGTGAGCAGCTCTGGCTGCGTACCGGCGGCATGCCCCTCGCCATCGTCTGGAGCATCGGTTTGATGGGCCTTGGCGGATCGGTCGAGAGCGTGCTGCGCCGACTCGGCAGCGGGCAGAGTGACATTGCTCAATTCTGCTTCGCCGAGAGCGCGGCCCAGATCCATGGGCGGGACGCCTACTGGTTATTGCTGGCCCTATCGCTTTTTACCCCCGACGCCAGCCGAAAGGCTCTTGGCATGGTTGCGGGTTTAGGCGAGGATTTGTTCGGGTGTGATGGTGGATTGGGAGATCTTCTCCGCTTATCGCTGGTCAACAAGAGCGGTGACCGCTTTAGCCTGCTGCCGCTGACGCGCAGTTTTGTGCAGAGTGAAGTAAAGATACATGATGCTTGGATACGCGATGCGAGAGAACGCTGGGTTGCGTATTACGATGATTTCATTGATCACAAGAGCGGATGGTCTGATGATTGGAGTGGTCATGATCAGGTGGAGTTAGAGATAATCAATATCTTTGCCGTTTTTGATTATCTCGTCGCGACGTTGGACTATGAAGGAACGAGCGACCGAGATCGGGTTGTCGCGGAGCGGTCTATTCCCCATGCGATCATGCTCCTACACATCGCAGATCGCGTCTCACGGACACTGCGCATCCGTGGCTACTGGCGAGATTGTGAGCGCCTCGCTCAGATCGCACTGCCTATTAGCAAAGCCACCGGGCACCAGCGCACCACTGGCTGGCTCAGTTATACGATGGCGAGAATTCACTACTACAACCACAGCAACATAGAGACCACTCGCATCTGGATCCTTGATATGCTCTCAGTGGCACAGAAGCAAGGTGATCGTGCGATGAGCAGTCGGGCAAACCTCCTACTCGGGCTGATAGAGCTGCAACAAAACAACATTGAACAGGCACGCCCGCTCTTCAATGTTGCTCTTGAGGAGACGCAACTCACGAATAGCACGCGAGGTATTTCAAACATTCTTGCAGCAATGGGCGATCTCGCACTCGCATCTGGCGATATTTCCACCGCTACATCACACTATCAGCAAGCGATTGATAGAGCCCGACAGGTGAATGATCTTCCCAAATTGGCATCCCACCTCTTACATCTTGGGATCGCATCACGTACGATCGGTGAACTGGCAATGGCAAAGCAAGAGCTTGAAGAGAGTCTCCGGTTGGCGCGAGAGTGTGGTTGGGTCAGTGTTATTGCCAGCGCGCTCTATCATCTTGCGCTTGTTGACCGAGATCAGCATGGCATGGAGGAAGCGCGCTCGCATGTCAATCAGGCCCTCGACCTCTTCCGCCGCCTGGGCATGCGCAAGGAGCAAGCTGAGGCCGAAGCACTCCTCACGCAGATGGGAGCCACACCATGACCCACGAGGATCGTGTCCACATCGAGCGGCTGCTAGACATCCACCGGGCCAGCCTGCGCGAGCTGGAGGTGCAGGCGGCAACGTTCGGCGACCTGTATGTACCGCCCCATGTGGCGTACCAACTCGCCGAACACCGGGGCAAAATAGCTAAGTTGGAGGCGCAATTGAACACGATGATGCCCCTACACAACCTGCCGCCGCACGATTACGAGCGCTTTGTCGGTCGTCAGAAAGAGCTGGCTGAGGTGCGCCGTCTGCTTCTCCCCTATCCAAAGAGCCGCTACCACATGATCACTGTTGACGGGATCGGCGGGATCGGCAAGAGCGCCCTAGCACTGGAGATCGCCTATAGTTACTGCGACGGCTATACGACTTTGCCCGAAGCCGAGCGTTTTGGCGCGATTGTCTGGATCTCGGCTAAGCGCAGCTACCTGACCGCCGACGGAATCCTGGAGCGGCGCCAGGCATTTCGTACCCTCGACGACCTCTACGCCGCGATTGCTCAGGTTCTCGACTTCCCGGCGATCACCCGTGCTCGTGCTGAGGAGCAGCGGGCGATTGTCGAGCAGGTGCTAGGCGAGCAGCGCACCCTGCTCATCCTCGACAACCTGGAGACGGTGGACGATGAAGATTTGATGGTCTTCCTGCATGAGTTACCTGATCCAACCAAGGCAGTGGTTACGACGCGACATCGCATCGACGTGGCCCACCCGGTGCGTCTGACGGGGATGCCACACGAGGATGCCCTGGTGTTGATTGACCAGGAGGCGGTACGCAAGGATGTAGTGCTCACAGCAGATGATCGCGAACAGCTCTGGCTGCGCACCGGTGGCGTGCCCCTGGCCATCGTCTGGAGCATCGGCCTGATGGGTCTGGGAGGCTCGGCCGAGAGCGTGCTGCGTCGGCTAGGAAGCGGGCAGAGCGACATCGCCCAGTTCTGCTTCGCCGAGAGCGTGGCCCAGATCAGGGGCCGCGACGCCTACTGGCTATTGCTCGCCCTCTCCCTCTTCGCCACTGACGCTAGCCGCGAGGCACTCGGTGTGGTTGCCGGTTTAGGTGAAGATACCTTCGGACGCGATGGAGGACTGGAGGAACTGCTAAAGCTGTCGCTGGTGAACAAGGAGGGTGATCGCTTTAGTCTGCTGCCATTAACACGGAGTTTCGTGCAGAGCGAGGCAGCAGGGATGCTTGAGTGGCTAACGTTTGCACGCGAACGGTGGCTCGATTATTTCTTCAAATTTGCAAGCACATATGGTGGTTGGACTCTCGATTGGCAAGGCCATGATCGGATCGAACGTGACTTGCCAAATTTGTTGGCAGTGGTGGATCTGCTCACTAGTAGGCTGCATCTCGGTGATGAAATCTACGAGAATCAAAAACTTACAGCAGATCTGGAGGCTCTGGCACGTCACATCATCAGCTTTATTGCCAAAGTAAAACGTGTTTGTCGCCTACGTGGATATTGGAGTGAAAGTGATCGCTTATCGCACATTGGTGTGCAGTTGTGTCGTCTAACAAGTAATTTAGCCGAGTTAAGTTTCCACTATTACGATCTAAGTTTGATCAGCTATTCTCGTGGTGATCTCCAACAAGCTCAGCGATGGGCAGTTGAAACTCGCTTAGTGTGTGAGCAAGATCTTACGTTTTCAACGAGCTTTGCTGATAGGATGCTTGGCCGCATTGCCCTTGATCAAGGAAATCTTGAAGAAGCAGAGAGATTACTAACAACAGCACTCCGGGATTACAGTGATAACCGTACAGCCTTTGGGTCGTCAAATTTCTTCGAGTCGATGGGTATACTCCACGAGGCAAAGGGCGACCTTGTAGAGGCAATGAAATGGTATCAGCGAGCTATTGATAATTCTAAGCAGATAGACAATATCCCCGCGCTCGCATCAAATCTACTTGTCTTTGGTATGGCTCGCTACAAGTGTGGTGAAGTTGTAGAAGCCATACAATATTGCCAGGAGGCATTGAACTTCGCACGCCAGTGTAGTCACACCGATGGAATCGCACGAACTCTCTATCACCTTGCTTTGCTCGATAGACACCAAGGCGAACGTAGGTCTGCAATAACCAACGTCCGCCAATCCCTCAACCTCTTTCGCCGCCTGGGCATGCGCCAGGAGCAGGCCAAGGCCGAGGATCTCCTCCGCCAGCTCGGCGAGTCTGCATAGATACGGGAAACTATGACCTTCACCACCATCGTCTCCGAGGGCAACCTCATCCCCGCCGACCTGCTGGCGCAGA
>JBAXMH010000238.1:0-7538 GCA_037134395.1 Chloroflexales bacterium
AGATCCAGCTCCCCTCCCCCCGCGTGGGGGAGGGGCTGGGGGTGGGGGAGCGGGCGGCAATCTGAGGACTTCGCATCAGCCCTGTAGCCAACAGCCGATATTGGTTGTCTGTTGCGCTTAAGCTGAGAGTATGCCAACATCACCCGTCGTAATTCTGTGCAGATTCCCCGCATCGTCGCGCAGAATGAGGGCACCGCTACGATCAACGGCCTCAGCCCAGCCGACAACCGCGCCGTGCGGGAGCTGTACCGTAATTGTGTGGCCAAGGGTATGCAGACGTGTACGCCAGGCATCAAACAGGAGTTGCTCATTACCGTCAATCATACGGGTGTGCCATGTGTCGAGGTGGCGCAGAAGTGTGCGTAGTAGCGCCAGACGATCAACCGCATGATTGGCGGCAGCGCACAGATTAGTTGCCGGGTAGCGGGTGAGGGAGGGCGGCGGCGATTCGCTAACATTGACACCCATGCCGATGATCACCCAATCAAGCCCGCTGCCGCCGAACCCAGCCTCAAGCAAAATCCCGGCGACCTTAGCATATTCCCCGTCACCTATCGGCAGCAGCACATCGTTCGGCCACTTTAGCATCGCGGCCAGCCCCGTCTGCTCCGTCAGAGCGTCGCAGAGGGCTACCCCCGACATCCAGACCAGGCTAAGTGCCCGCTCGGGGGCCAGCCAGCGCGGCCGCAGGGCCAAAGAGAGCAGCAGGGCGCTGCCCGGAGGGGCATCCCAGGAACGACCGAGGCGCCCGCGCCCGCAGGTCTGCTCGTTCGCCTGCACGAGTAGGGGTAGTTCGTCGTCGTGAAGCTCTATAAGTAACCGTCGGGCCACATCCATCGTCGAGCTAACCTGCGGGTAGCAGCGTACTGTGCGCGGCAAAGTGGCGGCGCGAAGACCCGCGAGGATCGCTATCTGATCGAGTACATCATCACTCATGCCGCATATTCTACCAGATACCTGCTACTACCCTCAGGGCTGGTGCAGGGCTGATGCAAAGTCACGCGCCCCCTCTCCCCCTGCCCCCTCTCCCACGGGGGGAGAGGGAAGATTTCGCACCACGATGCGCTCCGGCTCCCCCTCTCCCACACGGGGAGAGGGGGATGGGGGGTGAGGGGCGGGCGAGGATCGGCGACTTTGCACCAGCCCTGTAGGGCTTCCGCTGGCGATAAACCATAAAAACTGCAAATTTTGTCTAAATTCTTCATCAAAAAATGATCTTTACAAGAGGTGTATAATTGCCTGCGTCTCATTAAGATCACACGTATAACGTAGGGACTCATGATGATCACCTACACGTCATATATCTGGCTACCGCTGATTAGCGCCTTACTCGTCTCTGCAATTGCTCTGTATGCCGGAAAATTCCGCAACACACCTGCGAGCCAGCCGTTCCGCGTGCTGATGTGGCTGTGTGCCCTCTTCTCGTATTTCTTCGTGCTGAGCCTCCTGATTACCTCGCCCGCACTGCGCACATTCCTGGCTCAGATGCTCTACATTCCCGCTGCATTTATTACACCAACCATTCTGATTATGGTGATTCACTATACGGGACACACGGTATGGATCACTCGCTGGCGACTGATGGCGCTACTGCTGATCCCAATGATCACTGTTGTGTTAGTTTTGAGCTACCCGCTACACACATTCTTTCGCTATAGCCCGCAGATTGATGTATCTGGTCCGATGCCGATTATTATCTTCAAACGAGGCCCGTGGTATTGGGTTCACCACATTTATGGAATCATCATCGCTGTTAACGCACTTGCACTGCTCATCGCATCGTTGCGTAACCCCGCGCTGCGCAAGCGAAATACGTTGATCCTCATCTTCGGGATCTCTACACCCTTCCTTACCGATCTTCCCACCATGCTGCAGGTTACTCCCATCCCCAACTACACATGGACATCGCCGATTTTTGTCTGCATTGGCATGCTCTACGGTTGGGCGCTGCTACGCGGACAGATCTTCGCCGTCACACCGATTGCCCGTGGAGAGGTGATGGATCACATCAACGATCTGGTGATCGTGTTGGATAACAATGGGCGGATTGCCGACTTCAACCGCGCCGCGCAAGAGATTTGCCGAATTTCCCAACGAAACATCGGTGCCCTGCCCGATGTACTGCCGTCGGTGTGGGCCGATTTGCTGCGGCACTACAGTGGTGTCTCCACACATAAAGAGGAGATCATCATTGGCACGGGCGAGGATCAGCACATCTATGATCTAGCGATTTCGATGATCCGGAACCAACGTAGCCAGCCTCTGGGCCAACTCTTTATTCTGCATGATGTCACGGTGCGTAGGCGCAACGAGGAACTGCTGCGCAGGAATGAGGAGCGCTTTCGACAAATGGTCGAAACCATGCCAATGCCATTGACACTGACTCGCATTAGCGATGGCACCTACCAGTATGTGAACCACCTGGCCAGCGAACATGTTGGGCTGCCACAATCCGCAATGATTGGGAAGCAGGCGATTAATTTCTATGCTGATCCCGGTACGCGCCAGATTGTCTTGGATGCGATTAACCAAAACGGATCGATCCATAACTTTGAGACCCAACTGAAGCGAGTTGACGGGAGTACCTTCTGGGCGTTGTTCTCAGCATCTGTGGCTACGGTAAACGATGAGCAGGTTATCCTTTCTGGCGTGATTGACATTAGCGAGCGCAAGAAGGTCGAGGAGGCTCTGCTCTGTGCAAATGACCGGCTTGAAGCGCAGTTGGCAGAGAACAAGGAACTTCAGAATCAGCTGCGGGAGCAGGCAACCCACGATGTCCTTACTGGGCTGTTCAACCGGCGCTATATGCAGGAAATTCTGGATCATTGCCTGACCCTCGTGCCTCGTGAGATGGATTTCATCAGTGTTTTGATGATTGATATCGATCACTTCAAAAAGATCAACGACGCCAACGGGCATAAGGCTGGCGATCTGATGCTTCAGGCGATGGGTAGGTTGTTGCGCACCCAGACGCGGCAGATGGACACAGCCTGCCGCTACGGCGGCGAGGAGTTTGTCGTCATTATGCCCACCGCAACCCTTGATGTGGCGGTGCGCCGCGCCAATGATCTGCGCCATGCGTTCGCTAACCTGTGTGTGGAGTATGATGGACGCAATCTCCAAGCGACGATCTCTATCGGTGTCGCGACCTTCCCTACCCACGGCGGCGATAGCGATACGCTGCTGCGTGAGGCCGACCAAGCTCTGTATATGGCGAAAGCGACCGGGCGCAACCGTGTGTACGCCGCCGATGTGAGTCTGGCAGCAGTTGATAAACTGCTCATCACTGGTTGATTGTGCCATCTCGGAGCATGGTACAATATCTCGCAAAGATGTTCGTTTCTATGACAAGGTTTCAGGTGTGAGGCTTCAGGTTTCAGGTCGAGTGCATCAAGATGCCACATTTCCGCCTGAACTGTAAAGTATCTGCGAACCTTGTCTATGGTAGGAAATAGACCTGATGCCGATCCATCTGCTTGATGCCACCATCGCCGCCCAGATCGCCGCCGGAGAGGTGGTTGAGCGTCCGGCCTCGGTGATCAAAGAGCTTGTTGAAAACGCCCTTGACTCGGGCGCAGGCCGGATCAATGTGGAGGTGCGCGGCGGCGGGCTGCGCGAACTGAAGGTGCAGGACGACGGCTGCGGGATTGCCAGCCACGAGGTTGAACTGGCCTTTGAGCGCCACGCCACCAGTAAACTCCAGGTTGCGGAAGATCTGTTTAACATCAACACTCTGGGCTTTCGGGGTGAGGCGCTGCCCAGCATCGCCAGCGTGGCCCAGGTGATCTGTATCACTCGCGTGGCAGGCGAAGAGCTGGGGACAGAACTGCGCATCGCCGGGGGCGAGGTACAGGCCCGTACGCCGTGCGGCTGCTCGCTCGGTACCAGCATCAGCGTGCGTAACCTTTTCTACAACCTGCCGGTGCGCCGCGAATATCTGCGCTCTGAGGCCACCGAGCTGAGCGCGATCAGCGTGATTGTGCAGCAGTACGCCCTGGCCTACCCCGAGGTGCGCTTCAGCTTGATCCTGGAGGGTCGCTTGGCCATGCAGACCAACGGCGACGGCGACCGGCGCGGCGTCCTGATCGAGATCTACGGCCTCGATGTGGCCCGCCAGATGCTGGATGTGGATGCCCAGCACGGCCAGGATGATCAGGAGGTGCGTATCTCTGGCCTGATCTCGCCGCCCGGCCTGACCCGTGGCTCGCGCAGCTATATGCACCTGTTTGTGAACCGGCGGGCGCTCCAGCCACGCGGTGTCCTGGTGGCGATTGTGGAGGAGGCGTACCACACCATGCTGATGAAGGGTCGTCACCCCATGGCGGTGATTGATATTCACATCCACCCCACAGCGGTGGACGTGAACGTTCACCCGACCAAGAGCGAGGTGAAGTTCCGCTATGCGCCGCGTGTCCACAGCGCCATCGGGCGCTCGGTTCGTGATGCCCTGGTAGCCGGAGCGGGGATCCACGCCTGGACTGACACCGACTATGATAGCACCGGGGTGCAGCGCCGCTTCGAGCTACGCCAGCTCGGCCAGGGATCCCGCGTTCCCGATGCCCCCGCCTCGGCCTGGGGCGTAGGTGACTCAGCCTGGGATGTGGGCCGCTCGCGCTGGGATGTGGGCGGGACGGATGGGGGTCAGGGGCCAGAGGTCAGGGGTCAGGAGTCAGAGACTGAGAGTCAGGAGTTGAACGTTGGAAACTGGGAGAAAGAGGCGGATTCGTTCAGCCCTCAGCCCTCAGCCCTCAGCCCTCAGCCCTCAGCCCTCAGCCCTCAGCCCTCCCCCCCCTACGCGTGGTTGGCCAAGTGGGGTTGACCTACATCGTGGCCGAGGCACCCGAGGGCATGTACCTCATTGACCAGCATGCCGCCCACGAGCGGATCACCTACGAGCGACTGATGGCCCAGCGCGCCGGTGGGGCGCTGGAGTCGCAGGGGTTGCTGCTGCTCCTGGCCCTGCCCCTGGCCCCGGAAACCAGCACCCTCCTACTGGGCAGCGCCGAGATTTTGGCCGATCTTGGCTTTGATCTGGAGGAGTGGGGCGAGGGCGTGCGCGTACGCGCTGCCCCGGCCAGCCTGCCCGCCGACGAGATCGCCCGTGCCCTGAGCGAACTGGCCGACCATTTGGCTGGGCGTGGCGGCAGCACGCCCGCTGACCGGCGTGAGGAGATGCTGATCACCCTCTCCTGCCATACCTCGGTGCGCGCCGGTCAGGCTCTCTCGCCCGAGGAGATGCGCCAACTCCTGCGCCAGCTTGACGCCTGTGCCAGCCCACGCACATGCCCTCATGGTCGCCCAACGATGATCCTGATGAGTCCGTCACAACTGGAACGGCAGTTTGGACGACGGGTGTAGGGGCGCAGGAGTTTGCATCGCAAAGCGATGCAAACTCCTGCGCCCCTACAGGGCCACGGGGGTGAACCCCACCGTACACGGCACATCCGGGGCCACGTACATGATCTGTGCGCCAAGATCCATCACAATCCCGCAGATGCTCTCGCCACGATCCACCGGGGCTAGGCGCAGATCGGGGTGCCGACAGATGCAGCGCGGGTCGCCGTGGTGATCGCGCAGGATGGCCTGGAAGTCGGCAATGCCAAGGGCAGCACTGGTATGTAGCAGATCCCAGGCCCGACCATGCCGCTCACGAGTTGTGGAGAGCGCGGGGTTGATCGGACACTCGCCGGAGGCCGCGCCTGCATCTAGGCAATGGTTAGCGTGGGCCAGTACCCCGCCCTCTGGCAGCACCTCGGCTACCCCCGCCGGGGTGATCTCCAGGCTCACCAGATCGCCCGTGGCGCTGGCTAGGGTGACGCACGAGGAACCTGCTGCCGGAGCCATGTCGGCTACGGCCCGTGCCTGGGCGAAGCTACGGGCCTGGAGCATTTTGCGTAGCAGCACATGCACCGGCATACCCAGATCGCGCCCATCGGTCTCAGAGCGCAGCAGGTTCAAGCCAACCGCCAGTCCGGCGCTATTCATCCCGATCTTGGCCACAATCCCGGCCTCGGTCATGGTCAGGATCTCAGGCTCGCCAGGGGCGCGCACGCGCAGCAGGAGACATGCCGCACGCTGATCGCCCGCCCAGTCCCAGGTCTGAGCCAGGATGGTGGTGGCGGTGGCGGTGGCAGAGGGAAGGGCTGCCGCTGTCGTACACTCGCCATCATCAAACGGTGCAATGCCCGAGTCAGAGGTCACACTATCCGGGTGCACCGGCACCCCAGCAGCGAGGTTGCGCATGCGGGCGGCTGTCCAACCGGGATGAATCACGCCGGGACCGACCCCAGCCATCAGTTCGGTACGCACGTTCAGGGCCAGAATTTCGCCCAGTTGTCGGCTAGCCCCGTCGGCAACACCTCGCATCTCATCCAGCAGGTCGGGGGCTACCTCATACAGCACCGGCAGGTAGCCCATCGCCGCCGCCTGACTATCGGCCCAGTCGAGGCCACGGCGATAGGCGAAGAGCCGTGCGTAGCTGGCGATGCTGTGGGCGATCAAGTGGGGCACGGCGGCCCCGTACTGGTATCCGCGCTCGTACGGCTCACCGACGATGGTCAACTCTGAGAACATACTCGCTCCTCTTGCACCGTTCGTAGTTCCGCCTTCCATGCGGCCAGATGTGCGCCGGTAGGCGGAAGTTCACGCTACGAAATGTATGTGTTGTTCAGGGAGATCGCTATTCTACCATTTTTTCATAACCAGTTTAGGATTGCCATAATGATGATCAGTAACAATACATGGCGTCTGCTCCCCTCCAGCGCGAGTACAGCCCAGAACGAACTGGCTTCCGCCGAGGCGCTGCTGGCCGGACTTCAGTGTGTGCCGAGGGCGGCGGTGCGCTGGTATGAGTCGCCCGCTTTGGCCCTGGTAATTGGGTCGGGCCAGAAACTGGCCGAGATTGACCTAGCTGCCTGCGCCGCTGCCGGGGTAACTCTGCATCGGCGGGCGAGCGGCGGTAGCGCGGTATTGTTTGTCCCTGGCCTACTCATGCAGGATCTCGTGCTGCCCCCAGGCCACCCCCTCGTGCGCTCCGACGTAAGCGAGTCCTACCGCTGGCTGGGCGAGGCGTGGGCCGAGGTGCTGGAGCGGATGGGGATACTGGCAGCGCCGATCTCGGTGCCGGAGGCCCGCGAGGATACCCGTGCCCTTGGGCCGTTGCTGCGGCGGGCATGCTTCGCCGGGCGCTCGCCCTACGAGATCATCGCCGACAGGCGCAAGCTGGTGGGCTTCTCGCAGGTGCGTCGCCGCCACGGGATTCTGTTTCAGGTCGGGGTTTACTCGCGCTGGCCAGGTGCAGATCTGGCTCGCCTGCTGCGCTTCGCCCCCGAGGATGCGGAGGTGCTGGCCGCCCGTGTGACGGGACTCGACGAACTGCTGCCCGCACCACCCACGCCCGCCGACCTGATGCATGCCTTCGCCGAGGTTATGGCCATTCGCCACGCTGTAGATCTCGTCCCCGATGAGTGGCGTGAGGATGAACTGGCAGCCATGTACGCAACCCTGCCGCGCTACGCGCCGATCTGTCTCGCTGCAAC
>JBAXMH010000239.1:0-7423 GCA_037134395.1 Chloroflexales bacterium
AGTCGTTAGACATGGTTCGTAGATACTTTACAGTTCTACCCCCCCTAGCCCCCCCCGCACGCGGGGGGGAACAATGCATTGGTTCCCCCCCGCGTGCGGGGGGGCTAGGGGGGGTAAGTATGCCAAGAGTGTAAAGTAAACTCGGCCCCTCTGAAACCATGTCTTAGCGCGAATAATCGCTTAACCTGGGAGCGCGGGCGTCCCGCCCGCCAGGAACCCGGCGGGCGGGACACCCGCGCTCCCAGCGTTCTAACACAAAATCACTCGCCGCTGATCACGAAGTAAAGGCGACCACGGGAGACACCCTTGTCGTCAATGCCAGGGGCACCGGCGGCGGTGATCGCCTTAAACGGCTTGAGCCGATCCGCTACCGTCGGGTCGCTGAGCGCACCCAGGTTTTTGGTCAGGGTGAGAATGCTCGGCAGGTTTACATAAATCAGGCCACCGTTTGGTGCAGGTACCGCCTTGATCCCGGCCTGGTACGCCGCGATACCGCTCAGAGGAGCCTTAGCGGGGACAGACGCTGCGGCCAAAGTCTTCGGGCCAACTCCGATCACCAGATCATCGCCGATGAAGGTGTAGCCCACGGCAACCTGCTGTCCGGGGCCGAAGACCTGCCATGCCACGCCGCCAAGTTGCTCCTCGCGCAGGGCGAGCATGCCGCCTCCGGCCTTGTCAATGGCAGTGGCAATCCGCTTCATGCCATCCTGGGCGGCGGCCTTATCGTTGGGCTTGAGCGCGAAGTAGCCGGTCACGGGCGATGGCGAGCCAAGGACGTCCTCACCCGGCGTCAGCACAATCGTCGCCTCGCCCTGGAGCCAGTCGAGCAGGTCGCGGTTCAGATCAATACCGAACTGCTGCTCCATCGTGGCAACCTGAGCCTTGGCATCGGGCGTGCTGTCAATGGCCTCACGGATCTGCGCACCCAGGCTGGCCGGCAGACGGAAGCTCAGGGCGGCTAGGGCGTCGCTGCCGATCCGTCCCACCCGATCAGCACTCACCGGATCGGACAGTTCCTTGATTTGGTCGAGACTGGCCTGATTCAGTTTGGCACGGTCAACCTGAGCGAGGGCGTCAAATGCCACCCCGTCGGCGAGGACACTGATCGAGAGGCCGATGCCCTGGAGAGCGGCGGCACTCTTGATCTGCTCACGCAGCCGGTCGGCGGTAGCGCCCTGAAGCTGACCGACGAACTTGTCGCTGTTAGCGCTAATCGCGCTGGCGAGGGGTGTACCATCAATGAAAACAAAGCCCAGGTGTCCGGCGGGGAGCGCGGCAAGAACCTGCTGGAAGCGCGGGTTGACCGCCAGGGTATCCTTGCCGTTGGTGTCGCGGGTAGCGATGGCGGCAATCATGTCGGCGCTTGTCGAGAAGATGACATTGCCCTGCACCATACCGAAGGCCACAATGGGGCTGGGATCCTTGCCCTGTTGGGCATAGATCGTTGTGCCCTGAGACTGAGTAGTATTAAACTTCTGGCCCTTGCCCTCACGGTATGCGCGTTGTTTGTCGAGAAATGCCTGGGCGGCCTTCTCATCACGCGAGGTGAGTACCAGCGTGACCTGGGCCTTTTCTATCTGGGTTGTGTCGCCAGAAACACTCGCGCTGTTCGGGTCAAACAGCGTGTTGAAGGGCAGCCCACTCACAGCCACAGCCATCTCCGTACCGATCCAGGGCATAATGTCAGTCTTGACATCAACTCCCATGAGATCCATAAGTTGCTTGTTGGTGTCCGTGCTATTCTGGTAGTCCAAGGTTTCGGGAAACGCCTTGCGCAGCCGATCAATATTTGGCAGATCGCTCAGGTTCGGCGTGATCGCGGCGTAGATCTGTGTGTCGCCTGCGAGCAACTGCGGGATGCTGTTGGGGCGGCTACTGAGTGCCCGCCATGCCATAACACCGCCAGCAGCAATAATGATGATCAGGACAATCGCTGCACCTCCGATGATCAGGGGTAGGTTGCGGCGTCCCCCGCCTGGAGCCGGTGTGTCGGATGGGAACGAGCTGGTGGGTGGAAGTTGCATCTTCGATCTCCTCTCTTACATGATTGGGCACAGTGCGGACTCCCTCATTATACGATCTCGGATGTGTTTTGGTAGAGGCAAAGCAGTGTACTAGGTGCAATACTTTTCAAATGAGGAATTTGTTGTCGCTCCACCCTCATCCCCCCTGTCCCCTCTCCCAGAACGGGAGAGGAGGAATCGGATGCGTCCTGCTGCGATAACTCCCCTCTCCCCTGGTGGGAGAGGGGCAGGGGGTGAGGGGGTAAGGTCGGCTTATCCCTACTTGACAATTTCGGGCGACTTTGTTACTATCATTGCGGCACACGAACAATTTAGCGCATGACTCACCCAGAGCGGTGGGGGGACAGGCCCGACGATGCCGCGCCACCATAACGTATGCCCTCATCGCACACCGGTGGGGGCGTTTTTCGCGCCCGCGACAGATACACATAAGGAGTAACCTGATGTCCGACGTGCAATTCACCGGCTTCGAGACCCTCGCCCTCCACGGGGGCCAAGTCCCCGACCCGACTACCGGTGCCCGTGCGGTGCCGATCTACGCGACAACCTCGTATCAGTTTAAGGACACCGAGCATGCGGCCCGGCTCTTCGGTCTTCAGGAGTTCGGGAATATCTATACCCGGATTATGAACCCGACGACGGATGTCTTCGAGCAGCGTATTGCGGCCCTGGAGGGCGGCGTGGCGGCCCTGGGAGTTGCCTCGGGTCAGGCTGCCGAGACCCTCTCGATCCTGAACATTGCCGGCACGGGCGATAATATCGTGGCCTCCACCGACCTCTACGGCGGTACCTATAACCTGTTCCGTCACACCCTGCCCAAGATTGGTATCACCACGCGCTTTGTGGACGCCCGCGACTACGATGGCTTTGCGGCGGCGATTGACGCCAATACTAAGGCGTTCTTCCTGGAGTTGGTGGGCAATCCGCGCCTCGATATTCTTGACCTAGAGCGGATTGCCGCCATCGCCCATGCCCAGGGCGTGCCGGTGATTGTTGATGCCACTACGGTGACGCCCTATCTCTGGCAGCCACTCAAGTACGGCGCGGATATTGTCGTTCACTCGGCCACCAAGTATATCGGTGGTCACGGCACCAGCATCGGCGGCGTGGTCGTGGACGGCGGCACGTTCGACTGGACACAGGGCCGCTTCCCCGGACTCACCGAGCCTGATGAGTCGTACCACGGGCTGATCTACACGCAGGCGTTTGGCAACCTGGCCTTCATCCTCAAGCTGCGCGTGCAGGGTCTGCGCGACATTGGTGCTGCCCTAAGTCCCTTTAACTCGTTCCTGTTCCTCCAGGGTCTTGAGACACTGCCCTTGCGCATGGAGCGCCACAGCAGCAACGCCCTAGCCGTGGCCAACTACCTCAGCACACACAGCAAGGTCGCCTGGGTGAACTACCCCGGCCTGCCCAGCCACCCCAGCTACGAACTCGCCAAGAAGTATCTGCCCAAGGGACAGAGCGGCATCCTTGGCTTTGGGGTTAAGGGGGGCCGTGAGGCCGGGAAGACCTTCATCAATAGCCTGAAGCTCTTCTCGCACCTGGCGAACATTGGCGACGCCAAAAGTCTGGCCATTCACCCAGCTTCTACCACGCACAGCCAGCTCACCCCCGAGGAGCAGCAGCTCACCGGCGTCACCGACGACTACGTCCGTCTCTCGATCGGCATCGAGACGATCAGTGATATTATTGCGGATTTGGAGCAGGCGTTAAGCCGCGTATAACGGAAAGGGGCGTGGGATTGGCGCGGATCGCCAATCCCGCCGCTTCGCCCCTACGCCCGGTGACCATGACCGCATACCAATGTGAACCCGAACCCGGCGTCGGCATTGTCCGACGCCAGCAGATGACATGGGCCGCCCCGCTGCACCTGGAGGGGGGCGGCTCCTTTGCGCCTGTTACCCTGGCCTACGAGACGTATGGCCGCCTCAATGCCACCGCCAGCAACGCCATCCTGCTGCTCCACGCGCTGTCGGGCGACGCTCACGCCGCCGGGTATCATAGCTCCACCGACCGCAAGCCGGGCTGGTGGGACGTGATGGTCGGCCCCGGCCGGGCCTTCGACACCGAGCGTTACTTCGTGATCTGTTCAAACGTCCTCGGCGGCTGCCAGGGTTCCACAGGCCCATCCTCGCGTGATCCGGCCACAAGTGCGCCGATCCGCCCCTACGGGGCGCGTTTCCCGGTGATCACCATCGGCGATATGGTGCGCGCCCAGGCCCGTCTGCTCGACGCCCTCGGTATTGGGCAATTGTTCGCGGTCGCCGGTGGCTCAATGGGCGGATTTCAGGCGCTTGAGTGGGCCACCGCTATGCCCGAGCGCGTCTGCGGGGTGATCCTGCTGGCAACCAGCGCCCGCTCGGCCACCCAGACGATTGCCTGGAATAGTATCGCTCGTCAGGCAATTATGCGTGACCCGCGCTGGCGCGGCGGTGACTACTACGGGCACGAACCCCCCACCAACGGTATGGCGGTGGCCCGCATGATCGGCCATATCACCTACCTCAACGAAGCCTCCCTGGAAGATCGTTTTGGCCGACGGCTCCAAACCGGCGACTCGCCCGCCTTTGTCCTTGGCCCCGAGTTTGCCGTCGAGAGCTACCTCGATCACCAGGGCGACATCTTCAACGCCCGCTTCGATGCCAATTCCTACCTCTACATCACAAAGGCGATGGATTACTGGGATCTGCCGGGGCGCTATGGCTCGCTGGACGCGGCCATGGCCCGCACCCGTGCCGATTTCCTGTTGCTCTCCTTTGATAGCGATTGGCTCTACCCCACCGCCGAGTCAGCAGCCATCGCCTCCTCCCTGCAGCGCGTTGGCCGTCGCGTCGAGCATGTTGATCTGCACACCGAAGCGGGCCACGACGCCTTTCTGATCGATCACGCTGCCCAGGAGCCGATCATCACGGGGTTTCTGTCCCGACTCGCGCATAGCGCACACTGTTAGGACGACAACAAAACGGCCACAGAAAGACACAGAAGGACACAGAAATATATTTTTTCTGTGTCCTTCTGTGTCTTTCTGTGGCAAAACCTCGTTCGCGTATAATGGCGGGAACTAACTTATGGCAATCTTCTTGGAGCTGTGAAGAGGAGTCCAGGCTTCAGCCAGCTAAAGCCTGGACTCCTCCTTCACAACCGGAATGGGGACTGCTATAGCCACGCAGGAGGAATTCATATGGCCCGGATTGGAATTTATGGCGCGACCGGCTACACCGGATTCGAGCTGATTAAGCTGCTGGTGCGCCACCCCCAGATCGAGATCGCCTTCGCCACTGCCCGCTCAGCAGCAGGCAAGAATCTGAGCGATATTTTCCCAACCTTGATCGATCAGCCTCTGGTGGCTGTTGAGCAGGCCGATCTGCGCAATGTTGACATAATATTCACCTGCCTGCCCCATAACACACCTGATCTGATTCCACTGGTGCAAGCGGCTCTGGATGTGGGGGTGAAGGTGATTGATTTCTCTGACACCTTCCGGCTGGAGGATCTGGACACCTACGCTCGCTGGCGCAAAAAGGATCATCCCGCGCCCGAACTCCAGAGCGCGGCGGTGTACGGTTTGCCCGAACTACACCGTGAGCGCATCCGCACGGCGCGGCTGGTGGCCAACACCGGCTGCTATCCCCTCACCGCTATTCTGCCCCTGTACCCCCTGGTTCATGCCGGGCTCCTGGCCGACGGCCCGGTGATTGTTGATAGTAAGTCGGGCGTGTCGGGTGCCGGTCGCTCACTCTCGCTCAAGACTCACTTTGGCGAGACCCACGAGACTTTCAGCGCCTACAATATTGGCCGGACGCACCGCCATCTGCCCGAGATGGAGCAGGAGACCGGGCTGCATATCATCTTCTCGCCGCACCTGCTCCCGGTCTATCGGGGTATTTTGTCTACTATCTACGTCAACACAAAGCCAGGCGTGAGCGAGGAAGAGGTGCGGGCAGCCTACGCGATATACGCCAACGAGCCTTTCGTAACGTTGCTGCCTCAGGGTCGGCTGCCCGAACTTCGCCACGTGGTAGGCGGCATGAACATTGCCATGGGCGTACATCTGGCGGAGGAAGGTCGCTACATCCTCGTAGCGTGCGTGGACAACTTGATCAAGGGTGCGTCGGGGCAGGCCGTGCAGAGCATGAACCTGATGCTGGGCCTGGAGGAGACGGCGGGGTTACGCTAGGACAAGGTTTCAGGTGCGAGGTTTCAGGTTTCAGGTCGCATTACACGGGAGGGCCACTTCACTCTTACGGTCGAAGATGTGCATCTTCTCCATATCAATCACAATCTCTAGACTCTGGCCGGGGCGTGCGGTGGTGCGCGGATCGAGGCGACCAATAAACTCTTTGCCGCTGATCTCGATGTAGGCGTACACCTCGGAACCCATCGCCTCGGTCAGGTTCACCTGGACTGTGAATTTTGCGCTCTCGTCTACACCACGGGCGACATAATGAGAGTCGTGGATATCCTCGGGGCGGATGCCAAAACAAATATCTTTGCCCACATGGCTGCCGAATGTATCGGCTTTGCTGGCGGGCACGGGCACCACAAAATCCTTGCCAATTACCACGCCGAGTCCGCTGCCCACCCGATCAATCTTCGCCTCGAAGAAGTTCATGGCCGGACTGCCGATAAAGCTGGCGACGAACATGTTCGCCGGGGAGTCGTAGAGGTTCTGCGGCGAGTCAAGCTGCTGGAGGATACCGTCATTCATCACGGCGATGCGCGTGCCCATTGTCATTGCCTCTGTCTGGTCGTGGGTGACGTACATGAAGGTCGTCTTCAGGCGCTGATGGAGCTTACTGATCTCGGCGCGGGTCTGTACCCGTAGCTTCGCATCGAGATTCGAGAGCGGCTCGTCCATCAAAAAAACAGCGGGGTCACGGACGATGGCGCGGCCAAGGGCGACGCGCTGACGCTGGCCACCCGAGAGTGCCTTAGGCTTACGATCAAGCAAGAGACGGATGTCGAGCATATCGGCGGCATCCTTGACTCGCTTATCAATCTCGGCCTTCGGCACTTTGCGCAGATTGAGGCCAAAAGCCATATTATCGTAGACCGACATGTGCGGGTAGAGGGCGTAGCTCTGAAAGACCATCGCAATATCGCGATCTTTGGGCGGCACATCATTCACCACACGGTCGCCAATGATAATGCGGCCCTTGGTGATCTCCTCCAGGCCAGCCAGACAGCGCAGGGCGGTGGATTTGCCACAGCCCGAGGGGCCGACCAGTACCAGGAACTCACCGTCGCTGATCTCGATAGTCAGGTCTTTGAGAACCGCCACCTCGCCATATTGCTTCCACACATGGTCGAACGTAATCCCCGCCATTGGTGTCCCTTAACATAACCGATAGCCGATAGCCGATAGCCGATAGTCGGGCATCCGTGGCCATTTTCAT
>JBAXMH010000240.1:0-7349 GCA_037134395.1 Chloroflexales bacterium
GCGAGAAGAAGAACAGAAACAGCAGCACCCCGGCGATGATCAGGGTGCGTCCGGCACGCAATGGGCGATCTGATGCAGATGGTGTTGGCGATGATGGTGACATGGGGAATCCTCCGTTTATCAGTGGGTACAGCCCAGTTAGCCTAGTGCAATAGCAGGGCTTGGAAGATCATAATCAACGTTTCGGTGCCACGTACAGTGTGCCCGCTGGAAGTGGGGAGAAGAAATAGAGGTGGTTGCGCGGTGTGCTTATTCTTACACAGATCAGATCGATCTGTCACCCCATCAACCCGATATTTTGAGTAACGATCCGTTAACTCATGACCGATCCGCACCGACTCTATGTCAACATACCGCAGGCTGCGCGATACTCAGATCTGCTCCCATCACCTCGTCCGGCGGCTCCATCTCGGCGGATCATGTCGCGGGAGCATATCTTTACCCACATCTTTTTTACCTCATTTGCACTGCGATTTATCGGCCCCCCCGGGCGGGCGACTGAAGTCGCGCCTGTGGGCTTTCCGCCGGGCGTCGGCCTGCGCCGACGCCGGAACCGCCGGGCCTGCGCCGACGCGGGAATCGCCCGCGTCGGCGGGCGACCAGCCGTAGGCTCCCGTGGCGCGACTTCAGTCGCATGCCCCTCGCAGAGATGTGGGTAAAGATATGCCCAGAGGGAGAGGGGGCTGGGGGGCGAGGGCAGAGCGGAGGCAGACTTCTTATTCAAAAATATTGGCTTTAGCCCCACGGCGATACGGTGCCAGGACTGTGCTCAAGCCCTCAGTCTCACCGAGAGCTAATAAGACGAGGTATGTTATAATGATAAGGCGTTGCCGGGTTGTGTAATGGTAGCACGACGGACTTTGAATCCGTCTGTTCAGGTTCGAATCCTGGCCCGGCAGCCACATTTCTACCACCACGTCGGCTGCGAGGTCAGCCATATCTACGCAGTGAAGCGCGGCTCCACTGCATTTTTTAGCGCCTTGTGGAGCAAAATCAGCGATGGACGGTCGTCTCCTTGTCTTTAGCGGGAACGCCAACGAAGGGCTGGCCCGTGAGATTGCCACCAACCTGCGCATCGGCCTTGGCCGGGCGCTGGTTGGTCAGTTCAAGAACGGCGAGACACGGGTAAAGCTGCACGATAACGTGCGCGGCTGCGATGTCTTCGTCGTTCAGCCAACCTGTGCGCCGGTTGATCATCACCTGATGGAACTGCTGCTGCTAATTGACGCACTGCGCCGAGCCTCAGCCGCACGGGTGACGGCGGTCATTCCTTACTACGGTTACGCCAAGCAGGAAAAGAAGACGTCCGGGCGCGAACCGATCTCGGCCAAACTGGTGGCAAACCTGATCCGCATCGCCGGTGCCGATCGCGTGCTGACGATGGATCTTCACGCACCGGCAATTGAGGGTTTTTTCGACATCCCGGTTGATCACCTCCAGGCGGCCCAGATGCTCTCCGATTACGTGCGCGGGTTGAATCTGCCCAACCCGGTGGTGGTCTCTCCTGATGCGGGCGGTGTGGGCCGCGCCAACCGCTTCCGCGAGCGCATTGGCGCGGGGTTGGCGATTATCGCCAAGCAGCGCCCCGAGCCAGATATCGCCGAGATCCTCGAAATCGTCGGCGATGTTGAGGGTAAAACCGCCATCATCGTTGATGATATGATCTCAACCGGCGGAACTCTGGTTGAGGCGGCGCACGCGCTGCTTGACCGGGGTGCCCGCAAGGTCTACGCCTGCGCGACCCACGGGGTCTTCTCGGACGAGGCGATGAACATTATCAAAGGCTCGGATCTTGTGGAGACGGTTGTGACCAACACGATTCCTCAATCGTCCACGCCTATGGACTCGCGGGTGCGAACGATCAGTGTGGCCCCGCTCTTCGCCGAGGCGATCATGCGTATCCACAAAGATCTTTCGCTGAGCGCACTCTTCTCGGAACATTCGTAGTGAGCCCCATGTGCGGCCAGTGGCCCGTCGTTTCTCACACCACTGGCCCGCCACATGCGGCGATACCATCACTACCAGGAGCATTTACCCTTGTTGGAGGATCCGGAACCTCGTTTGCTGCTGACAGGTGTGGGGCTGTGCATGGTTGTACTCGCCTTCACCTCAGCAGTTGATGCCTCATTCACCTCTATCAGCCGTCACCGGCTAAACTTGTTACTCTCCGAAAGCGGCTCGCAGGCCAGACGGGCTGTGTCGCACCTGATTGACGACCCCTACCGCTTCAAGTCCACTGTCATCTTCCTCAACACCTGCATGACCGTCATCGCCACAGGATTGACGCTGCGCCTGAGTGCTAGCCTGGGTCTGTGGCTACAAATAGGCAGTCTGGCGCTGCTGCTGCTCGCGATCTTCGTCTTTAGCGAGGCATTCCCCAAAGCTCTGGCGATCCGCAATCCTGACGCCACCGCTCTGGCCCTGGCCCGCCCGCTACGCATTGTCTCGCAGATCCTCTGGCCCATCATCACCGTCCTCAACCTGCTCACTAGCCCGCTGTTTAAGACGGTGAGCGGGCGCAGTTCGTACCCCTCACCTCTGGTGACGGAGGAAGAACTGCGGCTCCTGGTAAATGTCGGTGAGGAAGAGGGACTGATCGAACACGAGGAGCGTGCGATGATCGAGGGTGTGATTGCCTTCGGCAATACCTTGCTCCGCGAGATTATGGTGCCACGGGTGGATATTGTCGCTATTGCGATGGACATCACCCTTGACCGAGCACTCGATGTGGTGGTCGCCCGTGGCCACTCGCGCATCCCCGTGTACAACGAGACGGTGAACCATGTGGTAGGGATTCTCTACGCCAAGGATCTCATCCCGGCCCTGCGCGATGGCGAGCGCGATATGCCGATCACGAGCTTGCTCCGACCAGCGCATTTTGTGCCCGAAACCATGCGCGTCAATGCCCTCCTCGAAGATCTCCAGCGGCGCAAGGTGCATATGGCGGTGATCGTGGACGAGTATGGCAACACTGCTGGTCTGGCCACTATTGAAGATCTGATCGAGCAGATCGTCGGCGAGATCCAAGACGAGTACGACACCGAAGATCCCTCCATTCAGCCCATCAGCGCTAACGAATATGTGGTAGATGGTCGAGCATCAATTGATGATGTCAACTACCTAGCGAACCTGACACTGGCATCCGATACCGCCGACCGAATTGGCGGGCTGGTGTACGAGCAACTCGGGCGCGTGCCGAAGGTGGGCGACGAACTGGTGCTTGAGCATGCGATACTGACGGTGCTATCGGTAAAGGGCGTGCGCCCGCAGAAGCTACGCATCATCCGTCGGCAGCCAGAGGAGGCGGGCGCGTTGCCACGCGACGAACCGCCTGAGGGGGGCATCCATGACCCAGCCTGACTACGCGGCCCTCGCGGAGGCGGCCCTCGCGGCACGCGAGCGGGCCTACGCGCCCTACTCACACTTCCACGTTGGAGCGGCGGTTCTGACCGCCGCCGGGAACATCTTTCTGGGGGGCAATATTGAGAATGCGGCCTACCCGATGACAATCTGCGCCGAGCGGGTGGCGATCTTCAGCGCCTACGCAGCAGGCGAGCGCGAGATCGTGGCCCTCGCGGTGGTGACACCCACCGACGATGTGGCCAGCCCGTGCGGAGCGTGCCGTCAGGTCATTCTTGAACTGGCCCCTCACAGCACCATCATCCTGCTCAACCTCAGCGGCGCACAGCGGCTAGTGACGCCGCAGGATCTCTTGCCCTTCGGGTTCGGGCCGGCGCAACTCGGCAGATAGCAGAACACACGCAGAAGCGGGCGGCGGAAATTTCCGCCGCCCGCTTCTGTGTGTAAAAAGTGGTGGCACTTCCAAACACCCAGAGGAACTCACCTACCGTTGCTGCCTTTCGGCCCTGGCGGGGTTCAGCAAGTATCTGCCGTTCTTCAGTGCCGAGCGGCATTATACACGATTTTTGTGAGCTGCGTTTCGTTGTTTTTCGTTTGGCGCAAAAAAAAAAGCGCACCATTCCTTTTGGATCATCATGTTGATAAAGTATAGAGAGATCCAAGCAGCCGTAGCAGGCATGTGGATAATGGGGAAAAGGGTCTGAATCAGGCGCTGTGGTGGCTTTAATCGGTTGGGGAAAACCTGTGGATTGTTATCCACACTTTCCACATGACGGATGAATGACGTCAGACTCTCCCAAGGTTATCCCATGCTTATCCACGGGTTTTACCATGACTTATCCACAATAGACACAAGTTATCCACAAATGAACGCGACTTATCCACATTTTGTGGAAATAGAGCAACCTTACATGCGCGGTATGAAAAAGGCCGGGAGCATCTTGATGCTCCCGGCCTTTCTTATATGGTCTTGATCATCGTTAGGACTTTTCCCCACCCTTGCCGGAATTGTCGAGATCGAGGGTATTGATGAAATCGCGGAAGATCGAGAGCGACTCATCACTTGTCTCCGGCTCAGAATCGGTCTCGGTGCTGGGGGCGGTGGGTTCTTGCGGAGCCACCTGCTCGTCGTCATCGAAGTGTACACCCGCTTGGTCAAGGACGTGAGCCTTCACATAGATTGGTGCTTCGGTACGGACAGCAAGGGCGACAGCGTCGCTAGGCCGGGCATCCATCTCAATCGTGCGGCCCTGCTGCTCAATCACGATGCGTGCGAAGAACGTGCTGTCCTGAATATCGCTCACGAAAATGTGCTGGATGCGGCCACCAAGATCGCCAATGACCGATTTCAGGAGGTCGTGCGTCATCGGCCGCTGTGGCTCGTGGCCCTGGATGGCCATCGCGATTGCCTCAGCCTCGAACGGGCCGATCCAAATGGGCAGATAGCGGGTACTATCTGTTTCGCGGAGTACAACAACGCGGTGCTGCGTTAGAAGGCTCACACGAATGCTGTCTACAACTACGCGGATCATCTGTCGGCCTTTCGCGGAGTGAGGGATGGCCGACCCCGCCGGGTGCAACTGCATCAGGTGGGGACGACCGGCACACAATGGAAATATCTTAACACGTTGCTTGAGCATACGTCAAGGAATTGCACAGCTCTGGGTGGGATTACGATAGCTTTTGCTTTCCAAAACCTGATATAATGCGAGCTGGATGTGCAACGTGTCATTTCAGGGAGTATGTTATGGGTCTCTCACACGGCGTGGGCCAGCAGGTGAGCGAGCAGCAGGTGCTTGCCGCGCTGAGCAAGGTGCAGGAGCCGGAGCTTGGCGGGGATCTCGTCTCACGCCGGATGATTAAGAATGTGACGATTGACGGCGGTGTGGTGAGCTTCACGATTGAACTGACCACGCCCGCCTGCCCGTTGAAGGATCAGATCCGTGCCGAGGCGGAGGCTGCGGTGCGTGGGGTGCCGGGGGTAAGCGAGGTTGGGATCGAGTTTAGCGCCAACGTGCGCCATCACGCCGGAATCCCGGAGCAGGCGTCTATTCCTGGTGTGGCGAATATCATTGCGGTGGCGGCTGGCAAGGGTGGCGTGGGCAAAAGTACCGTGGCCGCAAACCTAGCGGTGGCCTTGGCCCAAGAGGGCGCGAAGGTTGGCTTGCTTGACGCCGATGTCTTTGGACCGAGTATGCCGCTGATGTTCGGTGTACGCGGCCAGCCCGAGGCGGTGAGCGACGAGAATGGCCAGGCGATGATAATCCCGCTTCAGGGCCACGGCATCAAGCTCATCTCGGTGGGCTTTCTGATTGATGATAGCCAGCCGGTGATCTGGCGCGGGCCGATGGTGACTCAGTTGCTGCGCCAATTTCTCTATCAGGTGGTCTGGGCACCGCTCGACTACCTGATCATAGATATGCCCCCCGGCACTGGCGATGTCGCCCTGACCTTGGCTCAGAGCCTGCCCCTCACCGGCGCTCTGATCGTCACCACGCCGCAGCAGGTCGCCACGATTGATGTGGTCAAGGCGATGGAGATGTTCAAGAAGGTGAATGTGCCGCTCATTGGCGTGGTAGAAAATATGGCCTACTTTATCGCCCCCGACACCGGCACCCGCTACGATATCTTTGGCAGTGGCGGTGCGGAGCGGATCGCCGCGCAGCAGGGTCTGCCCCTGCTCGGCCAGATCCCGCTGGGTATGGCTGTGCGCGCCGGCGGCGATAGCGGCCAGCCGGCGGTGATCAGCGATCTTCCCGACGCCTACGCTGAGGTTTTTCGGGGTGTGGCCCGCCAGCTCGCTGCGCGGATCTCGGTGATGAGGTACGCGGGATCGTAAAAAAAAGAGAGGTTCTCAGGGAGGGTAAAACTCTCCCTGGCCCTCCCCCGGAGGAGAGCAATGCTGCGCGATCACCCAACGACGGGTGCGACCCCCATCTCCTTTATTGAGCCACATCGCCCTTCACTGTACGAGCGCGATACACCTGCACACGACCGCTACGGGCGGCGGATTGACTACCTGCGCGTGTCGCTCACCGACCGCTGCAATATGCGCTGCGTTTATTGTATGCCTGCCGACGGTATGCAGTTTCTGCCGCCCCCTGATCTGCTGAGCAACCAGGAGCTGATCCTGGTGCTGAGCGCCGCCGCCGCCGCTGGGTTTCGCAAGATCCGACTCACGGGCGGCGAACCGACTTTACGCCACGAGATCGTCGAGTTGGTGCGCGCAATCAAGGCCATCCCCGGCATTGAGCAAATTGCCATGACCACCAACGCCCTGCGCCTGGGCCGTCTGGCCGCTCCGATCAAGGCGGCTGGGCTCGACCGGGTGAACATCAGTATTGACAGCCTCGACGCCCAGAAATTTCGCCAGATCACCCGTGGCGGTAGCCTGGATGATGTTTGGGCGGGGGTACGGGCGGCTGACGAGGCCGGGCTGCGTCCGATCAAGCTTAATGCGGTCGTGGTGCGTGGCATGAACGACGATGAGGTGATTCGTCTGGCCACTCTAACTACGCACTACCCCTGGGATTTCCGCTTTATCGAGGTGATGCCTCTGACCGGGGTGGCTGGTCTGGCCGAAGAGGGCGTGATCAGCAGTACCGAACTGATCGCTCGCATCGCGGCCCACTTTGGCCCGCTGGATTCCTACGGCCAGAATTCATCCGACCCGGCGCGGCGCTACCGCATCCCCGGTGCCCCCGGCACCCTTGGTTTTATCAGCGCCGTCACCGACCCCTTCTGCGCTACCTGCAACCGCATGCGCCTGACGGCCGAGGGCCGCCTGCATCTCTGCCTGCTGCGTGATGACGAGCTAGATCTGCGGGCGGCAGTGCGCGCTGGGGCGGGCCAGGACGAGATTGCGCAGCTCATTCGGCACGCTGTACACCTCAAGCCCTGGGGCCACGGGCTGCCTGATGGCGTGCTGCCCACCCTGCGCGGAATGTCGCAGATCGGTGGCTAAGATGATTCCGTGGTATAATCCCGCG
>JBAXMH010000241.1:0-7302 GCA_037134395.1 Chloroflexales bacterium
CCTCCTGCCTCCTGCCTCCTGCCTCCTGCCTCCTGCCTCCTGCCTCCTGCCTCCCAGCGAACTGATGGTACAATGGGCGTACGGAAGCTCTCGACCTGAAACCTGAAACCTTAACGCCGCTATGCCTATCTCATACCAGGAGCAGGCTGAGCTTACCTGCCCGAGCTGCGGATCTGACTTTGCCGCCGCAGTGTGGCTGATCCTCGACGCGCAGGAGCAGCCGGGGGCAGTAAACGAGCTACGCCACGGCTCGCTCAACAACGTAACCTGTCCGCACTGCGGAAACAGCGGCCCAGCTGGGGCGCCGCTGCTCTTTCACGATGGACAGGCGCGGCGGGTGATCTTCGCCGGGGTGCCGGGCGCTGCCGAACACGAGGTGCGCGACCAGGCCCGTCATCTCCATACGCTCCTGGTAGAATCCATCCCCGATGAGCAGCGCCGTGCCTACTTGGCTGATGTGGATATTGCCCAGGATGTGGACGGGGTGGCCCATATGCTCAAGCGCATGGATCGCCGCCGGGGCGGCGTAGAGACGCCCCGGCGGGGCGTCTTCGTAGAGACGCCCCACCGGGGCGTCTCTACACCCGAAACACCGCCGCTGCTCGTGGCTGTACAGGAACTGCTTGAGGCTGCTTCGCCCGAAGATCTTAACCGGGTGATTGCCGAACACCCCGCGCTGCTGGCACGTGATACCGACCTGACCCTAGCCCAGTTGGCAGATGTCGCCTTTGAGCAGCGGGCCCACGATATTGTCGAGAGTCTCCAGCGGGCTCGACGACTCCTCGACGAGATGTCTAGCGCCATTGAGGAGCGGCGCGAGGCTCTCGCCAAACAGCGGCCTGCCCACGCCACAGCCACTGCCGCCGTCACAGGAATTGCCGACTCGGAAGAGCCGACTCTGGAAGAGGCCATCGAGGCGCTCCTGAGTGCTGACGGTGAGGAAGAGCTGGCCGATGCACTCGACCACTACCCGCTGCTCCTCGACGATGCCGCCAGTCACGCCCTTCGGCAATTCGCCGCCGAGGCCCGTGCCAGTGGTAATGAGGCAATGGCTCGCTATATAATCGAGTGCCGCGAGATGCTGCGGCGCGTCCGCGAGGGACTTGATGGGTGATTTTGGATTTCAGATTGTGGATTTTAGATTGCTGCAATCCACAATCTAAAACCTAAAATCCAAAATCTAAAATGGAGAGAGTTTATGCTGAAACGTACCCCCCTCTTCGAGAAGCACGTCGCTGCAGGCGCACGCATGGTTGAGTTCGGCGGATGGGAGATGCCCGTCCAGTATAGCGGCATCATTGACGAGCATACGGCGGTGCGCCAGCGGGCCGGGCTCTTCGACATCAGCCATATGGGTCGCCTGATGGTGCGCGGTCCCCAGGCCGAGGACTTCCTTCAGTATGTGGTCACCTGCGATGTGTCGGCCATCCCGCTCGGGCAGGCGAGCTACGGCCTGCTCTGCCACCCCGACGGCGGGATCGTAGACGATATTTTCATCTACCATCTACCCGAGGAATACCTGGTGGTGGTGAACGCCTCGAACCGCGAGAAGGATTGGCGGTGGCTGCACGCCCACACCGAAGGTTTCGATGTGGAGATCGTGGGCCGCTCGGATCGCTGGGCGATGCTGGCTCTTCAGGGGCCAGAGGCCGAGGCGATGCTGATCCAGGCCGAGGAGCCAGGGGCCGGGAGCCTTTCTGTGCTGCCCTTTCACGGGGTAGCCCTGAGTGCGCTCTTTGGCTTCACCACTCTGGTGGCTCGCACCGGCTACGCCGGTGAAGATGGCTTCGAGCTTTTCTTCGATGCCGTTCACGCCGAGGATTTCTGGGACAAGTTGGTTGGGCTAGGCGCGAAGCCCTGTGGTCTGGGTGCCCGCGATAGCCTGCGCTTCGAGCCGTGCCTGTCGCTCTATGGACACGAGATCAGCGATACGATCAATCCCTACGAGGCTCGCTTGAGCTGGGTGGTCAAGCTGGATAAGGGCGACTTCGTGGGCCGCGAGGCCCTGGCCGCGATCAAGGCCGCTGGCCCCACCCGTAAGCTCACCGGATTCAAGATGGTCGGCAAGGGGGTTGCCCGTGGCGACTACCCGGTACACAACCTTGACGGCGAGTTGGTTGGTATTGTAACCACCGGGATGCCCTCGCCAACCCTGGGTCGGCCCCTGGGCATGGCCTATGTCCCCACCGCCCTCAGCACCGTGGGCCGCGAGTTCGATATTATCATCCGTGGGAAACCCGTGCGTGCGCGGGCGATCACGATGCCGTTCTACAAACCTCAGTACAAGAAGTAGGAGCGGTGAACGGGGAGGGCTGCACCATCCCTGAATTCTTCGCCTTTTTTGAAGGAACAACGCGATATGAGCCACAACGTCCCGGCGGAACTGCGCTATAGCACGTCTGATGAGTGGGTACGAACCGAGGGTGAGGAATTGGTGATCGGAGTCAGCGACTTCGCCCAGGATCAACTCGGCGACATCGTTTACCTGGAACTGCCGAAGGTCGGTCTGATCCTCGCCCCCGGCGACTCGTTCGGGGTGATCGAGTCTGTGAAGGCCAGTTCCGATCTGTACGCCCCGGTGGGCGGCGAGGTCGTGGCGGTGAATGGCAAGCTGGAGATCAGCCAGGAGGCGATTAACCAGGATCCCTACGGGGCTGGCTGGCTGATCCGCGTGCGCCCCTCTGGCGCGGAGGAGGAGTTGCTCGACGCCGCCGGGTATGCTGCCCATTGTGCGGATCGCGCACATTAACACGTAGGGGCGAAGCATTGGAGTTTGTCGCGTAGCGACAAACTCCAATGCTTCGCCCCTACCTATGACGACACACACTATGTCACATTATATTTCCATCACCGCAGACGAGCGGGCCGAGATGCTCGCGGCGATTGGGGTGGCCAATACCGCCGACCTGTTCGTTGACATACCTGCCAAAAAGCGCTTCCCTGCGCTCGATCTGCCCGCGCCGCTATCGGAACCCGAGTTGGTGCGCGAGCTGCTGGCGATGAGCGGACTGAACGCCCACGCGCTGAACCAGAGCATCTTCCTGGGGGCTGGTGCCTACAACCATTTTGTCCCCGCCGCCGTGGATCAGATCCTGCGCCGGGGCGAGTTTTTTACCGCCTACACGCCCTACCAGCCTGAAATTAGCCAGGGTACGCTCCAGTCAATCTTCGAGTACCAAAGCCTGATCTGCTCGCTCACCGGCATGGAGATCGCCAACGCATCGCACTACGATGGGGCCACGGCAATCGCTGAGGCGGCGATTATGGCCCTGAACGTGGTGCGTGGCCGACGCAAGATCGTCGTCGCCCGCAACGTCAATCCGCAGTATCGCGCCGTGCTGCGCACCTACCTCCAAGCTCTCGACGCTACCGTCACCGGCGATGAGAATCCTGACGCGGGTATTGACGACGCCCTGGCCCTGGTGGATGACCAGACTGCCCTGCTGATTGTGCAGAACCCAGATTTTCTGGGCCGTCTGCACGACCTGCGCGGTCTCGCCGAAAAGGTGCAGGCTAAGGGTGCCCTGCTCTGTCTCCACTTCGACCCGATCAGCCTGGGGTTGTTCCAGACTCCTGGCGAACTGGGCGCGGACATCGCCACCGCTGAGGGTCAGCCCCTGGGGATCGGCCTAAACTTTGGCGGGCCGTACCTGGGCGTCTTCACCACGAAGCAGAAGTATGTCCACAAGATTGCCGGGCGCATTGTCGGCATTACCAAAGATGTGGACGGGCAACTGGCCTACGTGCTCACCCTGCGTGCCCGCGAGCAAGACATCCGGCGCGAGCGGGCCACCAGCAATATCTGCACAAACCAGGCGCTGATGGCCCTGGCGGCCACGGTCTACATGAGCCTGATGGGCAAGCAGGGTATGCGCAAGGTGGCCGAATTGTGCTACCACCGCGCCCACTACGCCGCCGCCGAGATCGCCAAGCTACCGGGCTACCGTCTACTGGGCGACGGCCCCTTCTTCAAGGAATTTGCCGTGGGCCTGCCGCGTCCCGCCGCCGAGGTGAACGCCGCCCTGCGCGCCCAAGGTATCGTCGGCGGATTCGATCTGTCCACCGATGAGCCACAGTTCGGCAACGCCATACTGCTCGCGGTGACGGAGATGAATAGCAAGGCCGATATTGACCGGCTGGTGGGTGTTTTGCGGGATGTGGGGTAGGGGCGCATCGCGATGCGCCCTTGCGCGGGGCGCACGGGGGGCGCATCGCGATGCGCCCCTACGGGGGCACGATGATCTCAGACACGGCTAAGAACATCCTCGCCCACGCGATGCCCGGCACCCACCTGGGCGGGGCGGCATCGCTGGGCCAGCGCACGTTGCTGCTCGCCCTGGACGGGCGGCGACGGGTGGTGCTGCGCCTGGGTGCCGATGCCGACGCCTGGGCGGGCGATCCTCTGGCGGCTGAGGCGGCGGCGCTGACGGCCTTGCGCACTGAGATTGACCTGCCCCTGCCTGAGATGTTGGCCTATGATGATGGCAGCGGAGTCGGCACGCCCTACCTGCTCTGCTCGCACCTGGAGGGCGTGCCGCTGCCCGATGCCCTGGCCGAGATTGATGAGGACGGGCGCTACGGGCTTGGCCGCGAGCTTGGTGCGATGATGGCCCGCGTCCACAGCTACCTTGCCGCCAGTTACGGCCCCCTGAACCCGGCGATACCGCCAAACTCGCGCCGCGTCTCGCTACAACCCGGCGCACAGCCCGAGTCGCGCAGCGATGATCGGGAGTACCTGACCGCCCGCGTCGGGCGGGGTATCGCCGCCGCCCTGGCGGTGGGAAACCTCGATGGCACAACAGCCGATGAACTACGCGGCTGGCTGGATGCGAACCTGGCTGGGAGCGGCCAATCGGCCAGTTTGGTTCACGGTGACCTGCGCCCGGAGCGGGTGCTGCTACGGCGTCGCGAGGGCGGATGGCGCGTCGCCGGACTCGTTGGCTGGGGCTACGCCCAGGGCTGGCGTCCCGCCTGGGATCACGCCGCCCTCATGGAACACTTCACTGGCCCCGACTACTTCGGCCTGCGTGTCGGCTACGGCAACGCCTACGACGAAACCACCGAGCGCCGCTACGACCAACTGCGCGAGTTCGCCCTGCTGCCCTTTCGCCTGGCCCTCTTCCTAGAGACAGGCCGCGCCGACCTGGCCGTGGGGCTGATCGGACAAGGAGGAGCGTTATGAGCACTGCTGTCCACCTGCTCACCGCCGAGGAGTTCTTCGCCCTGCCCGGCTCACGCCACCAGGAGCTTGTAGATGGGGAGGTGGTTGACGTTATGCCGCCTGGAGGGTCTCATGGAATTGTTGCCGCGCTGATCACCGCCCTATTGATCCAGTGGAGTCGGAGAGAATCAGCAGGGCGTGTTGGTGTCGAGTCCGGCTTCACCCTCAAGCGCGATCCCGATCTCGTGCGCGGCCCCGATGTCTACTATGTGAGAGCAGATCGAATCCCCGAGGGCGGAATACCTGAGGGCTTCTGGAACATGGCCCCCGACCTCGCTATCGAGGTCGTCTCGCCGAACGATACGGCTGGCGAGGTGCGCGCAAAGGTGCGCGAGTACCTCGCCGCCGGCAGCGCAGCGGTCTGGGTGATCTACCCGAGCACCCGCGAGGTGATCGCCCACACGCCCGACGGCCTGGCCCGCACCTACGGCCCCGGCTCCACCCTGGAGATGCCCGACCTGCTGCCGGGGTTTAGCTTGGTAATTAATGAGGTGTTTGGGTAACACCCTTCTTTTTAGAAAGTTACATCGTCAATGGACAACTACGAGCCACATATCTACGAACTCTCGCAACCCGGAAAGCACGGCACCAATCTGCCACGCCTCGATGTACCAGAGAGCGAACTTCCCACCGACCTGCTGCGCCACGACGGCATGAACGACTTCCCCGAGTTGACTGAGCCGGAGGTAATTCGCCACTATACGCGAATTAGCCAGCGAAATGCCAGCCCAGATACATGTTTTTATCCATTAGGAAGCTGCACTGTCAAGTACAACTCGCGGCTCAACGAGGAGGTTGCACGTTACGCGGGCTTCGCGGCGGCGCACCCGCTCCAGGATGCGGTAGACTCGCAGGGCGCGCTACGCCTGATCTACGAGCTCCAGGGCTACCTCGGTGAGATCGCCGGGTTCTCGGATGTGAGCCTCCAGCCTGCTGCCGGTGCCCACGGCGAGTTCGCCGGTATCCTGGCCTTCCGAGCCTACCACCTAGATCGCAATGATCACGACCGGATCGAGGTGCTGGTGCCGACGGCGGCCCACGGCACCAACCCGGCCACGGCGGCCATGACCGGCCTGAAGGTTATTGAGGTCAAGGGCCACGCCTGCGGCGGCGTCGATCTGGACGACCTGCGAGCCAAGGTTTCGCCGCGCACCGCCGGGATGATGCTGACCAACCCCAACACCCTGGGTCTCTTCGAGAACCAGATCCTTGAGGTCTGCCAGATCGTCCACGCAGCGGGCGGGCTGATGTATGGCGACGGGGCCAACTTTAACGCCATCCTGGGCATTGCTAAACCGGGCGAACTGGGCTTCGATTTCATGCACTACAACCTGCACAAGACCTTCAGCACGCCCCACGGCGGTGGCGGCCCCGGCAGTGGCGCGGTTGGCTGCACGGAGGAACTAGCCCCCTTCTTGCCCGGCCCGCGTGTGCGTCTGGCCGCCGATGGCACCTACGAACTGTTTACTCCCGCAAAGAGCATCGGGCGCATGAAGTCCTTCCACGGCAACTTCGGCATGCTCGTGCGGGCCTGGACCTACATCCGCACCCTTGGCGAAGAGGGTCTGCGTGAGGTGAGCGAGATCGCTGTGCTGAACGCCAATTACGTGCGCGTGCGGCTAAAGGATATCTACCCGCAGGCGGTGGAACGCATCTGTATGCACGAGTCGGTGCTGAAGGGCCAGATCGCCGGTGCGCCTAAGGATATTCGCACCCTGGACATCGCCAAGCGCCTGATAGATTACGGGTTCCACCCGCCAACGATCTACTTCCCGCTGATCGTGGCCGAGGCGCTGATGATTGAACCCACCGAGACCGAGGGCAAACGCACGCTAGACTCCTTCATCGAGGCAATGCGCCAGATTGCCCGCGAGGCGGTGGAGACGCCCGAGTTGCTGCACGCAGCCCCAACCACGGCCTCGGTGCGGCGGCTCGACGAGGTACGCGCCGCCCGCCAGCCCATTCTGCGCTATGATCGCGAGGCGATTGCGCGGGTACGCGCCGAGTAGAGAAAACGCACGCAGGAGGTAGGAGGCAGGAGGCAGGAGGCAGGAGGCAGGAGGCAGGAGGCAGGAGGCAGG
>JBAXMH010000242.1:0-7242 GCA_037134395.1 Chloroflexales bacterium
CCCTGACCCCTGACCCCTGACCCCTGACCCCTGACCCCTGACCCCTGACCCCTACAGCTTGACGCTATACGCCTGATCAACATCCTCAAGGGCGCGGATGCGCGCCATCACCTCGTCAGATGCAGGCTCGTCGAGGGTCAGCACCATCATCGCACGCTGGCGAGGCAACTGGCGACCCACGTACATCCCCGAGATGTTCACGTCATCCTCGCCGAGCAACGTGCCGACGTGCCCGATCATGCCGGGCCGGTCGCGGTGGTAGGTGAGCAGCAGCGCACCATGCGGCACAAAGTCCACAAAGTAACCATCGGACTGAACGATATGTGGCTCGCCGCGCAGCACGGTGCCGCTGAAGGTTCGCAAAGTGTCAGCCGTCTGCACGCGCACAATCAGCAGGCCCGAGTAGTTCTCCGCGTCGAGGTTAGTGCGCTCGCTGATCCGCAAGCCGCGCTGGCGGGCGATCAAGGGCGCGTTCACTGGCGTAATCCGTTCGGAGCTGTTAGCCGAGAGCAAGCCCTGGATAACCGCCAGCTTCACCGGCTGGGTGTCCACACTGGCCAGTTCACCGCAGAACTCCAGCTCGTAGCTGCGCACTGGCTCCTGGATGAGCTGCATAATCAGCGCGCCCATGCTGCGGGCCAGGCCGAGGTAGGGCTGGAGTACCTGCCACGCCTCGGGCGCGACAAAGGGCGCGTTCACGGCGTAGCGCGGGGTACCTCCGGTAATGGCGGTAGCCACGCCCTCTGCCACTTCGGTGCCGGCTGAGGTCTGGGCCTCGGCGGTGGATGCACCGATGTGCGGCACCGTGATGATCTTTGGGTGGCGCAGCAGCGGGCTATCGGCTGGAGGCGGCTCGGTGTTATAGACATCCAGGGCTGCGCCGCCGAGTTTCCCGGCGTTGATCGCCTCAACCAAGGCAGTCTCGTCAATGATCCCGCCACGCGAGGCGTTGAGCAGGAAGGCACCGGGCTTCATCTGGGCGATGCGGGCGGCGTTGAAAAGATTGCGGGTCCCATCGGTGAGCGGCACGTGGATGGAGATCACATCGCTGCGCTGAACCAGTTCGTCCATCGTCACCAGCTCTACGCCAATCTGCCCGGCCCGGTCGAAGGAGACCACCGGGTCGAAGGCCAGGACGTTCATCTCCAGGCCACGGGCGCGGATCGCTACCTCCGAGCCGATCCGGCCCAGCCCGATCAGGCCGAGGGTCTTGCCACGCACTTCCCAGCCGCTGTACTTCGTGCGCTCCCACTTGCCGCTCTGAAGCGAAGCGTGGGCCTGAGGGATCTGACGGGCCAGCCCAAGAATCAGGCCAATCGTCAGTTCAGCCACGGCGATATTATTGGAGGCCGGCGCATTCACCACGATGATGCCCCGGCGGGTGGCGGCGTCCACATCAATGTTATCCACGCCGGTGCCGGCGCGGCCCACCGCACGCAGCTTCACGCCGGCCTCGATCACTTCAGCCGTGACCTTGGTGGCCGAGCGCACCACAAGGGCGTCGTAGTCGGCGATAGCGGCCAGCAGGCCGGCCTTATCCAGATCAAGCCGCACATCCACCTGACCGGCGCGACCCAGGACGGCGAGTCCCTCATCGGCGATCTTCTCCGTGACAAGAATACGATCCACAGCGTTGCTCCTTAGTAAAGCGGCACATCCGCTCCCAAATCCTTAGACAAGGTTCGCAAATACTTTACAGTTCAGGGCGAAATCTGGCATTCTGATGCGTTCGACCTGAAACCAGAAACCTCGCACCTGAAACCTTGTCTTACACAACAAAACGGCCCTCGATCTCCTCGCAAATCGCGTGGAGGATCAGGGTATGAACTTCCTGGATGCGGGCGCTGCTCGCGCTCGGCACCACCAGGACGTGATCGGCCAGCTCACGGGCGGCCCCGCCACCTTTGCCAAGCAGTGCGATACAGGTGACACCACTGGCACGGGCGGCGTGCAGAGCGGCCAGGATGTTGGGCGACCCGCCACTCGTGCTAAAGATCACCAACAGGTCGCCGGGGCGAGCCAGAGCCTCAAGCTGGCGGGCGAAAACCTGCTCGAACCCGAAGTCGTTGGCGATACAGGTGATCGTGCCGACATCAGTGTTCAGGCAGACGGCAGGAAGAGGCCGACGGGTGGCGCGATAGCGGCCCATCATCTCCTCAGCCAAGTGGATGGCGTCGGTGGCGCTGCCGCCATTGCCACAGGTAAAGAGGGTACTCCCACTCAGCACGGCGTCGGCCACCAGGCGACAGATTGCGTCAACCGCGTCGGCCTGGGCCGTGAAGGACTGGACGACAGCGGCACTCTCATCAAGCTGATCGCGAAAAGACACGTGCATCGTACAAACCATAAGGGGCGAAGCGCTGTCGGATTGCCCAGACACGCCTCGCCCCCACGTCATCGTCGGGCGCATGAGACCCCTATGATACCACCGTTCTTGATGCATGAGGCTGCGTGGAGTCGAGCCAGATTCCTGTTTCCCGTCTCCTGTCCGCCCTTATATCCAGGGCTGTTGCAAAATCGCCGATCCTCGCCCGCCCCCTCACCCCCCAGCCCCCTCTCCCACACGGGGAGAGGGGGAGCCGGACGCATCTTGGTGCGAAATCTCCCCTCTCCCCCGGTGGGAGAGGGGCAGGGGGTGAGGGGGAATACTGACTTTGCATCAGCCCTACCCTCATATCTGGCGCGGTTGACGATGAGCGGCTATACTGTGCGAATGCCGTGTAGGTGATGTGCTAGCTGCGGAGGTTTGTATGTTGAAACCGGAGGATCTACCGCTAAGCAGCGAGGGCATGAGCCAGCGCGAGTACGATCTGTTGCGCCGCGATCTGGCTGAGTCGCACGTTGAGACTCGGAGTCTGCGCCGTCAGTTGGATAAGTCGCTGGCTGCGGTTACGGAGGCCCAGCGTGCCCACACAAAGATGGTGGTAACTCTTACTGAGACGATGCGTGAGAATACGATGTTGGTGCATGACCGGGATATGTGGCGGCAGCGGGCGATGCGCCTTGAGGCTGGTCTCTCGGTTGATGCGCCCAACGAGCATATTTTGTCGATTGATGGTGGCGAGTTGGCCGGCCACCTTAGCGATGATGAAGTGAACGCGATTCGTAAGGCGATGGCTCGTCTGCACCACCCCGATGTCGGCGGGAACCCCGACCGGATGAAGGTGTGGAATGCGGCTCTCGACCGGCTGGTGCGCTGAATGGCAATATCGCAAAACTCTCCCTGTCACGCTGAGCGAAGCGAAGCGTCCCGACGATGATGATGCATACCGGGACGCTTCGCTTCGCTCAGCGTGACATGTGTGACAGGATAATTTTTGCTCTATTGCATTGAATATTTACAATGTGGAAACCTACGATGACAACAGTATCAATTGTTCAGATCGGGGTGGGCGGGGTGGGCCGTGAGTTGGTTGGGCAGTTGCTGGGGGCGCGGGCGGCCCTGGAGTCGCGCTACGGGTTTCGGTTAGAGTATCTGGCCCTGGCCGATAGCACGGGGGCGCTGGCGTCCGGTTTGCCATTGGCGGACGAACGAATCTTTGCCGCCATGCGTGCCAAAGCCGCCGGGGTTAGCCTTGCGGCGTCGCCCGCAGGGCGCGCGATCCAAAACTGGGATGAACTGGTGCCGGACGGGCCGTGTATTGTGGTGGACGTGACGGCGGCGAGCGGCCACGAGGTGTCGCTGGCAGATGCGGTCTCTGGCGGCGCACGGGTGGTGCTGGCGAATAAGAAGCCGCTCAGCGCGACCTGGTCGAGCTTTGTGGAACTGACCTTCAGCGGGGCGACGCGCTACGAGGCTACAGCGGGAGCCGGGCTGCCGGTGATCTCAACGCTCCAGGGTCTGCTGGATAGCGGCGACCAGGTCGTGAAGATCGAGGCGGCGATGAGCGGGACGCTGGGGTATCTGTGCGGTGAGCTGGAGGCGGGCGTGCCGCTCTCGACAGCGGTGCGGGCGGCTCATCAGATGGGGTACACCGAGCCTGATCCACGCGATGATCTGAGCGGGGCCGACGTGGCCCGCAAGGCGCTGATCGTGGCCCGCACCTGCGGTCTGGAGTGGGAACTGGCCAACATCCCGGCGGAGCCGTGGTTCCCGCCTGAGCTGGCCGGTGTGAGCCGCGATGCGTTTATGGCGCGTCTGGAGGAGCTGGATACGTCGTTTGCGGCGCGGGTGGCGGCGGCGAAGGCCCAGGGCGGAGCCCTGCGCTATGTGGCGACGATCACGCCTGAGGGTGCGAGTGTGAGCTTGTGCGTGGTGCCGTCCGATCACCCCCTGGCCAGCCTGCGCGGGCCGGATAACCTGTTTAGCTTTTCAACGACGCGCTACGCCGAGCGGCCCCTGGTGGTGCGCGGCCCCGGCGCTGGCCAGGCGGTGACGGCGGCGGGCGTGCTGGCCGATATCGTGGCAACGGCGCGGGAGATGTAAGAAGCTGTCTGAAAAGCTACCGCCCCCCTCCCAACCTCCCCCCATCGGGGGGAGGAGTCGACTCCCTCCCCCATTGGGGGAGGGCTGGGGAGGGGGAATTGCGGGATATGTGACCTCTTCAGACAACTTCTAAGGGCGAGCAGAGGTTAGTGTCGTATAAATACGCCCCGCCGCACGGCGATCTCTAGTACCCAGAGGCTAAGGGCCACGCCGATCAGCCAGGGCCAGAGGTCGGTGTTTGGTGCGGCGGGGACGGCGGGTTGGGTGGGTGTTTCCACAGGCGCAGGTGTGCCTTGTCGAATGGTGCCGCCGGTCGCGTCGGCGATAGCCGTAAGCAGAGCCTGTCCATCGCCGGTGTGGGGCAGGTACTCGGCAGGTACCGGCTGAACGTAGCCTACGTCCCGCTGCTGGCGCTGCCCGTTCTGCTGGAGTACCACCGAGACCACGTAGGCTCCCGATGCGGACAGGCTGAGATCCTGGGTGTAGCGACCGGGCGCGGTCTGCCGCACGGTAAAGCTGCGCTGCGTGCCATCGGGCAGGGTGATGCGCGCATTCGCCGTAGCCAGATTGAGCGGGTCGCCGCCGGGTAAGAGCGCGTCCACCGTCAGGCGGGCGCCGTTAGGCTGCGGGTCAACACGCACCTGGATCGGCCCGCTGCCGGGATCGGGCAGGGTGTAGCGTACCATCTGTGCCAAGAACCTATCGTCGTCGGCCCACGATGTCCACTGGCTGGCCCAGGGAGCGCCGACACCGGGGAGCCAGGCTACCGAGCGACCGAGGCCATACTGCCATGCGGCGAGGAGCGGATCGCCCTCGGGCGAGCGTAGCACTACATCGGCGCTGTCACGTGCGGTGACAGCCACGTAGCCATCAAGTGCGGGCAAGTCTGCCGGGGCGAAATCGCGCATAATCGGGTGGGCTTCGGCCAGACTAGCCCGTAGCGGCTGCTCAACTACCGGGTCGGTGCGGGCGATTTCGCTCTCCAGCAGCGTGAGTCGGGGAATGTCTTCGGGTTTGCTGGCGTAGTAGTAGCGCCCACCGCCCCACTGAGCGAGTTGGTCGAGCAGGACGGTGTCGGAGTCCGCGCCGATAGCGATGGTGGAGAGCGTGATTTTGTGGGCGCGGGCGGTCTCGACGATCCGCTGGTAGGCGTCGAGGTTGTTGGTGAAGGAGCGTCCGTCGGTGAGCAGCACTGCGTGACGCATCTCGATAGGTTGCTTGGCGAGGGCGGGCAGACCCTCGGCGAGGACGTTTTCAATGTTCGTACCGCCACCGCTGGGCAGGTTCGCAATCTGCTCCTGGATCTGAGCTAGGCTCAGCCCGCTACCGACCGGCTGGAAGGGCACGGCCCACAGGGTGTTGGTATCAAAGGCCAGGATGCCGATGCGATCTTCGGCCTGGAGGCTGTCGGTGGCGAGTTGGGCGGCCTCCTTGGCCATCGCAAATTTGCTCACGCCGAGGGCCGCAGTCATGCTGGCCGAACGATCCATAATCAGCAGCAGGGCGATGTTGCTACGCTGCGGGCGCGGCGGTGGCTCCATCTTCACCGGCAGCACATCTTCGAGGGGCGTGCCCTTGTAGGCACCGAGGGTGAAGGAGTTCCGACCACCGAGCGCCACCAGGCCGCGTCCTTCGCTGCGCACAAACTCGCGCACGCTGGCCATCTGATCCAGGGAGAGCGAGGCGCTCGGCACATCAACCAGCACCATTCCGTCGTAGGGCGTCAGGTTGGAGATGAGCGAGGGCAGCCGCGATGCCTCGATCTGGCTGGTTCGCACGCCCTGCCGCGCCAATGCCGCCGCCAGATCAACACCCGTGCCGGGGCGTCCGGTCACCATAAGGATATTTGGCGGCGGGATAACGATGGCCGTGGCCCCACCAACATTGTTAGCGGCAAAAGTGTCGCCCTGTGGAATGATCAACTCGGCGCGCAACTGGATCACGCCGGGATCACCGGCGTGGTGGCGGAAGGTGAAGCTATTGCTACCGGCGCTGAGGGCGATCTGCTGGTCTCCCAACAGCTTGTCACCGTCCCACAGGCGCAGGCGGGCAGGCAGATCCCCTTTGTTGCCTGGGCCGGGGCGGTAGGCGACGCTGATGCTAACCGGGAACTCCTCGCCGGTGCGCAGGGTGCGTGGTGCGCTCACGGCAACAATGGCGGCGTCGGGACGATCACCCGGGGCGACGTGCGCTACATCAACCACAATCCCCGCACGCGAGAGGCGCTGAGCTTCGGCCAGCGCATCACCGCTGGTCTGGAGCCCATCAGAGAGCAGCGTCACTCGTCCTCCCCCAGGCAGCAGGTTACCGGCGGCCCGCAGCGCCCCCGCCACATCACTTCCCGCCGGGTCGGCCTGCCGATCTGTCCCACCCGCCGGGTCGGCGGCGACCACATCAGCGCCAAAGAGCAAGATTCGTGCGTGGCCGTCGGCTTGATCGACGATGCGATCCGCCTCAGCCCGTAGCGAGGCTCGCTCGGCGGGCGGTATGCTGTCCGACTGATCAACGAGCAGCACCAGCGGGCCAGCGGCAGGTGGCTCCGCCCCGAGGGATGGGTCGGCTAGGGCCAGCACCAGGGCTGCCACCGCACCCATACGCAGGAGCAGGGCGGGCAGCGCCACGCGCACCCCGCGCCAACGCCAGAGGAAGGCGAAGGCAGGGAGCAGCAGCAGGAGCCAGAGCAGATGTGGGTTACGGAGGATCAAAGTGGTAGCTCGTTGGCCGACATAATCACGTGGTGGCTCTTCAGAAGGCGGAAGTGGCCCCAACTATAGCATAGTTGAGCCACAATGCTTGGCCAACACACGCCTGATACA
>JBAXMH010000243.1:0-7191 GCA_037134395.1 Chloroflexales bacterium
GGCAACGGCAACGGCAACGGCAACGGCAGCAACGGCCATGGCCATGGCAACGGCAACGGCAACGGCCATGGTAATGGCAAGATCCCGGCGAAGAGTGCGCCTACCCCGGCCAGGGCCGAGACAGTGTCGGCGCCGGGGTTCAACGGGCGCACATTGAAGCTGCACCTGCCGCGCAGCCAGGATCACGAGGGCGATGTGCAGTGCATGCAGATTGTGCATGACATTCTCTGTACCAGCAGTGGCGGCGACCAGGTAACTCTCTATGTACCCAACGGCGTCGGCATCGTGGTGCTGCGCTCACAGCACACGGTAAACTGCACGCCCGGCCTGCTCGACGGGCTGCGCAAGGTACTCGGCCCTGAGCAGGTGGCGGTCGAGTAGAAGGCGGCTATGTTCACACGATCTCGCCAGGAGCCACGCCCTCGCGTGCGCCTGGGCCTACCCGCTTTCGGGTTAGCCCTACGCCGTCACGGGCTGGCATTCCTGTGCTACCTCCTTTTGTCGCTCGCCTTTACATGGCCGACGGTCGCCCACCTTCAGGACGCGATCACCGGGATTGTTGATAACCGCGAGTGCTTGTGGAACATCTGGTGGGTGAGTAAGGCGCTCAGTCTCGGTGCGCCGATCTTCTTCACCCCGTATATGTTCTACCCGACCGGCATATCGCTCTACTTCCACACCCTCGATCCGCTCAACGGCGTCCTCGCGGCCCCTTTCGTGATGATGTTTGGCCTCTCGGCGGCCTACAACATCATGAATATTGTCTGGTTCATCCTCGCGGCGAGCGGGACGTATCTGCTGGCCTACCACATCACGGCGAACCGCGCAGCCGCATTCATCGCTGGCCTGATCTACGGGTTTAGTCCGTACATGGCCTTTCATCTTTGGGCCGGACAGATCACTCTGCTGAGTACGGGGTTGCTGCCGCTCTACCTGCTGGCGCTCCTGGTTGGCCTGCGCGAACGCTGGCCCTTCCTGCTTGTGGCGGCAGTGCTGCTGACGGCGACGGGGCTTTCCGAGTGGCACTACCTGATCTTCTTGGTCACGATCACCGGTCTGGTGGCGATTTCTGAGTCGTTTCGGCTACGTCAGGCACGGGCGATTGTGCTGGTTTTTGCCAAGTGTGCCGGCGTTGGCGCACTCTTTCTGGCCCTGTTTTCACCCGTCCTCATCCCCATGATTGCCGAGTATACCAACAAAGCCTCGGCCCAGCGCCCGATTGCACACAGCGTCCTCCATTCGGTCGATCTGCTGGCCTTCTGGCTGCCGAGTATTTATCATCCGCTCTGGGGCGACTGGGCGCAGTCTATCTTTAGCCAACTCGTGTCGAAGGATGTGGTGGCCGGGGTGGCAACTCTGGGTTATGTGGCCCTCGCCCTCGCACTGATCGGCACCCTGCGCGAGTGGCGGCGCAGTGCGCTGTTCGTATTAATGTTCGTCGTCGGTTTTTTGCTGGCCCTCGGGCCGTACCTCCAGATCAACGGGGTGAATAGCTACGACACGGCTCTCCCGGTCCCTATGCCGTTCGTCCTTTTCCGCATGCTCCCGTTCATGGAGATCTTCCGCTTCCCCAGCCGCTTCGTACTCATTTCCATGCTGGCCCTGGCGATACTCGCCGCCATCGGAGTTGACTGGCTCACTCGCACGCCGCGTCTGATCCGGCTGCCAAGGTGGGGCCGTGTCGGACTGCCTATGCTGCTGTCGGCCCTGGTACTCTTCGAGTTCTGGCCCAAACCCTTCCCTATTGACTCCACCGCCAACGCCGCCGATGTCTCGCCCTTCTACCGGCAGCTCGCCGCCGACCCCAGCGACTACGCGATCCTAGAGGTTCCCAACCTCAAGGCGAACTCCATGTTCTACCAGATGATCCACCAAAAGCGGATCTTCGGCGGTCGTATTGCCCGCGAGAAACTGCACGACTGGCGGCACGACCGCTTCTTCGGTGCGCTGATTGATAGCACTCCGCCGGTCAAGGACATCGGCGCAGACGAGAGTCCCAACGCCGCCCGGGCGGCGCTGGCCTGCCAGAACGTGCGCTACGTTGTTTTCTATAAGCAGAACCTCGACCCACGGCAGAGCGATGCTCGTGTCGCCCTGCAAGACACCCTCTTCGCCAACGTTGCACCCGTCTACGAGGATGATATTCTGCGGGCCTATCAACCCATCGCAACACCGACCGGCGAGCCATTCTGGACGCCTGCCCGCGACTGGTACGAGCCAGAGGTGAGCGCGGCGGGTACGGTTTTTCGCTGGCTCAAGGGCGACACCGGCACGCTACGGGTCTACCCGTGCGGCGCAACCGAGATCATGCTGCGATTCAACGTCACCCCCATGTCTCAGGCGCGCATCCTCCAAGTGCGGCTGAACGGCGGCGACCAGGAGAGCTTTCCGCTTACGCAGGATACACTCACCAGTCTTGAGATCAGGCTAACGCTCCAACCTGGCGAGAATAAGATCGAATTTCACAGCGCCGAACCGCCGACATCCCCCGAAGGGGATCCGCGCATGCTCAGCCTACAGTTCTCTAATCTCTCGATTCTGCCACGGTAGGAATCATCCTACAATCTTTTGATCACCACCAGAGTGACATCATCAAAGGGTGGCTGGCCGTGGCCGTGCTGATCCACCGCAGCGAGGATCGCCCGTATGATCTGGGTAACATCCTCGCTGGCGTGGTGCGCAATTACTCGTCGCAGATGAGACACCCCGAACTCGTTCTGAGCATCATCAATTGCCTCTGTCACCCCATCCGTGTAGCAGACCAGCACATCCCCCGGCATCATGCTGGTCTGATCCTCGTGGAGAGTGATCTCCTCCAGCACGCCGAGGGCGATACCAGGCGTGCGTAGCTCATCGAAGGTATTGCTGCCAGGACGGTAGAGCAGGGGCGGGTTGTGTCCGGCTGAGGTATAGCGCAGCCGCCCGCTCTCGATGTCGAGCAACCCGTAGAAAAGGGTTACGAACATACCCGACTCCGAGTCGCGGGTGATCCAGCGGTTGGCCCGCTCCATCGCCGCCGGGGGGGCCGATCCGTCGAGGGCGGCAGCCCGCACCAGGGAACGCGACATGGCCATAAACATGGCCGCCGGCACACCCTTATCGCTCACATCGGCGATCACAAAGCCCAACTCGGGAACCTGCGGATCCTCGCCAACGTACCCTGGATCAGCGGCAAGCAGGCGCAGCGAGGGATTATCCGACCATGCTGTGCCAACATCCCGGGAGAACACATCACTCGCGTCCCATATCCTGCTTCCCGCCTCCCGCCGCCCGCCTCTTGCCTCCTGCCTCCTGCCTCCCTGCCCCCCGTCTCCTGCCTCCTGCCTCCTGCCTCCTGCCTCCTGCTGTAGCAACGGCCAAAAATCGTAGAAATCACCGCCGACCATGCGCGCCGAGCGCCAGGCGGCGTCAATCTGCCAGCCGGCAATCTGTGGCGAGTGCGAGGGCAACAGGGCGGTCTGTATCTCACGGGCCACCCGCAGCTCCTGTTCCATGCGCCCGACCTCCTCGGCCTCGCGGGCGAGCAACAGGTTCTCCAGGGCACCGGCCATCTGGGCCGCCGCCCCGATACTCAGGTTGATCTGGCGGGTGTCCAGATTGACGTGTGGCGCGTCCCAATCGAGAATAAGCGAGCCGAGCAGGCTGGCTCGCGCCAGCATCGGCAGGGCCACCAGGGTGCCGCTGCCCGCTGGCCCGATCATCTGTGGCCATTCCTCGGTGTGCGACTGGGCAGCGTGCAGCACGAGCGGGCGCGTCGGAGCCTCACCCTCGGCCACGGGCGCACGCAGCCGGGCCAGTAGCAGCGCATCGGCGGGGGCCACCGTCTGCCCTACCATGTGCTGATGCAGGTCGCTCGGCAACCCGTAGGCCGCCAGCAGCGCAAAGCACGAATCGCGTGTCCAGAGCAAGCAATAGCAGCGGTTGCAGCCCAGCAGCAGCGGCGGCATCCGCACCATCGTCGCCAGCAGGGCATCGAGAGTGCTAGCCCGGCCAATATTCTCAGACACCTGGAGCAGCGCGTTCAGCGTCCACGCCTCCTCCTGCTGCGCAGTGTAGGTGTTGGCGCTATCAATCGCCACCGCGATCTGACCCGCCAGAGTCTGCATCACAAACAGATCTTCGGCGTTGAAGGTGTTCACCTGGTCGCTTTGCACATCCAGCACACCGATCACATGCTCGCCGATACGCAGAGGCACCGCCAGTTCCGAGCGGGTGTTCTTGGTATCGCGGATGTAACGTGCGTCCATGCGCACATCACCCACCAGCACGGGTGCACGGCTGGATACCGCGCTGCCCACCACACCCTGGCCGATCCGCAGCGGCGTAACGGCAAGGATATCCTCTTTCGAGACATCGGCTGTGGTGGCGCGAAAGCAGATCGTGCCCAAGTTGTGGTCAATGGTGAAGATATGCACCGGGTGGTAGCCAAAATGTTCGCGGATGAGATGCACCACCGAGGGCAGCAATTCCTCTAGGTTAAGAATAGCGGTGATCTGCTCACTCACCTCGTGGACTGCCTGAAGCTGCACGGCGCGCTGGCTGGCCTGATGAAAGGCCCGCGCCCTGGCAATTGCCACAGCAGCCTGGTCAGCGATTAGCGAAAGCATGCGCAGATCGTTGGCACCGAAGGTCGAGGGCTGATAGCTCTGCACCGAGATCGAGCCGATCACATCCTCACCAGCGATCAGCGGCACATAGATCCCCGAGCGTGGCGGACGCTCGCTCTGGTAGCGCGGGCGGGCTGGCAACTGATTCATCTCCAGGGTGAAATCGTCCACCAGCAATGCCTGCCCAGTCTGCCGCATCCAGCCAATGATCCCATCGCCCGCCGCCAGATCAACCGTCAGTTCTGGCATACGCACGCGATCCTGCACGCGCACCATCAGGGTATAGGTACCGCCATCGAAGAGGCCGAGGTGAAACGTGCTGGTGTCAACCACCTTGCTCGCCTCGCAGTAGATCAGCTCGCACAGTGCGCCCACATCCAGCTCGCTGCGGATAATCGCCCGGCTGGACTCGTTGAGCAGGGCCAGTTCACGCACCGAGCGGCGCTGCGATTGGAGGTTGGTGCTGGTTCGGCGCACGGCGGCGGCAGAGGCGATCAGGGCCAGCGCGGCCAAGCAGAAGTATCCCAGGCCCAGATGCAGGTAGACCGCTGCGCCGAGCAGAGCCAGGGGCATGGGAGCCAGTTCCATGCTGAGGGCCAGTCGCCAGGTTGATCGCCACCATGTCGCCAAGCCGCTCTCTCCGCCCTGAAGGTACTCGCGGCCCACGCGGCCCATCTGAAGTGTCGCCGTGTAACAGAGTATCGTCCAGAGCAGCAGCGCCTCGGGATTGAGGCTAGCCGGGTCGTACTGCGACATACCCGTAGCCGCGCTTGCCAGGGCCGCACCGCCGAGGATGCCGGTGGTGCGCAGCCCGCCGCGCAGGACGGGCCGGGCCAGCAGAAGGTAGACACTGCGCGGGCGACCAGTGAGGAAAGGCTGGAGGGTTCCCGAGAAGAGACCTTCCCACGCCGCCAGCATGGCAGCCGGGGCCGGGCCGAGGGCTAGGGAGGCCATGATCAGCACCAAGCCACCCATACTATGGGCATCGGTGGGGGGGACGCGGAAGCTGAGGGTATCAACTGCCAGGGCCAGAACGCTGAAGAGGAGCAGAGCAACCGGGGAGATCGGATGCCAGGGGGTAAACGCCAGCCACACCCAGCCGACCCCACCCAAGGTGAGGCAATAGAGCAAGAGCAGCCGCTCGCGGTTCACAGGTGTTTACCCTTCAGGGCGGGAAGCCCAGCAGCTTTAGCGGTGGGTAGCTTACACGCGCCCCAGGCCGAATGCGGCCCGGGCATCCTCCGTCGTCGCGTGGATCGCAAACACCTGCGTGAATCCTGTCAGGGCGAAGACCTCGTGAACCTGAGGCTGGAGCCCGGCGAGGCGCAATTCGCCACCAAGGGTCATCAGTTCTTTGCGGATGAGCAGCAATGAGCGCAGCCCGCTACTTGAGAGGAAAGTGACATCGCTCAGGTTGAGGAGCACAAAACGCGCCCCGGCCTCAATCTGCGTATGAACTGCCTTGTTCAGTTCTGGTGCCGTCACCGCGTCCACGCGACCCATCACCGGCATCAGGACAACATCATCGCGGGGGCTAACGCTGATATATTTAACCATTGTGAGGACGTTGCCCTCCTGAGGGTGAAAATCAAAGCGCGCCTCGTCCATCAGCCGCGTGATCAGGTAGAGGCCAAGCCCGCCAATCTGTCGCTCCTCCAGAGGCGAATTAATATCGGGCAGCGGCACACTCTCCGGATCAAACGGGCGGCCCGTGTCGTGCAGCGTAACCACAAAGCGGTTGCCCTCACGAACCCACCCCAGCGTAATCGTGCCGGAGTTCCCCGGATCATAGGCGTGCTGAATGACATTGGTCGCCGCCTCATCAATCGCCAGTTGCACCTGCCACGTCGCACGCTCATCAAGGCCGCAAAGCTCGGCAGCTTCGGTTATAAAGGCACTGATCTTAGTAAGCGCATCGAGGTCAGCGCTGAGGGTGATGGTATCCATAGCTGAAGAGGGTGAAGAATGAAGCGATGAAGGATGAAACTGAGTTTCATCCTTCATCGCTTCATTCGCACATATTTTAAAAGGAACCCACCGCTCCGACCGTATCGCCGTACATCTCGAAGAGCGAGGTAAACCCCGTCAGATCAAACACCTCTCTAATCTTCGGCGGCAGGTTCGCAATTCGGATATCGCCGCCCTCAAGGTCGGTCACCTTCCACTCGCGTGCCCGCTTGCGCGCCTCAATCAGCACCCGTAGCCCTGGGCTGCTCATATACTCAAGCTTGGCCAAATCAAGGACGATCCGGTAGCGGCCATCCGCAAACAGAGCCTCGATCTGTTGTTTGAGCTTCGGGGCGGTTGCGGCGTCAACGCGACCAGCAACCTCCAGCAAATCCACTCGGTTTAAGGGCCGGTGGCTGATCTCCATACTGCCCTCCCTTCAGATTGCAGATTGCAGATTTGGCGCAGCAGAACGCGATGCACCCAACAAACCGCAAAGCACCAAGAAGCTTTATCGCGCCCGTGATTATATCACACGGATCTCAGACGGGCTTTTGATGCACATTGCGGCAGGTATCGCTACGATAGCCGATAGCCGATAGCCGATAGCCGATAGCCATTCTCATCGGGTGTTGTG
>JBAXMH010000244.1:0-7182 GCA_037134395.1 Chloroflexales bacterium
GCTATTACGACAATTGCAACTATTCCTCGCAGAAAGGTTTCCGCCGATTACCCCCTCAATCCCCCCGCAAGCGGGGGGAGGTTGGAAACATATGTTCCCCCCCCGCTTGCGGGGGGAGGTTGGAAACGTATGTTCCCCCCCCGCAAGCGGGGGGAGGTTGGAAACGTATGTTCCCCCCCCGCAAGCGGGGGGGCTAGGGGGGGTGATCCAAACTACACCTGTCGTACTATCGGCTATTTCCAAGACCGTGATCGCTACGCAGCCGACGCGAGACGGCAGCGCACATGCGCAGCGCCTGCTCGGCAGCCTCGACCGAGAGGTTCGCCAGACTATCATTACTCGTGATCAGCGAGGCGTTCAGAATCCGACCCTGATCAAGGCCGCTCGATGCCGAGAGGTAGTCTACCGCCCGATCAAGGCGCTGGGCCAGCAGATCGGCGTGTTCCTGCGCTAGGGCGCTTGGATCAACCGGCACAATCCCCCAGCCAAGCACACCACCCCGATCCAGAAACCGAGCCACCACCTCAGCGTCCCGGATGAGGGCCGCACCATGCTCATAGGCGTCCAGCAGTACGAGGTCAACCGGCAAGGCCAGCACCGCCGCCCAATCAACATTGCCGCCCAGGCCAAGCCCCCGACATCCCGGCATATCGGCGAGAATCCGTGCGATCATCCCCATCCCCTCGTCCCTCTCAATTGGGCAGAACGGCAAATTCAGCGCATCAAGGGATGGTTCGTCCAGACAAATGATCACGTTATCCGTGTGGGCACTCAGTTGCTCGTAGTGCCAGGCGATCCGTAGCGAGAGATGGTGCAGCAGTGCCTCGCGCAGGGTCGGGTCGTAGGCCAGGGGCCGGTCGCTCTCGTCGGTGAGCTGGAGGGCCAGACTCACCGGCCCCAGCACTTCGCCCTTGAGCGCACGGGCGCGGAGACCGTGGCCCATCAAACGCAACAGTTCGCCGAGTCCCGCAGCGTGATCGGCGGGCAAAACACCCTCGCCCGGTTCGCCGCGCAGATAGGCCAAGCCCAGGCGATCCAGCCCGATCTCGGCTGCCGCGTGATCCACGCTAACCCGTTCGTACTCGGGGTCAATCGTCAACCCTGGGAATCCTGCCGCCGCCTGGGCCAGGGCTGTCTCACGAAAACTGCGCTCGGGCACCGCCGGCCACGCGGGCAGGTCGGGCGTGACCGAGGCCACTAGTGCGAGGGCGTCGTGGGCGGTGGCGTGGGGCAAGCCACCACGCAGTATCGGCAAGCACGCCGGGGCGAACGCGAGACGCATGGCGCTACGCGGCCCCCTTGACGCGCTGGAGGCCCGATACAAATGGTGGCCTGACCACCCCGCGCTCGGTGATGATCGCCGTGATCAGTTCAGCCGGAGTCACATCAAACGCGGGGTGAGCGGCATTCACGCCCACGGGCGCAATCAGGTGTCCAGACAGGTGCGTCACCTCGTCGGATGACCGCTCCTCAATCGGGATGAGGTCACCGTGCGCCATGCTCAGATCGATGGTGGAGGTGGGTGCGGCCACGTAGAAGGGAATACCGTGAGCGCGGGCCAGTACGCCCAGGCTGTAGGTGCCGATCTTATTAGCCGTGTCGCCATTGGCCACGATCCGGTCGGCCCCAACAATCACGCAATCCACCTTGCCGCTTTTCATCATATAGCCGGCCATATTGTCGGTGATCAGCGTGAGCGGGATACCCGACTGATGCAACTCCCAGGCGGTAAGCCGGGCGCCCTGGAGGAAGGGCCTAGTCTCATCAACCCACACGTGGATGCTGCGACCCTGGGCGAAGGCGCTGCGGATGGGGGCGAGGGCCGTGCCATAGCCAGCGGTAGCCAGACCACCGGCGTTGCAGTGAGTGAGGACACGACCGCCAGCCGGGATCAGCGGTGCGCCGTGGTCGCCGATGGCGTGGCACATGGCCAGATCCTCGGCGAGGACAGCGTGGGCCTCCTTCAGCAGTGCCTCGGCCAGCGCCCGTGGGCTGCCTGCGCCGAGCTGTCGAGCGTGTACGAGCATGCGCCCCGTTGCCCAGGCCAAGTTCACCGCCGTGGGGCGTTGGCTGTCGAGAACATCCTTCGCTCCCACCAGATCTTTCAGAAGCCCCGTCGTATCCGTCGCCGACGACAGCAGGCCCGCCAGGGCCATACCGTAGGCGGCAGTGCAGCCAATCGCCGGGGCACCGCGTACCTGCATCGTCTTGATGGCCTTCGCCACCGCCTCCACACTCTCGCAGCGGACAACCAGTTGCTCGTGCGGCAGCCGAAGCTGATCGATCAGGCAGACCGCCCCCTGCTCCCACCAAACTGTGCGTAGTTCGTCGCTCATTGTTGTTTCGCCACTAAAAAGAGCCGCTCGCATGGCGAGAGGCTCCGATCGGCATTCCTCTCATCTTTCGGCGGGTACACGAAGACCGCCGCAGGAGTTAGCACCGTCCTTGTCGCAACGCTGAATTATGAATGTCGCATTCAGCACTGTTCAAGGTGGTTGCCGGGCGTCATCGGGCCAGTCCCTCAGCCCATCGAGATGAGTTATCTAAAGTCACCGATTGTGCATCAGGTGAACATTGGCCGCGATTATAGCATGCCTCCTAACGCGGCGCAAACGACGACGCCTGCACAGATTCCGGAGGGGTTGTTTGACATGATATGTTACACTGGCGCCGATCCCTGGAAGTTCGTACCAGATTTGGTGGTGGCCTCCGCGCTAAGATTCGGTGGCTGAAGTCGGATTCCTGGGGCCGGACTCCGGCCTGCGAATCTTGGCAAACGGGACGAGTACACATCTGCCCTCGGATTTCCGGGAAGCTGTAGGACAGACATGGCGCGCATTGGGGCGTGTCATCTGTCCCGCTACGGGCAATCGAGAGGAAGTGTCCCATGCATCCACGCACGCACGTATCGCATCCACTCCGTACCGTCGCTGCCCTCGGTATCCTGATCCTGATCTCCGCCACTCTCGCCTCCCCCAACCTGCTACTGCGATCTGTTGCTGCCGCCACCCTCACCGGCGGACTCCCGGCCCAGAACTTTGACGGCAACGTCCTCCCCACTGGTTGGACGGTACTGCCTGCCGGCGGCCCCCGATGGACCTTCAACGACCCCGGTAAGCGTACCAACAAGACCGGCGGAACCGGCGGTTTCGCCATCGCCGACAGCGACCAAGCCGGTCTCGTTGCGATGGACTCTGAGCTACGTAGCCCGGTGGTCAGTTTTGCCGGAGTATCCACTGCACGCCTGATCTTCCAAACCAGGTTCCTGTCATACGAGCAGTCAACCGCCGATGTTGATGTGAGTACTGATGGCGGCACAACCTGGGTCAACGTCTGGCGCACCAAGACCTCCGTCAATGGGAAGGTGCAGATTGACCTCTCATCGAAGGTAGCCAATAAGTCAACCGTACAGGTTCGTTTCCGCTACTACAATGCGAGATGGGCCTGGTTCTGGCAGATTGACAGCATCAGTGTCGAGTCGCCGACTCCACCGATTGCACCCAGCAATCTGGCTGCTACGGCTAGCGGCAACCAGATCAACCTGACGTGGAAAGACAACAGTGGTGATGAGACCGGCTTCCGCGTCGAGCGCTCGCCCAACGGCACTACCTGGACGACCCTGACCACAGTTGGCCCGGGCACCATCCAGTACAGCGACGCCCAACTCACCTGCGCGACCAGTTACTCCTACCGGGTCAGCGCGGTGAACGGAGCGGGCGCAACGCCTACTGCGGCCCCGGCCCAGGCGACGACCGCCAATTGTGCGGCGGTCAGCACGCTCAACGAGACGTTTGACGCCCAGACTGTTCCCACTAACTGGAGCGTGTTGCCCGCCACCGGCCCCAGTTGGACCTTCAACGACCCCGGCACGCGCACGAACATCACGAGCGGCAGCGGCGGCTTCGCGATTGCCGACAGCGATAATGCGGGTCCGGTTGCGTTGGATACCGAACTGCGCACGCCAAGCCTGAACTTCGCCGCTGCACCGGGAGTGCAGTTGAGCTTGAAGACCGTCTTCCGCGCATACGATACGTCCATTGGCGATATTGATGTCAGCAGCGACGAAGGTGTCACCTGGACGAACGTCTGGCGAACCAAGGCCGACATCACCACGACGCTGAACCTCGATATTTCGGCCCAGGCTGCCGGTAAGCCTGCCGTGATCATCCGCTTCCGCTACTACAATGCGAACAACGCCTGGTACTGGGAGATTGACAACGTCACCACCAGCGTGCCGTCTAAACCTGCTACGCCCACCGGCCTGACCGCAACTCTCGACCCACTCAGCAATGTGCTGCTGAGTTGGCAGGCCACCAGCGGCAGCCAGTATCGGATCGAACGCGCCCCGTCGGGCGGCAGTACCTGGACACCTATCGCGACGATACCTGCGGCGGCAACCTACGTGGATAGCTCCGTCGCGGCCAACGTTGCCTACGACTATCGTCTGATTGCGCGTAATGCTATCGGTGAGTCCTCGCCCACCGCCCCAGTGAAGATCACCACTACCGCCCAGCGGAATCAGCGCGTGATTGACCTGACCGTCTCATACTACGACACCCGCGCCAATACCGCTGCCAAGCGCACGGCGATTGAGAATAACTTCAAGTACCTCGCCGACGCGATCTACGAACTGAGCAACGGTGCCCACGAGATTGGCCGGGTGACGATCTACACCGATGCACAGATGGCCGACCGGGCCAACATCGTCTGGATCAAGGATTGCTGGCCGAACGCCCACACCAACATGTACGGCGTAGAGGGCGGTCGTATTGAACACTGCGATGTCTTCCAAAACAGCAACTTTATCCTTAATGATGCCGGCCAGAATGCGGGTGGGTACACCATGGCCCACGAGATGGGCCACTACTTCTACGGGCTGTTCGATGAGTACAAGGGCAGCAGTCCCTGTGACGCAAATAATCCAGGTAGCCCCTGCTCCACCGATACGCCCGTGCAGAACTCCGCCATGAATAGCCAGTGGAATGCCGTTCCTACCTCTGGCGGCAACCTGAACTGGCTTAACTTCTCGACCGCGCTCAACAATACGTCTGCCAGCAACAACGCCCAGCGCCGGAAGTACGGTGCCAGTGCCTGGGAGACCTTGCTTCGCCCAGCCGCGCAGGATCCGGAGACCGCTCGGACGGTGAACGGTCGCCCACGGGTCTACTACCCTGAACTGGCCGCTGTCGCTCCCGCTGCTGGTCAGGCTCCCTCCATTGAACTGCCCGCCGGCCAAACGACTGCCCGGAACAAACTGAACATCGTCTGGAACGGTGGTGCCCCCGGCGTGGCCCGCATCGCGGCTTTCGGCGATGGCGACACGATCCTCCAGATCGTCGTTGACCGCTCCGCCAGCCTCTCCGATAGCCAGCGCGCTGACCTCCAGTCTGCGCTGCGCGCCCTGGTTGACCGCGCCACTGTGGGTGATGGCGTTGGCCTGATCACCTACGCCGACACGGTGACCACCACGTTGCCGATCACCCGCATTGTCAGCGACGCCGACCGCGTCACGATCAAGGCCGCGATTGATGCGCTCGCTGGCAGCGCGACCGACGCCCGTGTAACCGGCACGGCCCTCCAGACGGCCCTGACAACGCTCAAAGCCCAGCCCACCGACGTGAACCGCGAGGTCTACATCTTCGCCGCCGGTGCCACTACCGCCGATGCCGCGCCTATTTCTCTCATTTCCAACTACCAAGGCGACGGCGTTCCGGTCTTCGCCTTTGGCCTTGCCTCGCCCGCTGCTGCCGAGTTGCGCACGCTCGCGGACAGCACGCGTGGGCGCTATGAGGACGCCGCTTCTCTGGCCCAGATGCGTCAGGCCATTGATGCCGCCATTCAGCAGAGCAAGGCCGCTACGGTGGTCCCGCTGATCGAGGAACCTCTCACCAGCACCTCCTCGATCTCCTTCACGGTTGACGCCGCTCTGGGACAGCTTGAGGTGATGGCGGCCTTCACCGGTACCCATACCTCCGTCGCCCTAGAGGCAACCGCCTCCGGTGGCACCCCCATCGCTGTACCGTGTGAGGATGCCGGTGTTGGCACGGGCCGCGATGCCCAGGCATGGTGTCGCGTGCTGATCCCCAGTCCCGCTGCCGGTCAGTGGACGATCTCGACCACCAGCCCCAACACCCCCGCTGACCTGACGGTCTGGGTGGATGGTACCGCCAAGCCCGGTGCCGTTACCTTCGATGCCGTCGTCAGTTCGGTTGCGGGCGATGTCGTCACCTACCCCGCCCCGATTGTGCTTGAGGCATCGGTCGCCAAGGCATTCCCGATCACCGATCTGGTGATCACCGCCACCCTCGACACCCCCGATGGCGAGAGCATGCCACTTGTCTTCCGCGATGACGGTACGTCTCCTGACACACTCAAGGGTGACGGTCGCTATACCGCCATCGTCAATTCCACGGGCGACGGTGAGTACTGGGTGACGGTCAAGACGAACAATAGCGCCAATACCGCCAAGTACACCGAGACCTCGGTCTCACCGGCAACTGCCCCCAACGGCACGGTACGCACGCCCCAGACCACCCCGGTCAACGAGGCATTCCAGCGCGTGGCATGGACGGTGGTGACGGTCGAGGGGTCGCAGGCGGACGACCACGCCGATGACGAGATCGGGGCCACCGATCTTACCTTCGGCGGTACCAGTATTCGCGGGCGAATTGATATGCCCGACGACACGGATATGTTCAAGGTCACGGTGCCCGCAGATAACACCAGCGAGGTTGCGCTGGTCGTATCGCAGTTTGACCTGGGCATGGATCCCTACGTCTACGTCTACGCCGCCGACGGTAGTTGGGAGCAGGAAGGTTTCTTCGACACCGTCGCGACCAGTGAGGACTTCCTAACGATGAGCCTGCCGGCCAAGCCGGGCGAAACCTTCTACATCGCAGTAATGCACTACGACGCGACGGCAGGGCAGGGTACCTACCAGGTGCGTGTTGGCGCACCGAGCATCGCCGCCACCCTGGCCAATGCGAAGTCGTCTGCCCCCATCATCCCCGCAGACCAGAATCGTGTGTTCCTACCCGCTATTAACCTCTAAAACGAGGGTCAATCCCGCATGGTCGGCTACGCCCCTCTCCCGCACACAATGCGGGAGAGGGGCGATTTTGTGGACAGTGTGTGCGGTAGTGCATTTTCTATGTCCTTCTGTACTTTTCTGTGGCACAAGGC
>JBAXMH010000245.1:0-7180 GCA_037134395.1 Chloroflexales bacterium
GTAGTAATAGCCGATAGCCAATAGCCGGACATCAGCGGCTCTTTGCATCGCGGCATTGTGCACGTATCGTTTGACTGTCTGATAAGTCAAAAAGCACGCCCGGTTAGATCCTCTCCAGCCGGGCGAAGCTCGCTAGCAGCTTGCGCTCTCTATCCGGAAAGCTCACCGTCACCTCCTCGTCGCCATCAACCAGGCGGCTGCTCTTCACCACGCCCTCACCAAAGGTGGCGTGGCGCACGGGCTGGCCGACGAAGAAACTCACCTCGGTGGGCGCAGCCGAGCGCGGCGGGCGGACGCCAGCAGATGCAGGGCTACGCGGGGGTGCGCCGCCGTGTCCGCTGCGACCAGTGAACATACTCGTCTGCGGAGTCATCGCCGTGCCGCGCTTCTTGGGCTGCTTGAGCAACTCCTTGGGAATATCGGCCAGGAATCGCGTGGGGGTGCTGATACTCATCCGACCGAAGCTGAGGCGGCGGAAGGCGTAGCACAGGTAGAGCCGCTGGCGCGCCCTGGTCATGCCCACATAGAGCAGGCGGCGTTCCTCCTCCACCTTCTCGCGCTCGTCGCTTGAACGGCTGTGCGGCAGCAGTCCCTCCTCCAGACCAACCAGAAAGACAGCAGGGTACTCCAGACCCTTGGCCTGGTGCAGGGTAATGCAGGTCACCGCATCAGCCTTGCCGTCCATCTTGTCCACCTCGGCCACCAGGGCGATCTCCTCCAGGTAGATGGGCAGTTGGCCCTCAATTGGTAGGTTGCGGTACTCGGCGGCCACATTCCGCAACTCCTGCACATTCGTCCAGCGATCATGAGCTTCCTCGGCATCATAATCCTTCACCAGAGCCTCGCGCACTTCCAGGCGAGCCAGGATCAGATCAATCAGCTCGATCAGCGGCAGCGCGGCCCGTGCCGCGATGAACTCGTCAATCATGGCTAAGAAGCTGAGCAGAGTCGTCTTGGAGCGTGCGGCGAAGGGTGAGGGCGTGTCCGACTCAAGCTCACGCAGGGCCTGAAAAACCGGCACACCCAACTCGGTGGCCCAGCGGAACAACTCCGACTCGCTGCGCTCGCCGATACCCCGACCGGGCCAGTTCAGCACCCGCCCCAGGCTGACGCTATCATACGGATTGTAGATCAAGCGTAGATAGGCCAGCACATCTTTAATTTCTTTACGCTCATAGAAGCGCGTGCCGCCGACGATCTGGTAGGGAATACGGCGTCTGCCCAGCGCCTCTTCTAAGGCGCGAGACTGCGCATTGATGCGGTACATCACCGCACAGCCACGATAGCTACAGTCGCCAGAGGCCACCAAGCGGGTGATCTCATCGGCAACAAAAGACGCCTCTTCATCCTGGTCGTAGCCTTCGTGCAAGCTTACTTGAATCCCCGCGCCGTTCTGCGTCCAGAGATTCTTGACGTGCGTGCGCGTGCCGCTCCCGGCGATCAGCGCCTGGGCCGTGTCGAGGATCGCCTGAGTGCTGCGGTAATTTTGCTCCAGAAGGATCACCTGGGAGTCGGGGTAGTCCTGCTCGAACTGGCGGATATTGCGGATGTCGGCACCACGAAAGGCGTACACCGACTGATCTTCGTCCCCGACGGCAAAAAGATTGCGCCGCATACCTGCGAGTTGCCGCACCAGCGTGTATTGCACGCGGTTAGTATCCTGATACTCGTCCACCAACAGGTAGGCGTAGCGATTCTGATACTTCTCCAGCACCTCGGGGAAAAGTTCAAAGATATGAACCATCTCGACCAACAGATCATCGAAGTCGAGGGCGTTGCTCTCGCGCAGCAGATTCTGGTAGCGTTCGTAGCAACGTGCGGCGACCTCGTTAGGATAGGTATGGTTGAGGCGAGCAAACTCACTGGGCGAGACCAGTTCGTTCTTGGCGCTAGAGATACGAGCGCGGATAGCACGCGGCGGGTTCTTCTTCTCGTCGAGGTTCAGCCCCCTGAAGACGCGGCGCATCAGCCGCTCCTGGTCGTCACCGTCGTAGATCGCAAAATCGCGCTCGCGCCCAAGGTGAATGATGTCGCGCCGTAGGAAGCGTGCGCAGAGGCTATGGAAGGTGCCAACGGTGAGTGCCTGGGCCTCGCTGGAGCCGACGAGCGTCGTGATCCGCTCCTTCATCTCGCGGGCGGCCTTGTTCGTAAAAGTGACAGCCAGGATGCTGTAGGGGTCTACACCGGCCTCGCGGATCAAGTAGGCAATGCGATGGGTGAGTACACGGGTCTTGCCGCTACCCGGCCCGGCCAGCACCAGCACCGGCCCGGAGATCGCCTCGACGGCGCGGCGCTGGGCGGGGTTCAGCCCACTAAAAAGCTCTTCGGCCATTATTTCCTCTCTGCTGGCTGTCTGGCACATGTGCCTGTACCGCCTCCCGTTAATGGTAGGGGCTAGGGCCAGGGATGTCAAGCCAGGGGTACGTTAGCCGCGCAGTAGGATGATCGCGTAGGTTCCGGAACCGAGCATCAGCATCAGGCCAAGGACGAGGATCAGCACCCAGACCAGTCGGTCGGCGGGGTGACGGATAGCTTTGTTGCGTGTCTGGTTCTCTAGCGGGGCGAAGGTAGGCGCAAGGCGCATGGTGGTCGAGGTGGCCAATACCGGAGTACGGGCAGGGGGAGGCGGCTTGGGGGTAGGCGGGGGGGTGGGGGCCGACGCGGGGTGCGACGTGGGGGCAGGTGGGGGGGTTGGTGCGGGCGCATAGCTCAGGCCGCGCAGCCCTTGGCGGGCTGCCTCATTGTGCGGGTTCAGGCTGAGGACACGCTCAAGGCAGGTGCGCCGCTGTGCGGAGTCGCTCACGGCACCAGCCAGATAGAGCCACGCCTGCTCGTTCTGCGGATCGCTGCGCACCGCACGGGCGAGCAGGTTTGAGGCGAGCGCCCGGTCGCCCATCTTTAGCGCGGCTACGCCCTGGCGTAGCAGGTCGTCGGGAGATTCGGGTATAGCTGTCATTATGGTACTCCAAGCTCTTCCCCTGTCATTATAATACGCGAGTCGATCATCGCGTACACGTTCTACGCTCCATCCTGCGCCATGTGCCGTCGCAGAGCGCAGTACCCTGCGACGGCCAGACCGACAAGCATGCCGACAAAGACCCAGTTTATCGGGGAGCGCAGGTAGGTGTCAATGTCACGGAACGATGGCAGGAACTGCGCTCGCTGGTACGCCGGGAGGTCAAAAAAATCGCTATAGGGGTTGCTCGCCAACCAGTTCGCCGTGCCATCAAGGGTTGAGTTGTAGGTATAGTTGTTGGGGATGAGCACCTTCGCGAGAAAGACGACCTGTGTAAGGGATGTCGCGATCAGCAAACAGATAGCCAGCCAGAACCTACGGCGCGCTGTGAGATAACGCATGGCGGAGAGTAGCGGGAAGCACCACAGCAGCGCGGTAGACCAGAAGAACCGCCCGGCAAACGATGTGCCGCCATACCAGTTGGTGTGCGCGGCGTGCGGCAGCATCACCGTGAGATAGACTAAGCCAACGCTGAGGGCCAGTCGCCGTTGTTCAGCGATGAAGAAGGCCAATCCAAAGACGCCAAGCAGGAGCAGTGGGACGTGGATGAACAGCCCCTGCATACGGTCAATGTGCAGCCCCAGGAAGATCATGGCGATCTGTGTGAGCGATGATGTTACGTCCCCTGGCTGGTACGGGCCAAGGGGGAATCCGAAGGCCCACTGGTTGTAGCAACCGAGGCCACAGAGGGAGATAACAAGTGGCAAGAACCCCAGGAACTTCGCCACCTGTCCCCCGCCTCTCGCCACCTGTCCCCCGCCTCCTGCCTCCCGCCTCCCGCCTCCCGTCTCCTGCCCACATGTCAGGCAGATGATCATGGCGGGAAGGAGGAACTTAATGTGTAACCACGGCAGGTAGCCGAGCAGAATTCCATCTACCCACACCCTCCTGCCTCCTGCCTCCTGCCCCCCGCCTCCTGCCCCCCGCCCCAGCAGCCAGAACATAATCAGCCCCGCAATTAGGTCGGGGTAGATCTGGCCGCTGGCGGTGACGAAGGGCTGACCAAGCCCGATCAGCAGTGCGATGGTGATGGACCACCCGGTATCTGGCAGGAAAACCTGTGCGACGCGATAGACGGCCAGCGGAGTCAGACCAACCAGCAACGCCAGCCACAGCTTGGCCCCCAGCACACCGCCCAGAGCGTAGGCAGGCAGCAACAACAGGGGCAAGCCAACACCGTGGATGCTATGATCGCCCTGCGAATGTGTGTCGGTAGGAGCCACATTTCCCGGTAACTCCCGCGCCACGGGCGTGTTGGGATGGTAATTGTTCAGCACAGCCAGATCGCCGTCGTGCAGCAGAGATTCGGCAATCAGCAGGTAGTGTGGCTCATCGCCGGTGATCGGATTGATGCCCTGGGAGTGCCAGATCATAACCACGGCCAGGTAGACGAGCATCGGTAACAACAGGAGTAGGGATAGAGATTTCATTACACTAAAGACCACAACAGCTATCGGCTATCGGCTATTTTCACCTCAGACAACCATGCGGCTCCGCCGCACAACACCCGATGAAAATGGGGCCGTAGGGGCGCGTCGCGACGCGCCCCTACCCGACACCCGGCCTATTTTTACATCAACTCCCGCCACTCAGCCATCTCCGGTGTCCATATCTCCAGTCCCGGCATGCGGCGAAACCATGCGCCCTGGCGACGGATGAAGCTGTGGGTGTCGAACTTCAGCCGCTCAACGCACGCCTCTAGGCTGGCCTTGCCCTCCAGGTAGGGCCGCATCTGGGTGTAGCCCAGGCTTGACATGGCCGGTAGCTCCCAGCCGTAGCCACGCGCCCGCAGGCTCGCCACCTCATCGGCCAGCCCTGCACCTACCATGTTCTCCACGCGCTGATCTGCGCGCCGGTAGATCTCCTCGCGCTCGCAGTTTAGCCAGATTGTGCGGATGTGATAGGGCGGCGGTACCCGCGTCTGCTGCGCCGAGATCGGTTTGCCGCTCACGATATGAACCTCCAGGGCGCGGATTACTCGCCGCAGGTTGTTTGGTGCGATCTGAGCCGCCGCCGCCGGATCTACCTCGATCAGACGGGCGTGCAGCGCCCCGATACCGCGCTCGGCAGACTCGCGCTCCAGCTCGGCGCGCAGTTCCGGTTGCGGCGGCACCCGAGGGATATGCCAGCCCTCCAGTACCGCCGCGAGGTACTGGCCGGTGCCGCCTACCAGCAGCGGCACCTGTCTCCTCGTCACAATGTCCGCAATCGCCGCCATGGCCAGATCCTGATAGCCCGCCAGCGAGAAATCCTCGTCCGGGTCGCGGATATCAATCAGGTGATGTACCGCCGCCGCCCGCTCGTCCGGGGTCGGTTTGGCCGTGCCAATATCCATGTGCCGGTAGATCTGTCGCGAGTCGGCTGAGACAATCTCACCACCAACGCGGCTGGCCATCGCAATGGCCAGCCGCGTTTTGCCCACGGCAGTCGGACCAATAATCGCTGTCAGAGTCGCCTGCTGCATCAATGCCTTCTCTCACCAAAGGTCACTCGTCACAGATAAGGCCGTCGCTGAGGTACACCTCAGCGACGGCCTTATCTGCAATCCACAATCTGCAATCTGCAATCTGCAATCTGCCTATGCCGGCGAGATCTCGATCCAGTCGCGCTCGCCACCGCTGAGAGTTATGAAGAAATCGAAGACCGCCTTGATCAGTCCGTATTTCCGATCAAGTAGGTCTTTCGCCAGCGTCTCCTCACCGGGGCCAAGCACACGGGCCACGCCGTCAATCGTCTCGCCACGGGGGGTTCCCCTCATGTCGGACGGACCGATTAACACGCACCCGTTGTTGCGGATGCGCTTCACCTTCCCCGAGTTTTTAGAGGTCATCACATAGACTTTACCGCCACTCAGGGCAAACCAGATCGGGGTTGGTACTGCCTCACCACTCTTGCGGTAGGTGATCAAGTTAGCATACTGATGCGTACTCAGTGCGGAAAACTTCGACTGATCAATCTGTGCCATGGTATCGTCGCTCCGTGCTACATCAAAATCTAGGGACAGCATTTCATTGTACCATGGGTCACAGATTATGTCAGGGCACGATAAATTGCAGCCCACTCGGCAAGCGTCACGGTCTCTGCGCGGCGTATAGGGTTCACATCGGCGGCAGCCAGCGCGGCCAGGGCCACCTCGCGAGAGAGGACGGTTCCCAGGGCAGCTAGGCCGCCAGGGAGGGCGTTGCCAAGTTGCTTGCGTGGCTGGAGAAACCCGGCCTTGATAATGCGGAAGAGACCGGCCACACTCTCCACATCCACCGCCAGTGCGGGGCGTCGGCGCATACGCAGCACCGCCGAGTCAACCGCTGGGACGGGATGAAAGCTGCTGGCAGGTACGCGGGCCACAATCTCTGGCGCGACATAGAGCTGCACAGAATGTGCCAGAACGCTCAGATCGCCCTGCGTAGCGCAGATACGCTCGGCCACTTCCCATTGCACTAGGACCACGCTCAGTTCCGGTGGCGGGACGCCCTCAAGGAAATGCCGCAGCACCGGCGCGGTGATGGCGTAGGGCAGGTTAGCCACCAGTTTGTAGGGCTGAGGGCTGAGGGCTGAGGGCTGAAAGCCAGCTTCGGTGAGGATCTCGGCGGGAGAGATGCGCAGCACATCAGATTGGATGATCTTCAGCGAGGAATCGGCGAACTCTTCAGAGAGGCGGGCGACCAGACGCTTATCAAGTTCAACCGACACCACCTGCCCGGCATGTTGCAGCAACTCCCACGTGAGGACGCCGAGGCCAGGACCAACCTCAACCGCGAGGTCGGCGGCGCTCAACTCCGCAGCACGGACAATCGCATCCAGGGCCAGCGGGTCAATCAGGAAGTTCTGGCCCATGCCACGGGTGGGCCGCAATTCGAGGGATCGCAGGGCGGCGCGGACACGTTGGGTCGAGAGGTAGGGGTTATCCATTGAATCCTTGTAGGGGCGTTTCGCGAAACGCCCCTACTCAAGCGGCACCACAATCGTCACCTTCGTACCTTCACCAATAGCCGACTCCATATCGGCCTGGCCACCGACGAGGCGGGCGCGCTCATCAATATTCAGCAGGCCAAAAGAGCCACGCTTTTCGTAGGTGCGTAGGACGGCGGCCTTATCGAAACCGGCACCGTCGTCTTGCACGACCGTGTGCAACAACTTCGTCTCACTACGCATTCGCACCCAGAT
>JBAXMH010000246.1:0-7174 GCA_037134395.1 Chloroflexales bacterium
TGCCGGTCTTCACAATCTCCAGCACCAGCTTAACCGTCTCTGGGTCGGTGTAGGATGGGCTTTGGCGGACATCGGCGTACTCCTCGATGCCTTGCTCAATCTCGCAGCGCAGGCCCTTATCGCTGGCTGGAATAGTGAGGATCAATTGCTTGGTCATTGAGATATTCCTGTGACGAGGTAGATTCGGCATATGAAGCTCTTTCGTATGGTTTAAGCATACCATACCACCGATTAAGACAAATTTGTTCGCATATTGGTTGTGAATCTAAGGATGCTCAAGCGGGTGAAGCCCTTCGGTTGCAATTCTATGTGCTGGTGTAAAATCTTCAGACAACCATGCGCTTCGCGCACAACACCCGATGAAAACGGATCGTAGGGGCGCGTCGCGACGCGCCCCTCCCCGATCATCAGCCCTGGCAGATGGAGTTTTCGAGGTGACAAGACACCTTAGCCATGTCATAATGAGGGTACTTCCGTCCCACCTCCTCCGCATTAGATGAGACCGACATCTAATCTTCCCAAACATCCAGCACCTGAAACCTGAAACCCTGTTTACGGAGTACACCATGCAACGGCTAGAATTTCGCGCAATGGGCTGCCAGATGCTGGCGGTGATTGATGGCGAGGGCGATGATATTGTCGCCGCGCTACAGCAGGTGCCGAGTTGGTTCGCCGAGTGGGAGCAGTGCCTCAGCCGCTTCCGAACGGACAGCGAACTCTCGCAACTGAATGCCGACGCGGGTTTTTGGATGCCGCTGAGCGAGGTGCTGTGGGCCGTACTCATTGCGGCCATTGATGCGGCTCAGCAAAGCGGTGGCATTGTTACGCCCACGCTGCTCGACGCGGTAAAGGCGGCTGGCTACACCCAGGATTTTGCCGCAGGGCCAGGGGATGCCACACCTACACATATCCCAAGTGCTACGGCATGGACGACGATTGAGCTTGATCCGCGCATGCGTGCCATACGTATGCCTAAGGGTTTGCACCTCGATCTGGGCGGGATTGCCAAAGGCTGGGCCGCCGATGTGGCGGTGCGCCATCTGCTCGCCTACGGCCCGGCCCTGATTGACGCCGGCGGGGACATCGCTGTGAGTGGCCCTATGGCTGATGGCACGCCCTGGCCGGTGGAGGTGGACAATCCCCTGCTTCCTGATTCTTCCCTTGGCTTGCTGATGCTGGCCAGCGGCGGAGTTGCCACCTCTGGCCGCGACTACCGACGCTGGAAAATGGGCAATGTCTGGCGTCACCATATCATTGATCCGCGCAGCGGCCAGCCCGCACAGACAGACACGCTGATCGCGACGGCGGTCGCGCCCTCGGCCCGCGAGGCGGAGATGGCGGCAAAACTGCTCTTTATCCTCGGCAACGAGGGGATGGACTGGATTGAGCAACGACCGGGCTACTCCGGGATGGTACTCTGCGAAGATGGTACACAGCGCACAAGCAGCCGCTGGGCCGTGACGATAGCCGATAGCCGATAGCCGATAGTCGGGCATCAGCGGCCATTTTCATCGCGGCGTTGTGCGCCCCGCGCATGAAGACATTTTGCTCTATGACAAGATTCGCAGCGCAATCTTATTGGATTTGTCGCGTGGAGTCGAGGCTTTAGCTGAATAGAGCCGCCTAAAGGCTTGACTCCTTTATTCATAACCTGCATAGGATTGCTACAGGTACTTTACAGTTTGGGTACTCATAAGGCGCTCTGATGCGCTGAAACCTGAAACCTGAAACCTTGTCTATAATACGGAAAATGTTTATACTGAGCGCATGAACTATCGAACATGCCGAAGGGTGCTATGAAAGCTATCTGGAACATGCTCAGCGCCCGGCTAACCCTTGCCTTTCTGGTGATAGCGACCGCTGCCGTAGCTACCGTCAGCGTGATCCAATCCCAGCAGGTGAGTAGCGCACTCCTCACCGATAGCGGCATGCTGCTCCGCGCCCGCGCCGAGGCCGAGGCCCGCATCGTTGGTTCGACGATTGACTCTCAGATCTCGCGACTGCGCTCAATCGCGGTGGGTTTCACCCTGAACGCGGCATCTGACCGTCAGGTGGCGAGCTATGGTACAACCGATAAGGCCGAGATCGCACGTCAGATCAACGAGCGTGATGCGCGTTGGAGTGCTGCCGGAGCGGGCACACCGCTCATTACTGGTGTGCTAAATACGTCGCTGGCCGATGACCTACGCGCCCAGACCAAGATTGACCAAAATCTTGCCGAGTTGATGTTTACCGACCAGTACGGTGCCTTGGTGGCAGCCAGTAACCGCACCACCGACTATAATCAGGGCGATGAGGAGTGGTGGCAGTATGCCTCCGTCGCGGGGGTTTTTGTCGGGACGCCTGCTTTTGATAGCAGCAGCGGAACATTTGGCATCACCATTGCTATCGCCATTCGTGCAAAGGACAAAGGCGATTTTATCGGCGTCCTGCGCTCCACCTACCGCGCTGACGCGATCACTCTGCCGATGATGGAGAACCGCTTCGGTGTGGGAACCAAGGCTAATCTGCTTATCGGCGACCAGATTTTGGAGCCCGGTGGCAGCGTTCTCCAGAAGCCGTCCGACAGCGATGCCAGCGTGATTGCCCAGGCCCGCGACACATCCTATAGCCTCGCCCAGTTTGCAGGCTTCCCACGCCTCGTCGTCCTGGCCCCGGTAACGAATGCTTTCCAGATCCCTAGCCTGAACTGGGGCATAATCCTCTACCAAAATAGCAAAGATGCACTGGCCCCCGTGAGCGCTGCCCAGTCTAGCACCGTCTTCACCGCACTGCTTGTCCTCTTATTCACTGCCGGTGCCGCCGTGCTGATTGCCGAACTGATCAGCGCGCCGATCCGGCGGATGACTATCGCCACCGAGCGCATCGCCGCCGGCGACCTTGAGCAGCACGTCGGCATGAGTGGTGGCACGGAGATCAACCAACTCGCCCGTGGCTTCGATCAAATGGCCGCCGCACTCAAAACGCGCATCGCCGCCGAGCAGTCTGCCCAGGCCGAGCGACTACATATTCAGCAGGAAATGATCGAGGCCCAGGATCGCCGCATTGAGGAACTGGCGACGCCAAGCATCCCGATTGGGCGTGATACGCTGTTGCTTCCGCTGATCGGCTCGATAGACAAACGCCGTGCGGAGCGTGTGCTTCAGACCGTTCTGGCCGATGTCTACGCCCGCCGCGCCCGCACGCTGATCCTCGACCTCAGCGGTGTGCGTGATGTGGATGCCGAGGTGCTGGCGGTGCTGATGAGCGCCGCTGCTGGGGTGCGCCTCCTCGGTGCCCACGTGATCCTCGTCGGTATCCGTGCGCAGACCGCCCACACCATTGTTGATCTCGATATTGATCTCGCCGGGATCCCCACCTACGCCAGCCTCCAGGACGCCCTCAACCAGGTGTCGTGAGTTCTGCCTAAGACATATTTCAGATTGCAGATTTGCCGCAAACCTGACACCTGACACCTTGTCTCAGGCCAGAATGTGGCTTCCTGATGCGTTCAACCTGAAACCTGAAACCTCGCACCTGAAATCTTGTCTAAGCGAACATCAAGGAACCAGTCATGCCAAATGAGCAGGTCAATGAAGTCCACAGCGCGCTCCAGCATGCGGTAGATCTCATCCAGCAGCGCATTGTTCGCCTGGAGGCCGATCTGGAAGACGTGACGCAGCTCAAAAGGATCAAGACGCTGGTTGAAAAGCTGACCGAGCAATTCACCCGCCGCGAGTTCCCCGCTGGCACGGAGATCAACCGCCTGTACGATGGGCTGATTAAAGAACTGGATAAGCAGCTCAGCCTAACGAAACAGAATACTTCGACAGTCGAGAGTCGCTACGAAGCTCCGCTGGTTTTTATCGGCACCGATACCAGCGCCGAGTCCGATGAGTTCTCTGCCAATGGCATTGACGGCATCACCGGCAGTCTCCTACTAAAGATTGATGCCAATGCGGCAGCGCGGATGGCCCAGGGTCTCGGGCCAGAGTCGCAGGAGATGGAGGGGATCTACAATGCGAAGAAGGACACTCCCCATTTAGGCACTACTGCCGACTTCAATCAGAACAAGATTGAGGAGGCCCGCTGGGCGGTGGTGGTGCGCGGACAAGATGACGTCAGAGTGATCTCATCACTCTGGCCGCTTATCCAGCATCGCATGCAGCAGATGGGCTTCAGCCAGATTGATTTCGGCTTTCAGAGCGGCGATACGACCTGCGGGGCGTGGCTGAGCCGCCATACCGACGGCGGCACAAAGACCCTCAAAAGTCACTGGGGTAAGATACCGCCGGTGCTGCTGGTGCGTGCCAACGAGCGGGTAGGTACGTGGCTCTCGCGCCACGGCACATCCCAGGGGCCAGTTGATCCCACCCGTGGCGTGCCCTTCTACCTGCTGCTCGCCTCTCGTCCTGGCTCGCCTGACCCTGCCGACGATACCTGCATTCCGCTGAATTTTCAGTACGAGCTAGACATGTTCTGGGGCGTTGGCCGGGTCGCTTTCACTGACGAGAACGGACGCCACCGCTTCGATGACTACCGAACCTATGCCGAACGTGTCGTGCAGGCCGAGACTCGCGCCGACGCGGCGGCGCGGTTGCGCAAGGAGATTGCCTTCTTCGGCACGCGCCACGAGGACGATAATTCTACCCAGCGTAGCGCCGACGAGCTGATCACTCCCCTCTTCGAGTGGAGCAAAATCGGGAAGGTTCCGTGTGAGCAGGGCTTTACGCAGACGATCTGCCTGGGCGACGATGCCACCCGCAACAATCTGGAGCGGCTGCTGAGCGCCAGCATCCCGCCCGCCCTGCTCTTTACGGCCAGCCACGGCATCGGCCTACCACTGAGCGATCCCACCCTTCTCATACACCATCAGGGCGCCCTGCTAACCGCCGACTTCGAGTTTGATAAGATCAAGCGCGAACACTGGATGTCGGGCCAGGATCTGGATGGGATGTCCAACGCGAACCTGGAGGGGATGATCGCCTTCCTGTTCGCCTGCTACGGGGCTGGCTGCCCTCAGTATGACGAGTTCATCTTCGATAAGGCCAAGCCGCGCCGACAGATCGCGCCCTTCCCGTTCATTGCCCAACTGCCGCAACGCATGCTGACGAAAGGTGCCCTGGCGGTACTGGGCCACGTTGAGCGGGCCTGGACTTACTCTTTTGGCAACGAGGGTACGAAAGCCCAGACTCAGCCCTTCGAGGATGTGATCGGGCGGCTGCTGGAGGGCAAGCCGGCAGGCAGCGCCACCGACCAGTTCAATATGATCCAAGGCGCACGCTCGCTCACCCTGACCGAAGAGCTTAGACTGATTGATATGGGCGTCACCCCCAATCCACTGCGACTGTCCCAGCTCTGGATGGCCCGCAACGATGCCCGCAACTATGCATTGCTCGGCGACCCGGCAGTGAAACTGGCGATCTAAGTTTCAGGTGGATATACGACGGCGCAGCACCGCATAGAGAATGATCGTCTCGCCGATGGAACTGGCAGCGAAGGCTAGGGGCACCATCAGCGGGCCGACTTGGCCGATAAAGGAGAGCAGCAGGGCAACACGTACCGCCAGTTGAAGGCAGTTCGTGATCAGCGGGGTGCGTGTATCAAGACGACTGAGCAGCGCCCGCGAGAGAACCTCGGTGGCCACATAGGCGGGCAGGCCAACGCTGAAGGCCACGATCATCTGGTAGGTCAAGTCACCGGCGGCGGAGTCAAAGGCACCGCGCTCTAAAATGATGCGGATTCCCAGACGGCCCAGTGCCACAATGGTCAAAGCCGCCAGCACCGCAAGGCCACAGGCGACCAAGAGTGTGCGATGGAGTTCCCGCCGAATCGCTACGAGGTCGTTGGTAATGCTTAGGGCGGTCATATGCGGCAGAGCGGCCTGCCCAATCGAGATCCCCAGCAGGCGAACGGGTAGGCCGATCAGCAGGTTCGCATTCTGGATGGCCCCAAGTGCCGCCGCCTGACCACAGAGCGTAATCAGGGCGGTATCAACAATCGCCCCGCTGTAATTTACCCCGCTAGAGAGGGCGTTTGGCACCAGCAGACGCAGCATTGTGCGCAGGTCACGGTTGTGCGGTGCCCAGGCCAGACGAAATCGGTAGCCACGGCCACGCAACCCCGGCACGAGCAAGGCCAGCTTAAATAGCGCATCAAGAATGGCCCCACACGTCGGTCCGTAAATGCCCACCTGCGGGAAGATCATGGCCGCACCGATCCCGCTGATTAGCGCCAGATTGTGGATAGCGGTGGATAATGCGGGGAGGAGCAACTGGTTACGGCTGACCAGCAGGGCCACCAGACAACTCTCGGCCACCACCAGCATCACCTCCAGGAGCATGATCCGAGTCAGTTCCACCGTAAGAGACTGAGTGGCGGGATCGAGGCCGGGGGCCAGCAGGTAGCGCACAAAAGCGGGGGCAAAGATACCGCAGATCAGGCTGAGCAGCCCGGCGACAGCGAGTAGCACCGTCAGTGCGAGATTGAGGACTCGCTGCGAGGCAGCATCGCCTTCCCGTGCGTAGACCACCAGCAGCACCGGAACCAGGGCGTTGGTGAGCGCCCCGCCGCTTACCAGAGTATTGAGGGTGTCGGGGAGGCGAAAGGCCACATAGTAGGCACTGGCCACATCGCTCAGGCCAAACTGAGCATTAAAGAGCATCTGCCGAAGGAGGCCGAGGGCGGCAGATCCCAAGAACGACAGCATATAGATCGCCGCCGCCTCAGGCACAGCAAACTCGATCAAGGGCCAGTCGGCGAGGGGCGTGCGGCGAAGACGCGCAAGCAGCGCCTTCAGAGACTGAAGGCGCTGCTGGACAAACGGGGTCGTACCACGGGTACCCTTCACGAACTGATGCACTATCCTGGGGTTACGTCCTAGATCTAATACTCTTCAGATAAGCAGATCTCTATGCCGACCTTGGCCCCCTCACCCCCTACCCCTCTCCCACCGAGGGAGAGGGGAGATTCTGCAACAGAGCGCCTCCGGCTCCCCCTCTCCCGTGCTGGGAGAGGGGGCTGGGGGGTGAGGGCTGAGCGGCGGCAGACTCCTTATTTAAAAAGTATGAGGACTAGAACATCAGGCCGCCGTCCACCGAGATCACCGTGCCAGTGATAAAGCTGGCCTCGTCGGAGGCGAGGAAGAGGTAGGCGTTGGCAATATCCTCAGCATAGCCAATGCGGCGCATGGGCG
>JBAXMH010000247.1:0-7156 GCA_037134395.1 Chloroflexales bacterium
GGGGAGGGCTGGGGAGGGGGAATTGCGGGATATGTAACCTTTTCAGACAGCTTCTAAAACAAGGGGTCAGGTGTCAGGGGTCAGGGGTCAGGTTTGCCGTAGGGGAGTCCAGGCTTTAGTCGGCTGAAGCCTGGACTCCCCTTCACAACCGGGATGGGACTGCTATATCACCCAGATTGTAATGTTGCGTCGGATAGATTCCTTGCCTAGTGACGTTAATGCCCGTGTACGAATTAGGATCAATACCTTTCACATAAGCCGATTTTGTGCCAACCTTGCCCCCTCACCCCCTGCCCCTCTCCCACCGGGGGAGAGGGGGGATTCTGCACAAGAATCCGTTCGACTCCCCCTCTCCCCTTGTGGGAGAGGGGGCTGGGGGGTGAGGGCTGAGCGGCGGTAGAATCCTTACGTGAAAGGTATTACGACTAGGATTCGCACACCGCCTTTTTTATATGCCACCTACCTCATAGCCGCACCCGGAAAGGTCTACCGATGGACTCCCTGCGCGCTTACCTGGCTGAGGATCGCGCCCGAGCCCTCGCCATTGAGAAAAATCTCCCCGACCGCACCTGCGGTGCCGCCCTGTTCGCCGATATTTCCGGCTTCACCCCGCTCACCGAGGCTCTGACTCAAGCTCTCGGCCCGCGCCGTGGCATCGAGGCTCTCACCGATCAGATCAACGCGGTGTATGCGGCCCTAGGCGCGGTCGTCATTCGCTGGCACGGGAGTGTTATCGGCTTTGCGGGCGATGCCATGACCTGTTGGTTCGATGACGCGGATGGCCCCGCCGTCCCCCGCGCTGCTGCCTGCGCCCTCGATTTCCAGGCCACGATGGTGCCGTTTGCGGACATTCGGTTGGCGGGAATGCCTGCCACTGGGCTGGCCCTCAAGGTTTCCATCGCTGCCGGCCCAGCCCGACGCTTCGTTGTCGGCGATCCGGCGATCCAGCGGCTCGATGTGTTGGCCGGTGCGACGCTGGCACGCATGGCGGCGGGCGAGGTGCTTGCCTACGCGGGCGAGGTGCTGCTGGATGACGCGGCGGTTGCCGCTCTGAGCCCCCGCATCCTGATTGGTCAGTCGCGGACAGACGAGGAGACGGGGGATCGCTTCACCCTGCTACACGCCCTTGCTGATACGCCCGTCGTAACGCCCTGGGAGCCGGTTGCCCTGCCCGCCGCCGTCCTACGCTCCTGGGTACTTCCGGCAGTCTGGGAACGCGAACAGGCAGGACTAGGGACGTTCCTCACCGAACTGCGTCCGGCGGTCGCGCTATTCCTGCGCTTTGGCGGCCTCGACTTCGATGGCCATGACCAGGCCGGCGAGCGTCTTGATGCTCTGATCCGCCGTGCCCAGGTCATCTTCGCCGATACCAGCGGCACCTTGCTGAGCCTTACCGTTGGCGATAAAGGTTCATACCTCTATGGTGCCTTCGGTGCCCCCGTCGCCCACGAAGATGATGCCCGCCGCGCTGCGCAGGCGGCCTTGGCTCTGCACGCAACCGCCGCCGATCTCGGGCTTCCCGCCTTCCAGATCGGGATCAGCCAGGGGATGATGCGCTGTGGATCCTATGGCAGTCCCGACCGACTGACCTACAGCGTGCTGGGCGATGATGTGAACCTCGCGGCGCGCCTGATGAGTCGGGCCGCCCCTGGCGAAACTCTGCTCAGCGGGCGCGTGCAGGCCGCCCTGGGCGAAGCGTTTAGTCTTGACTCGCGCCCGCCGATTATGCTCAAGGGGAGATCCGCGCCGCTGCCCGTCTTTGGGCTGACTGGATTGACCCGCCGACGGGCCATCCGCCTCCAGGAACCCGCCTACACGCTGCCGATGACGGGGCGCACGCACGAACTCGCCCGTATTGAGGCATGTCTGGAGCAGGCGCTCCTCGGCCAATGCCAGATCGTGATCATCGAGGCTGAAGCAGGCATGGGCAAAAGCCGCATGGTCTCCGAAGTGGTGCGCCTCGCACGCAGACACGGCTGTACGGGCTACGGGGGGGCAGCGGCGGCCAGCGGCACCCGCACGCCCTACCTGACCTGGCGACCGATCATCCAGGCGCTGCTGGATATTGACCCAGACGTGCCGTTGCGGTGCCAGATGGGGCTACTGGCGAGTCAACTGGAGAAGCGCGTACCGGCACGGGCTACGGCGCTGCCACTGCTCGACCTGCTGTTGGAGATGGAACCACCGGAAAACGAGTTCACGCGAACTCTCGCACCACAGGATCGTAAGGGTGCCCGCGAGGCTCTTTTGGTGGATCTGCTCATTCATGCCGCCCATGAGGCGCGGATGGAGGGCGGGGCTCTGCTACTGGTTCTTGAGGATGCCCACTGGCTCGACCCGCTCTCCCTGGAGTTGCTGTTGCATCTGGTTCAGGAGGCCACCGACATACCCCTGCTCCTCGTGCTGGCTGCCCGCCCCGCAGAGGCCCACGCTCTTGCGCCGCTGCTGGCACTCCCCCAGGTGACCATTGTCGCGCTGGAGGGACTGGATGAGGCGGAACTGACGGCCTTGGTGCGGATCAAGCTGGCCCGGCTCTTCCCTACACGAACATCCACACTGCCCGAGGGTCTGGTGGCCTCGCTCGCTGCCCGCGCTCAGGGCAACCCGTTCTATGTCGAGGAATTGCTCAATTATCTCCACGACCGGGGGATCACGCCCGACGACCCGGCGGCATTGGAGGGGCTGGACTTGCCGGACAGCCTGCACCGACTGGTACTTGCCCGCATTGACCAACTGACCGAACACGAGCGCGCAACGCTGCGCGTGGCCAGCGTGGTCGGTCGGATTTTCCGCGCCGCCTGGCTGCCCGGTTTTGTCCCCGACTTGGGCGAACCTCTGCTCGTGAGGAGCAATCTGGAGCAACTGGCAAGCCTCGGCCTGACACCGATGGATACGCCAGACCCGGAACTGGCCTACCTGTTCAAGCATGTCGTGACCCAAGAAGTGGCCTACGCGAGCCTGCCGCAAACAATGCGCGACCGACTCCACGGTGCGCTGGCAGACTGGCTGGAGCAGACCGACCCGAATACGTCGCCGCTGGATCTGTTGGCTTACCACTACGACCGCAGCGATAACTTACCGAAGCGACGCTCGTACCTGCGGCGGGCTGGTGAGGCGGCGGCGGCAGATTACGCCAATGCCGCCGCCGTAGACTACCTGAGCCGTGCGCTGGCCCTGGCTCCCGAGGAGGATTGGGAAGAACGCTGGGCGATCCTGTGGGTACGTGAGGCGGTCTACGCACTTTTGGGGCAGCGTGAGTTTCAGGCGGATGATCTTGTGGCCCTGGAGGAACTGGCGACCGGGCATCCCGAGCGTGCAGCCGATGCTGCGCTTCGGGTGAGCGCATATCACGAGGCAATGGGCGACTTCCGTGCGGCCCAGGCAGACGCTGAGCGGTCACTCGCACTCGCGGAGGAAGACCCGGCTCGGGCCGCATCAGCTCGCTTTCACCTGGGGCGGATTCTCGCACGTCAGGGCAGGTACCCCCAGGCGCGTGCGCAGATCGAGCCCGCTCTTGCGTGGGTACGGGCCAGCGGGGAACGACGAGCCGAACTGGAGGGGTTGCTGGCGATGGCGCATGCATCGGAGGACTGGGGTACCGCGTGGCGGTACGCGGCAGAAGCGCTGATGTCCAGCCGAGCCCTGGGTGAGCGGCAGAGCGAGGCTCTCGCCCTGGGTCGCCTGGGTTTTATCTCTTACACTATCGGTGACTATCCTGCGGCCCTGACCTTCCAGTCCCAGGCGCTGGCCCTGCACCAGCAGATCGGCAACCACATGGGCGAGGGTGTCACACTCCTTAACCTGGGTGGGCTGCGCATCATCCTGGGCAACTACACCACGGCCCACGCAGAACTCACGCAGGTGTTACGGTTCGCCCAACTCACCGCTCATCGCCAGACTGAGGCGATTGCGTTCTCCCTCCTAGGCGAGTGCGCTTACCATCAGGGCGACATGGACACCGCGTACGACAACATCACGCGCAGTCTGGGGCTGATTCGCGCAACCGGCGACCGTCACTATAAGCTGATCAACCTGCTTAGCCTGGGCTACATCCATGTTGCACGTGGGGAGATTGATGCTGCTGTGATGATGTTCGAGGAGTACTGCACCCTGCGGGACGCACTGGGGATCGGGGACGTCTATCAACTCTGCGGCCATGCCGCGATGGCGCACGTGTTACTGGTACAGGGCAACATATCCGGGGCACTGGCCCAGATCGCACCGGTACTGAGCGCCCTTCCAGATGGCAATCTTGGTGGACACGAGCGGCACCTCCGCGCCTACTACGATACATACCAGGTGCTACGGGCTGCCGACGATACGCGGGCACCCGCGCTGCTTGCGCGACTGCACGCACGACTCGTGACACAGGCGGCCTCGATGGATACGGCGACACGGCACACGTTTCTGGAACACGTGCCGACGAACCACGCGATCCTGGCGGCATGGATCGAGGCGAATACGAGCGCCTATGCGAATTAGGGCACGAGACTAGGTTTCAGGTGCCAGGTTTCAGCGTGATAGACCACTCGCAATCGGACAATGAATAAGGCTCCGCTTCCCTAAGCATCGGCGAGAAGGACGACTCACAGGCCGGGCGCACGATTCTGCGATCCTGCGCTCAATGGCTCAACAAGAGCCGCAGCCAACGAATCGCCCTGGCGCAAACGGTAGACCGGCACGCGCAGTTCGGCCACCCGGCGCAGAGTCGGCTCAGGATCGTGTATGCCGCCGAAGCTGCTGGGGTCAACAAAAATGACAGCAGCGCGTACACCCCGGAGTAGCTGTTGCTGAAGGGCGCTGACCCATTGTTCGTCAATCGCTGAGGTGATGATCAGCAGAGTAGAGTTGCGCCCGAAGCGCTGACTCTCGGCGATCAGCACTTCGGCCAGCGACTCGGTACTATGGGCGCGCAGGATGGCCAGAGCCTCTAGGATCTTGAAAAGCTGGCGGGACTCGCGTTCGGCGGGGATGACTTCGCGGTGCTGGCCCCAGGCCACCAGGCCAACAACACGGTTCTGGGAGAGCAGCGTGCGGGCCAGGGACGCAGCCACCATTACCGCGTACTCCTCGGTACTCTCTAGTATCTGGCCGAGCGCGGGGGACTGGTTGGGCTGACGCATCCACCAGGGCGCACGGTTGCGCGCATCATTCTCCTCATCCTGGCGCTGGCGTGGAACTCGCGTGTCGCGCACCACCGTGCGCTCCTGCATATCGAGTACCACATAAATATCTGCCGAAGGTTCGAGATCAAACTCCTTGACCATCAGGTGATCGGCGCGGGCCGTGCTACGCCAGTGGATGCGGTTGAAGCTATCGCCCGGCGCATATTCACGCACCGTGGAGACGTTCGGCGTCACGTTAAAGGAGCGGGCGCGGGTGGATTGTCCCCCCGGCAGTTCGGCGCTAGGCAGAGAGAAGGCAGGCAGATCAACCATCTGCGGGTAGACAACAATCTCGTTAGTCGAGGGCATCGTGCGGCTGAGTCGCACAATCCCGAAGGGGTCGCCGCTGATCAGGGTGGCCGGGCCAAGGCGGTAGCGCCCGCGCATAGTGCAGAGGGTGCGAGCCAGCCATCGCCCGTGCTGTCTGCCGCCCAGGTAGGTGACAAACCCAGCTCCGTGCTGCGGCAGGTTCGACTCGTCGTGCATCTCGATCCAGAGCTTAGGAATAAACCAGCGGTTGCGGATGCTGATCCGCTCGCGGGCGAACTCACCCACATTCGCCCGCAGAGTCAGCGTCTCGCGCTCAACCGCTAGGCCGCGCAGGTTCAGCCAGGCCCACAGCACCGACAGGATCAGCAGGCCGAGCAGCAGGTAGCTCAGGTGGAAGAAGAGCCGCAGGCCAGTGCCCTGAGCTACCAGGAAGCACAGCCCGCTCAGCATCAGCACGGTGATCGGTCGCAGCATAGGGAAGTCTACTACCGCTCAGCCCTCTCCCCCCAGCCCCCTCTCCCAGGACGGGAGAGGGGAGCGAATCGCTCTCTGATGCAAAAAAATCCCCCCTCTCCCCCGGTGGGAGAGGGGCAGGGGGTGAGGGGGCAAGGCGGGCACAAAATTGTCTTTTTCGAAAACCATAGCAGGGAGAATTCGATGGCCCGAACACATCCTAGCACGCCTATATAGCGGGCGCAATGGCTTCAAATATCCCGCCAGGGCTGATGCAAAGTCACGCACCCGGCCCGTAAACGGGCGGGCTCTTGGTCGCGAAGGCCGCCTGCGCGGCCTCAGGCAGGCCGCGCAGGCGGCCTTCGCGACGAGGAGCCGAGGGCTTTAGCCCCAATACCTTTCACATAAGGAATCCACCGCCGCTCGGCCCTCTCCCCCCAGCCCCCTCTCCCAGAACGGGAGAGGGGGAGTAGATCGCTCTCTGATGCAAAAATCTCCCCTCTCCCCCGGTGGGAGAGGGGCAGGGGGTGAGGGGGCAAGGCGGGCATAGGATCTGCTTATGTGAAAGGTATTGGCTTTAGCCCCACGGCGATGCGGTGCTAGGGCTTTGCAACAGCCCTGAGTCCTGATGGCAGGGCTGATGCAAAGTCGTCAGATTGCCGCCCGCCCCCCCCACCCCCGGCCCCTCCCCCACGCGGGGGGAGGGGATCCGGACAGCCTTCTGACGCGGAATACCCCCTCTCCCCTCGTGGGAGAGGGGGCAGGGGGAGAGGGGGCGTACTGACTTTGCAACAGCCCTGAGTCCTGATGGCCAACCACATAGGAAAAACAGTTGGATGATGTATAATACCCCTCACCCAACGATACCCGGTAGCGATAGAATGTAGCAGCGCAGTGCGGCGCTGGCGCGAAGCCAGTTTCCCACTGCGCTGCTTTAGTCATGGAGGAGATCTATGCTGCTGACGCCACGCGAGCAAGAGAAGTTGATGATCTATGTGGTTGCCGACTTGGCCCGACGGCGACGCGACCGGGGAGTGAAGCTGAATATCGCCGAGGCTACCGCTCTGATTACCGAGGCTCTGTTGGAGGGTGCCCGCGATGGGCAGAGTGTTGCCGCGCTGATGGAGTTGGGCCGTCATGTGGTGGGACGCGATCAGGTGATGGAGATGGTTCCCGATCTGCTGTCGGTGGTGCAGGTAGAAGCGACCTTCCCCGATGGTACGAAGCTGATCTCGTGTCATGATCCGATCATTTAGATTGTGGATTGT
>JBAXMH010000248.1:0-6996 GCA_037134395.1 Chloroflexales bacterium
TTCTTCTCACATAAGCCGATCTTGTGCCAACCGTCCCCCCTCACCCCCTGCCCCTCTCCCACCAAGGGAGAGGGGAGATACCGCACTTATTTCCTACTCCTCGTCCCACTCATCCTCATCCTCACCCTCGTACTGAACCAGCCGGTCGCCCTGCTGTCCAACGATACGCGGGTAGATGCCGGGGGGAGCCTTGGGGTTAATCTTCATCACCTGAATGTCAAAGAGGTGGTCGTCACCAAAGTCGAAGAGATAGAGAAACTTCTGACGTGCGCGCAGATCCAGCGCGCCGAGCGTCACCTTATCGGCACGGCGGCGAGACATCCCACCCGGAGCGCCGATCTCGGTCTTCTGGTCGTAGGGGCGCTTGCCTGTATAAAACGCATAGAGGTGATCGTTATCCCAATCTATGGCGCGCTGGATAGCTAAGTGCAGGTCGCTCAGATACTGGTCGTCAGCAATCTCGATCTCGCGCCAGAAATCGGGCTTCGCACGGTAACTGACACGCAGCACAAGAGTGCAGCTCACATGACCACGTGGCTCAGGCTGCGGGATTATCACCTCCGCATCGCCTTCGTCATCGCACAGCGCCTCGTAGGCGGGGTCAATCTGCACCATACCGAGTTCGGCACCATGCTCGATCCAGTCGAGGATCTCATCCGTATCGCCAAATATCGCCACAAGCTGGCTTGCCAGGTAGGGGCGGCCAGTGGGCGAGGGCAGCGCCATAGAGGCGAACACGGTGGTAATCGCAGTTAGCAGCGGGTCGTTGTCGGAGACAAGGATGGTCGGATTCTGGAGAATCTGATCAATGCGCGCCTGGAGCAGAGCCGGATCGACACCGAGGATGCCCTGGTAGGTGCCGTGTTCTCCAACCGTAATGACCGGGCCGTCACCTGTACCGGATGCCATCCGTTCACCACTGTTAGCGACGACCCTCCCGCTGAGCATCGCGTTGAGGAAATCCAGGGCCGCATCATCCTGGCCACCGAGCGTCAGTGGCGAGACATCATATTTATCCACAAGCGGCCCCCAGACCTCGGCGGTCCAGAGATCGCCGAAGGGCAGGGGGGCAGGGATCTGGTGGAAAAGACCGCTCGCGTTGAGGTAGCTCGCAATATCCCAGATTGCGGCATGACCCTTGCTGTGATGAACGTAGTTCACAGCGGCAGCGATCACCTCCTGGTTACGGGCGGCGATAGCCTCATCATCGCGGGCGGAGGCGGGCTCATAGCTAAGGCTATAGCGGCGAGCGTCTACATCAATAGCCGTAAGCAGCAGACTATCGCCGGACTGGGGATTATGCTGATCGAGCCAGATCCAGAACGCACCATCAACGTTGAGCAAATAGTCGCCGATAGTGCGCGGTAGGGCAGCAGCATGCAGGGTCGGCCCGCCGACCAACTCCAGGCGAGCAGGCCCAGTCACGCCATACTTATCGCTGCCAAGCGAGGTGGGTTCCAGCAGGTCGCGCTGAAGATCATCAAGAAAGATCTCGCGCTCAGACATATCCTCATCGTCAAGAACAATCCGGTGGACAACGCCATTGAGCAGGTGGGTCTTCCAGCCATAACCCCCATCGGGAGTAAGGACAATGCTATGGCTCTGGGAGATCGCACCGCGCACGGTGTTTTTGAGGTTTTTGGTTGTTTCGCCGTGTGCAAGGGTGAAGACGCGAGCGACAATCTCATCTATCGTCAGCGGCTCGGCTGCCTCGCGAACAACTCGATGGGTCAACTCGGTAAAGTTTGTCTTTGGCTTCGCCATGGGCTAGGCTCCGGCTATGCTGCTCCCGCGCAAACTATACCACAGGTTTTTGAGCGACACGCCATCTTACCCAGGGCTGATGCAAGGTCCGCAGATTGCCGCCCGCCCCCCACCCCCAGCCCCTCCCCCACGCGGGGGGATGGGAGTCGGATCTCTTTCTGATGCGGAATACCCCCTCTCCCCTCGTGGGAGAGGGGGCAGGGGGTGAGGGCTGTTCGACGGCAAAATGTCATGCACCTGCGAACCTTGTCTTAGTTAACTGAAGCCGCCGGGGGTTCCTGTTCACACGTTCCCGGCCAGATCCGGCGGACGAGGGCAGTGCTACCGGACACCAGAGCCACAATAATCATGATCATCGCCACGTTCTTACCGATCTCCAGCGCCCCAAAAACCCCGCCACCCTCGCGGTCGCCGCCCTGCCCGTGGCCCTCGCGGGCAGCGACGTTACCGGCGGGTGGGCCACCAGTCTGGACAATAGCCGTGCCTGACGAGTTGCTGGTTGTCCCTCCGGTCAGGCTCCCACCACCCAGGGCGTAGGTTGCCCCTGCTACCAGCAGCGCCGCGAACAGAATGGCAAACGTTCGTCCGAGTAGTTTCATCGCAACACCCCCTCCTCCTTCAGTGCCGGACGGGCGGTGCGGGCCGGCTGAGGCTGCGCACGGCGCGGCATCAGCGGCGCAATGACAAAACGCTTGGTCATATTCACAATCCACTGCCAGTGCAGCGCCACGTGCAAGCCAGTCAGGAAGACCGACAAATTTGCCGAGAGCATATGCAGACCCCTCCACGCACCGCCGTGCATCGCCGTCAGCCCAAAGGCAGGTAGCACCGTCTCCGAGATCATCAGCCCGGTGAAGATGATCACCGTCATATCAATGAACAGGAGCGCGTTCAGCACGTAGTTTAGCCGAGCCGACCACTGTACCTTGCCGAAGAAGCGCTTGGTTACTTGGACAATCCACTGCCAGTGTAGCAGCAAGTGGCTGGTAATCGCCGCGCCAAAGGCAACACCAAGCCACTCATGTATCGCCATCCCGCTAAAGCGCGGGGCCATCGCCACCAGAAAGGCTATAAAGATCGCCATATCAATAATCAGGTTGATCAGGTTCCGGCTCGGTCGCTTCGCTGTCTGTATCATCGTCGTGTCCCCTACACTTGCTTGTTCCGATGTGCTTATGATAGGGGCGGGCTGTTTAGAAGATCTATAGAAGTAGTTGGGAGGCAAAGTAGAACGCGGGGGTGAGGGAGCGGGACTAGCCCGCTCCCTCACCCCCGCGTTTTCTTTAGAAGAGGTGAAGTTCCCTAGAAGCAACCCGTCCCAGTGCAGACACCGTCAGCGGCCGGTGGTGTGGTGCTGGTGGTGGTTGTCGTTGTGGTACCAGTGGTTGTCGTACTAGAGCCGGGCTGGAGTGTATAGGTAGCGATGGCGCGTACGCCGCTGATGTTACCGTAGGCGGTGTAGCTGCGCTGTCCTACCGGCTCCTGCTCGCTCAGGTAGAGTACGGCGACGAAGGTGCCGTCGGAGGCGGCCTTCACGTCGCCAATCCAGCGGGTCGAGTAGTCGGGCAGTGTGACCCAGATCGAGACGATCTCCTGGGGCCGAAAGCTGCGACCGGTGAAGGTAGCGAAGCTGCGCTGGGTATCGGGGCTGGGGCCGACCTTGAGTGATGCCGTGCCGGTGGCAAGTGTCAGGTCGTCAACCGTAACATCAAATTCGGTGATACCATTTGCTGCGCTGTTCAGACCGCGAGCGGTGAAGGCGTAGTGACCTACCGGCACGCCGGTGACGTAGAGTACATACTCGATCCCGCCAGTGGAACTAGCGGTGATATGGCCGAGATCCGTCACGGTGTTGTCAGGATAGCGCAGCCAGACAGCCACGTCTTCACCGCTCTGGTAGCCGATGCCCCGGAAGACAAAGTACGAACCCTGGGACTCTCGGTTATGTGCGGCGGTGAGACTGACATTGGTGGATGTACCGGGGGCCGCGCCAATGCTCAGGTTGATGGTGGCGTAGACCTCACGACCGCTATCCTTGCCGTGGGCGGTGTAGGTATACTTGCCCGTGGGCGAGAACGTGGCTCCCAAGAAATCGGGGACATACGGGTAGGTGAAGCTGCCATCGCTGGCAGTCGTGACCTCGGCTACCCCAACAACCTGGTAGTCGGGGTAGGTGATCCAGACCGATACCGTTTCACCAGACGAGAAACCCTGACCGACGAGCGTGACCGTGTCATTCTGGCGGGGGTTGGTGGGAGATGCGCTGAGGCTGGCAGAACTGGCCAGCGAGGCCCAACTCCACAGACCCAGGAGCAAAGCGAGTGTCCCGGCGAATCCGCCCATGAGCGGCCCACGTAGCCTACGCATCCGTTCGTGTTGCATGATTTTCTCCCTTGTCTCACGATGAGTACACCATTACCGATCATCTTCCGTTACTATCACTACCCTAAACGATAGGGACTGGATTGACCGGATGTAGTAGGTAACTATTTGATGACAAGAGGTTTACTGGAATCTTACGGAGGGCAGAACCGCGATGCCACGTACAATAGCTCGTGATGTGTGGTATCATAGCGCCCATTTGAGAGCCGCCACGTACGCGGAAGGATCTACCCTGGCATGTACAAGCACATTATCCGCGCCGGATCGCTCGCGCTTCTCGTGTCCACGCTGGTAGGATGCGCCAATAGCGCCGCTTCTTCCGCATCGTCAACAACAATACCTGTATCTCCTGTCGTACCCATAAGCGCATCTGTCTCCACGCCCATTCCGACTTTGTTGCCCACCGTTCCCCCCACGCCGACCATTGCGTCACCCAGCGTCACTCCCGTGCCTCCCAGTGCCACGCCTGTGCCGATCACGGGCGACTTGGCCCTGCCACGCGGCAGCGTGAAGGATCGCCCTCTGGCGGTGATGATTGATAATCACCCCGACGCCTACCCGCAGTCGGGGTTAAGCGGGGCCGCCATCGTCTTCGAGGCGCTAGCCGAGTTTGGGATCACCCGCTATATGGCCGTGTTTGTCCCCGGCGTCTCGCCGGATGTGGCGATGATCGGCCCGGTGCGTAGCGCACGATCATATTATGTCGAGTGGGCCAAGGGTCTCCACGCCGTCTACTCCCACGCTGGCGGATCGCCAGAGGGATTACTGCTGGCCCAAACCTCGATTGAGATCATCAACAATGATGGTCTCAGGAGCGTCTCTAGCCCCTACTTCCGTCGCAGTAGTGAGCGACTAGCGCCGCACAACCTCTACACCGACAGTGTTAGCATCGCCGCCTTCGCCGCCAGTCGCAACCTAGAGACACCTGATCTGAGCGAGATCGGTTTCATCCTCAAGCCCGACGTTCCCGCCAACCAGCGCCCAACCAGTCAGCGCCTAAGCTACTACTTCATCTACCCCGAGACATACGTGGGCTGGAGCTACGATCCGGCTGCCAACAATTACCTCTACTTCCGGGGCAGCGAGCCAGGCATTGACGGCAGCACCGGCGAGCAACTCCAGTTTAAGAACGTGGTGGTAATGGAAGTGCCTGAGTCGCCTGTCCCTGATGATCCTAAGGGCCGCATTGAGCAACAGGTGATCGGGACGGGTGCGGCACGTATCTTCCGTGACGGGGCGATGATCAAGGGGACGTGGCGCAAGGGGGCCGGATTCGCGCAACTCCGCTTCTATGCAGCAGATGGCACGGAGGTTCCGATGAACCCTGGCGCGGTCTGGATTGCGGCCATCCCGTCCTTGGACAACCTCACCGTAGAAGGAGGACTATGAGCAGAATCCGTATACGACATATCTTCGGAGTCGCCATCCTCATTCTGATGGCGACTGGCAGCGCACAGGTTCGCGCCGCACCTAGCCGTCAGGAAATAGCCCCCACCTACCGCATTCTGGCCACACGCGAGGGTCTGGTGGGACATCAGACAGCGAACGGCCACATCATTCAGCCCCGCGACCGTTTTGTCGCTCTGCCCTCGCGAACCGTCCTCTCTCCCAACGACTCCAGCCAGTACGCCGTGCGCCTCACCTACAACGGGCGCAGCGTGATTGTGCCGGTTTGGGACATTGGCCCCTGGAATACAACCGACGATTACTGGAATGCGAATCGCCGCTACAGCGATCTGCCGGTTGGACGACCCATGGCCCACGCTGCCTACTTTGATGGCTATAACCGTGGGAATGATGAGAACGGGCGGAAGATCGAAGATCCGAACGGCATTGACATCGCTGACGGCACCTTCTGGGACGACCTGGGCATGAGCCGTGCCGACTACGTATTGGTGACGTTCCTCTGGCTTGGTGCCGACCCCGGCCCCGGCAACGCGGTTGCGGTTCCGGTTGAGACGCCGGCTCGCAGCGAAGTCACTCCGGCGCAGCCAACACAGCCGACACAGCCAACGCAGCCGACGCAGCCGGTCAAAATCGTTGAGGTTGAGGCGGGAGCCATCGCTGTTGATAATGGAGGGGCCGGATATAGCGCGAGCGGCCCGCACTGGAACGATGCCGCCTGCGGAGTGGGCGGCAGTTCAAGCTACACGCTCTCGACAAAAGATCCGGCGAAGAGTACAAGTGCGGCCACCTGGACGCCGCAACTTCCGGCGGCTGGCTTCTACGAGGTGAAGGTGTATGTGCCCGAATGCGGCCCCGCCGCCACCGGCTCGGCCCGCTACCGGATCTCCCACGACGGGACGATCACCGAGGTGGCGCTCAATCAGCAGGCGAACGCGGGGCAATGGGCGACCTTGGGGACATTCCACTTTGGCGGCGATACAAGAGTGGATCTGGGTGATGTCACGGACGACTCCGGGCGGGCTGTGCGCTTCGATGCGCTAGCCTGGCTACCGCGCACCGATACCACACCGCCGAACGGGACGGTCACGGCGATTACCCGTAAAAATAACGGCTACCAGATCACGTGGGGAGGCACGGATGACATGAGCGGCATCGCCACCTACGATGTGCAGGTGCGGCGGCTGCCAAAGGGTGGCTGGACGGACTGGAAGCAGGGGGTGACCGACACCAGTGCCTGGTTTGGCCCCGACGAGGGCAAGCATTTCGCCTTCCGCGTGCGTGGTCGTGATGAGGCCGGGAACCAGGAGCCTTGGCCCGAGGGCGCAGATATGGATACGACGCAGGCGACGCCGTAAATAGGAGGCAGGAGGCAGGAGGCAGGAGACCGGAGCCTCCTGCCTCCTGCCTCCTGCCTCCTGCCTCCTGCCTCCTGCCTCCTGCCTC
>JBAXMH010000249.1:0-6944 GCA_037134395.1 Chloroflexales bacterium
TCCCCCCGTGTGGGGGAGGGGCTGGGGGTGGGGGTTGTTCGGCAACAAACTGTCACGTACCCACGAACCTTGTCTATTGCGTTAAAACGATCTGCATTCCTTAACACAGCAGAGGTCTGCGCTTAACCATGTGTTCATCGGAGTCATATTGCCCGATAACTTGCATGGGCTATCATCGCCGATAGCCCCGCCTCTGGACAACGAATCATCTGCCGCACGTTCACGTACAAAGGCGCGGCTTGTTTCAGCGCGGCTTTGGTCGCTGCTGCCGAGACGAGACACAACAAAGGATGCCTCATGTCGATCCACGGAACGTTCAGACGGGTACTGCTGGCGGTGTGTGCATGTAGTCTGGTGATGATCGCTGTCAGTGTGTTGCCACAGACGATGCAAGTGGCGCAAGCCAAAAAGACGGGGCCGATTAGTCATGTGCTGTTGATCAGTGTAGATGGCCTCCACGCGCTCGATCTGGCGCGCTATGTCCGCACACGGCCAAATTCGACATTAGCGAACCTCAGCGGCATCGGTGTCACCTATACCCAGGCATCGAGTACGCGCCCGTCGGACTCGTTCCCGGGCCTGCTGGCAATGGTGACGGGCGGATCGCCACGCGTGACGGGAGTCTACTACGATGACTCCTACGACAAGTCGCTCTCACCTCCCGGCTCCGACTGTAGCACGGTCGGTACCGAGGTACTCTACGATGAGACGATTGACAAGAACTTCGGTGCCATTGACGGCGGTGGCGGCATTGACCCGACCACACTGCCACGCGATCCCTCCAAAGGCTGTGCGCCGGTCTACCCGCACAACTACCTGCGGGTTAACACCATCTTTGAGGTGATCAAGCAGGCTGGCCTGCGCACCGCATGGTCGGACAAGCACCTCTCCTACGAGTTGCTCAACGGCCCATCGGGCAAGGGCGTGGATGATCTCTATACCCCAGAGATCGCCTCTAGCTGCCCGCTACTCGGGGCCAACGGCGATAACACCACGTCGGTGCCCTGCGTCGAGCAGTATGATGCGCTGAAGGTGCAAGCGATTGCCAATGAGATCGCCGGCCTGGATCACCGTGGGATAAACCAGGTCGGCACGCCAGCGATCTTCGGGATGAACTTCCAATCGGTCAGTGTTGCGCAGAAACTGGCCGGCAACGGCTATGCCGACAGCAGCGGCACCCCGAGCGCCGGACTCCAGAACGCCCTTGACTTTGTTGATGCATCGCTCAGCCGCATGGTGCGCGGACTGATTGACGAAGACCTGCTCAGCTCAACCCTAATCGTCATCACCGCCAAGCACGGCCAGTCGCCGATTGACATCAACCAGCGCAAGGTGATTAACTCAAAGCTCATCCCGAGCGTGGTCAACGCGGTTTCGCCAGATCTTCTGGCCCAGGCAACCCAGGATAGCGTGAGCCTCCTGTGGCTGAAAGACTCACACCAGACGAGCAAGGTCGTCGCCGCACTGCAAGCAAATCAAGAGAAAGCTGGCATCCAGGAGATCCTCTCCGGCGATGCGCTCAAGCTACTCTACAACGATCCCGCCGCCGACCCGCGCACCCCAGACATCATCGCAGTGGCGAACTTGGGCGTAATCTACACCAAGCCCACCGCGACCAAGATCGCCGAACACGGCGGATTTAGCACCGAGGACACCAACGTCGCGCTGCTGGTGGCGAACCCGCTGCTGAAGCGCAGTGCGCTGAACGTCCCGGTGCAGACAACGCAGATCGCGCCGACAATCCTGAACGTGCTGGGGATCAACCCGCAGCAACTCCAGGCCGTTCAGGTCGAGCAGACACCGCTGCTACCCGGGTTCGACCTGAGCGTGAAGCCGTAAGACAAGGTTTCAGGTGCCAGATTTCAGGTTTGCAATGTGTCGTGGGTGCTGAAGAACCTACGACACATTGCGCAAATTGCAACACGGATCTGAACTTTGTCTAAGGGATGTGGAAAGGAATACCGCAAATGAAGCGCCGTAGCCTGATGAGCCTCCTGCTGCTGGTTAGTGCCCTGACGGCACTGGCGGCAACAAGCCCAGCCAGCGCCCGCCACGCCGATGAGAGTCTGAACAAGATCAAGCACATCATCGTGATCTACCAGGAGAACTGGAGTTTCGACTCGCTTTACGGGAACTTCCCGGGAGCGAACGGCATCGCGAACGCTGGCGATGCTGTCAAGCAGGTTGATAAGACGGGCAAACTTTACGCCACCCTGCCGCAGCCGCTGATCAACGGCCAGCCCGATGTGCGCTTCCCGGCCAACCTGCCGGTGCAGCCCTTTGACATCGCACCCTACGTGTCGATCAACCAGAAGACCGGCGACTCAGTACACCGCTTCTACCAAGAGCAATACCAGATCGATGGCGGGAAGATGGACAAGTTTGTCGCATGGACGGATGCCGCCGGCCTGGTGATGGGCTCCTACGACGCGACCAACCTGCCCGAGGGAAAGCTGGCGCAACACTACGTGATAGCCGACAACTTCTTCCACGCGGCCTTCGGCGGCTCGTTTCTTAACCACTTCTGGCTCGTCTGCGCCTGCTCGCCGACCTGGCCGAACGCCCCGGCCAGCAAGGTCACGCAGCTCGATGCCAGCGGCGTGCTGGTAAAGGACGGCGCGGTCACGCCAGATTACTTTGCGGTGAACACCTCCTACACCATCAACCAGCCGCACCCCGCCACAATCACCGACCCCACCCAGTTAGTGCCGCAGCAAACCCAGCCGACGATTGGAGACCGGCTGGACGCGGCGCGCGTCTCATGGGCTTGGTACTCAGGTGGATGGAACGATGCTCTGGCCGGCCACGCTGATCCGCTGTTCCAGTACCATCATCAGCCGTTCGCCTTCTTCGCCAACTATGCTGATGGCACCGCAGCCAAGGCCAAGCATCTGAAGGATGAGACCGACTTCCTCGCGGCGGTTCAGTCCGGCGACCTACCGGCGGTTTCCTTTGTCAAGCCACTCGGCGCAGATAACGAGCACCCCGGCTACGCCGCGCTGCTGCAAGGCCAGCAGCACGTCGCCGACCTAGTGACGGCGGTGCAGAAGAGCCCAATCTGGAACGACACGCTAATCGTCATCACCTATGACGAGAATGGCGGCAAGTGGGACCACGTTGCGCCGCCGAGCGGCGACCGCTGGGGTCCTGGCTTGCGCGTCCCGACGATCATCATCGCACCGTTCGCTAAGCGGGGTTATGTTGACCACACCCAGTACGACACCACCTCCATTCTGGCCACCATCGAACATCGCTGGAATCTGGTACCGCTGAGCGCTCGGGACGCAGAGGCCAATGACCTGCGCAATGCGCTCGATCTGCCCACCAACGCTACACACGGTCACTGATTTCGTTGGGTAACACCGATGGGCGGAGGTTTGGATGTTCCAAACCTCCGCCCATCGGTCATATCACGCTAGGTTTTTCTCGGCGGGCTGCGTCCTTATAGGTAGTGCGGCACCATCTGCTGCCAGGCGGCGGCACAGTGGGCCTCGCCCGACCAGGTATGCAGCCCGTGCCAGATTCCCTTATCTCGCAGGATCTGGCTCAGTCGGTGGTTATTGGGCAGAAACACATCGGTCTCACCGACCGCCAGGGTGATCTCCATCTGCCGGAGCGCGTCCAGCATCGGCGGATCGTTCAGTTGGGGCACAAAGTGGCAGGGTGTATGAAAGTAGATCGCCTCGTCGTAGTGCCCGTCAAAGAGGGTGCGAAAATGGCTGACGGGCTCGGTTAGGTCGTAGCGACCACTGAGCGCGACCACCTTCTGGAAGCGCCGGGGGTGGCGGAAGGCGAGGTTCACCGCGTGGTAGGCACCGAGGCTACAGCCGTGGGCGATCAGATGGGAACTCGGGTTGAGCTGCTCCGAGAGGGGCAGCACCTCTTCAAGGATGTAGCCCTCGTACTGGTGGTGGCGGGCGATACGCTCCCAGGGCGGGCGGTGAAATGCGTAGAGACTCTCACGATCAATGCTATCCACGCAGTAGAGCTGGATGGCCCCCATCTCAAGCGGACGGCGCAGTGCAGCGACCAGCCCCCAGTTCTCGTAATCATAGAAGCGCCCGGCCCGGGTGGGAAACACCAGCACCCGCGCCCCGGCGTGGCCAAAGACCAACAGCTCCATCTCGCGATGAAGACGCGGACTCCACCAGCGATAATACGTGCGGGACATCGTCGGCCTCCCTCAGCGTACCTGACGGTTCAGCCCTTTGATGATAGTACGCCTGCGTTATCTGCCGGTTAAGCCTGGTGATGACATGGGTGAGCGAACGATTAAGTTATGGCATGAAGAGCGTGCGGCGATAGCTACGGACAATCTCTGTCCAGAGCTGATAGCCCTCGGCGCTCAGGTGAAGGCCGTCTTCGGCGAAGAGCGTCGCGTCCGGCTGATCATCTCGGTGGAGCATGGGGTAAAAAACATCAATGAACCGACCGCGTGGGCGGGCCGCGAGGGTACAGCGTGCGGCATCGTTCACCGCTTCAATCGCCGGTCGTAGCGACTGACGGGCGGGGCTGGGCTTAATCGCGAGGAAAGCGACGGGGATCGGCCCGAGCTGCGCATCAACCTTCGCCATCAGCGCGTGGAACGACGCAATCACCGCCGTAGCGGGCTGACCATCGCCGAGGTCGTTATCGCCCGCGTAGAGTACCAGGCTGCCGGGCGCGCATGGCGGCACGAGTCGCTCAAAGAAATGGACACAGGCAGCGAGTGTCGAGCCGCCGAAGGCGCGGTTGACGACCGGCCAGGGGGCCATATCGTCGGCCAAGGTCGTCCAGAGGCGAAACGACGAACTGCCGTAAAACAGGGACACTCCCGCAGGCGGAGGGGCCATGAGGTGCGCCCGCTCGATTGCGCGGACCTCGTCTTCGTACCAGTCCATCAGGTACTCTTTCTGCTAAAACTCGCCAGATAGATAGTTTGTCGGGTTCACCCTTGCGGTGCGACCGTGCTGTGCGGCTGGGCGCGGATATTATCCTACTGGGCGGATGCTAACGAAAGATTGTCGGCATGTTAAGGCTTGTGCCGCGCATGGTTAACGATGCCTCGTGATGACGGCAGTACGCAGATCATCGCATACCGGCTTCACCGGCGCTTAACACGCCCATTGCACATTGTTCATCTACGGGTGCTATAGATGCGGATACGGGCAGCCGAAAGAGGGCCGCAGGCCCCCGGCATGGTCTCTTGTGTTGCGGAGATGTCCGCAACACAATGCGAGGTTTAAGGGCAATATTTTTCGACTAACGATTCTGTTCTGTCGCCGCTCAGCCCCCCACACCCCCAGCCCCTCCCCCACGCGGGGGGAGGGGAGCCGGACAGCTTTCTGGTGTAGAATCTCCCCTCTCCCCTGGTGGGAGAGGGGCAGGGGGAGAGGGGGAAAGGTCGGCATGAGATCGGCTTATTCGTAAAGTATTGGCTTTAGCCCCTGCGGTAGTTGACGGAAAGGTTGTGCATGAGTGTAGAGCCTACGCCCGCACGCGAGACGGCGAACGCCCTTTGGGCGGGCATCGTCGGCACTGGGTTTATTCGGGCCGGGGGTGCGGCAATCGGGCTGATGCTCCAGCTCTACGAAGCGCGCATCGGCATTCCGCCGCAGTTCGTCGGGCTGATCGGGGTGGCATTCTACCTCACCGAGTTGAGCGGCGCACCCATTTTTGGCGCGCTGGTTGACCGGCGCGGCTGGCGGCCATTTATGCTGCTCGGCCCTGTGCTGGCGGCGGTCGCCGTACTGCTCACCTGGCTGACAACCGCTCTCACGCTGACTCTGGCGATGCCATTGCTCTTTATCACCCGGCTGATCGAGGGGCTGGCGGTGGCGAGTAATACCCCCGCCACGCTGAGCTTTCTCAGTGCCGCATCTGGCAGTACCCCCAGCCTGCGCGCCCGCACTACCGGCTACTTCCAGATCGCGGTGATCGGCGGTACGGCAGCCGGGGGCGTGCTTGGCGGGCTGCTCTACAGCCAGTTCGGCGTGAACGGATTCATAGCCCTGGCAGGTTTCTACATGCTCTGCTGGATCATCTTTTTGCGAATACCCGGCGCACTGCCATACCAGCCCGCGTCAGCGGCGCACCCGAACCCGCTGGTGGTACTGCGTCAACCGATGCTCTGGGCCTTCGCGCCCGCGTGGATCGCCATTAACGGAGTGCTGGGAATCTGGCTGAATAACCTTGCCAACCAACTCACTCTCTCTTGCGCGGTGCCGCCGACGGCGCAGATTGCGGCACTGTGCATCGCCACCAGCGGGCAACGTCTGGTGGGCGGATCTAGCGCCGCCGCTGCCGGGATGATCTTCGCTGGGTTCGCGTTGGTGTTCAGCGTCGGCATGCTGCTCTGGACGCGAATTCTGCCCCACATACGCCCGAGTCTGGCCATGCTGCTGTCCGCCGGAGGAGGACTGCTCACCTGTGCGCTGATTGCCTTGATCAACCACCAGCCCGCCACGACAAGCCCGCCACTGCTCGCGCTGGCAGCGCTTGTTGGCTCTCTGCTCGTACTCAGCGGCTTCACCCCGGCGGCTCTGAGCGTCCTGATGGAACTGGCCGAACACAACGCAAGCGACCGAGGAACCGTGATGGGTGCCTATTCGGTGCTGCTTGGCGTGGGCCAGTTCCTCGGCGGGGCTATCGGCGGTATGTTTGCCACCGTAGCTGGCGTTGATGGGCTCATCCTGCTCACGCTGATCTTCACCGTGATCGCGGGCTTTTTCGTGCTGATCTATCGCAAGATGGAGCCACGTTAGGGGACAGGGGGCGGGGAGCAGGAGGCGGGAGGCGGGAGGCGGGAGGCGGGAGGGGGGGGGCAGGAGGCGGGAGGCGGGGGGGGGGAGGCGGGAGGCGGGGGGGGGGGGGGGGGCGGAGGGAGGAGGGAGGAGGTAGGCGGGGAGGGGGAGGCAGGAGGGGGAGGGCGGTGAGCATGGGGTGGAGTGAGGGACATGAAGAAG
>JBAXMH010000250.1:0-6925 GCA_037134395.1 Chloroflexales bacterium
ACTTTGATTAGCTTGATTGTTTGATTGCATGATTTTCCTGCCCGTTACTCTGACCCGTAAGCATCATTCAAACCTTCACCCGAATCATAGCCCATCAATCCATCATGTAATCATAGTGATGGAGTGATTGTTTGATTGCATGATTTTCCTGCTCGTTATAATCATAGCCCATCATACAATCATATAATCACAGCCCGTCAATCATGTAATCATAGTACTCGCCGGAGTCAGCCATCTTCCGCGCCTTCTTCATCACCCGCTTAAACTGGAGGCTCCGGGAGCCGAAATTAATCAGCAGACCCACCTCAATGCCAGACGCCTCCAGATAATTGATCGCCTGAGCCAGATGGACATCCTCAAGCTGAATGACCGCCTTCATCTCAAGCATCACCTTCCCCTCGACAAAGAAGTCCACGCGGCGGGTACCGATATGCGTACCCTTGTAGAAAACATCCATCGAATACTCACGCACAAAACTGATCCCCTGCGACCGAAACTCAATCGCCAGGGCACGCTGGTAGATCACCTCCTGGAAGCCGTTGCCGATCACCCGATGAACTTCCATCGCGCAGCCAATGATCTTGCCGGTCAGTTCGCTCTCGGGATATGCTGTATTAATCATAGGTGTGCCTAATCAAATCATAGATGGAGCCGCAAGCCCAGGCCCGTTAACGGTCTACCCGCGCCTATGGCCGTGGGGTATAATGCTGAGCATAGCATAGTAAGGGGGGCGTTAGATGACAACCATGACTATTGAGGAGCGCGTGGCACTGCTTGAGCACGAACTTCTGCAGCTAAAGCACCGATTACCCGGCGCTCCTGCCGCGCCCTGGTGGGAGCACATCACCGGGGTGTTTGCCGCTACACCTGCCTTCGAGTCTGCCGTTGATCTGGGTCGCCAGTATCGTGAGTCGCAGCGCCCAGACTCTGGCGAGGATGCAGATGTACCTGCTTGACACCGATCATTCATTTGATGGTCGCACCTTATTTCTTAATCATAGCCCATCATCGTCTGCAAGTGTCCGTTCACCTTCGCCTCCAGCTCGGCTACGCGGCGAGACATGTGCGGGAGCGGAGTTTCGTAGCGCTCGGCCAATTCCTTCACGCGCTGGGTAAGGGTCTGACTGATGCGATCCATCTCGCCGTGAATAGCGGCGTCGAGAGCCGCGAGCCATTTGTCGTCTACCACCAGCGTCTTGATCTGATTCTCCGTCAGTTGCGGGTAGTACGTGTAGGCTTTGGTATCCAGGGTGGCATCGGCTTCTTTCAGCCTCCTTTTCAGCTCGTCCTCTTGGTTATTCAGCTTTAGCCAAGACGTGAGTACGGCGGACTCTGCTCTGGCATCTGCGTCATTCCGAGCCACGAGATCTTTGATCTCTTTAAGGCGGGCAGCGACGTTAGCCTTGTTGATCTTGTCCAATGCAGCGAAGATTCCCTCATCGCCGCCATGTTCCTCTTCCAGCTCGGTCAGGCGGGCGATGATGCTCTCCCGTTCGGCGGCGAGCGTATCAATCGTGGCCTGCTCCTTGGCGAAATAGCGAGCGATAAGCAGTTCTTTGGGCACAAGATCGCAGGCCCAGCCCTTATCCTTCGGCTTGCCCTTCTTATCCTGCTCGACAACGCGGTAGGTCTCGGCCTTCCAGCCTTCGGCGGCGATCAGATAAACATCGTCCTGCATCGTCGCGGCCCAGTAGTCCATAAGGTGCTGATAAACCGCGTAGGGGTCAATCAGCGGCTGGCCGACATAATGCGCCAGCATTTTCATAGCGAGGATCTCAATAACATTCTTCGGAAGGCAGCCCGCCCACAACTGACGCAGCGTTGCGGCGCGTTGCTGACGCCATACGGTGAAGTGGGCATTCATCGCGGCAATGAAGGCGGCGAACTCGGGATGCTCGTAGATCGTGGGCTTGATCGCGGCCTTGTCCACAGCGAGGGAGAGATAGCCGGGACGCTCCGCCCTAAATAATGTCTGGCGGAGTTGCGGGCAGACATCCCAATAAGGCTGGAGGGCGTCAACATCAGCCGTGGGGATACCGCCGCGCAGATGGCCCGCAATATCCTGAACATCCTCGGCCTGCTGACTATCAATGTAGCGCGGGATATTGAGGTTGAAATCATTCTTCTCGATCTCTGCGACAGAGACCATGCGTGCGTATGTCGGCACCTCAACCTGCGAGGTGAAGACATCAACTATCTTATGAATATCCTGGGCGCGCAGCCGGTTCTTGGGGCCGTCCTTGATAAAGCCCGCACTGGCGTCAAGCATAAAGATACCCGTGCGCGTAAGGGCGTCCTGCTTATCAACAACGATGATACAGGCGGGGATGCCGGTGCCGTAGAACAGGTTAGCGGGCAGGCCAATGACACCCTTGATATACCCTTTGCGGATCAAGGCGCGGCGGATGTCGCCCTCGGCGTTGCCGCGAAACAGGACGCCGTGCGGCAGAATACACGCGCCTTTGCCGGTACTCTTGAGCGAGCGCACAATATGCAGCAGGTAGGCATAATCGCCTTGCTTATCGGGTGGCACGCCAAAGGGCGCGAAGCGATCATACGGATCGTTAAGCGGATCGAGGCCGGTACTCCAGCGCTTGTCTGAGAAGGGCGGATTAGCGACCACGTAGTCAAAAGTCTTGAGCGTCCCGTTTTCGGTAAATTTGGGATCGGCCAGGGTATTGCCCTGCACAATCAGCGCGGTAGGATTGTTGTGCAAGAACATATTCATGCGAGCCAGACTGCTCGTGGCTGCGTCCTTCTCCTGCCCATAGAGCGTCACCGCAATACCTGCCGCATCGCCCACCTTCAGCAGCAGCGAACCCGAGCCACAGGTGGGATCATAGACCGTAGTGGCATGAGTTGGCTTCGCATCGTGAATACCAATAATCTGGGCCATAATCCGGCTGACTTCAGCCGGAGTGTAGAACTGGCCCTTACTCTTCCCGCTCTCGGTCGCGAAGTGGCGCATCAGGTACTCATAGGCATCGCCGAGAATATCGTCGCCATCAGCGCGGTTCTTGGAGAAGTCGAGGGCTTTATTCTCAAAGATCGCAATCAGATTGGTGAGCCGCTCAACCTTCTCCTTATCGCTGCCGAGCTTGGTGGAGTCGTTAAAGTCCGGCATATCAGAGAGCTTGTTGGCATCAGCAAGCGGGGCGATGATCTTTTTGTTGATCTGATCACCAATGTCGCTCTTACCCTTGAGGGCAACCATATCCTTGAAGCTGGCACCGGGAGGGATAGTAATTGGCGCGAAGGGCATGCCCGCATACTTATCGCTGACGTACTTGATGAACAACAGGACAAGGACGTAATCCTTGTACTGACTAGCGTCCATACCGCCGCGCAACTCGTCACAACTCGACCAGAGTGAGGAATAGAGTTCGGATTTCTTGAGTGCCATGTACTCTTCTTTAGTAGGAGGAGCCTGAGAAGACGCGGTCGCACTCTACCATGCGCTTCTTTAGCGCGTCAAACAGTATGGGAGGGAAGGCTAGAACCTGACATTCACGGCATTGCCTATGCTACAATGCCGACATGTCCAATGAATTCCGCTTGATTGACACCCACACCCATGTGGCATCCGCGCAGTTTGACGCGGATCGCGCCGACGTACTCGTCCGCGCCGCAGAGGCTGGCGTGGCCCGCATCATTGAGATTGGCTACAATCTAGAAACCTCGCGGGCAGCGGTGGCCCTGGCCGAGTCCCACCCGCAGATCTACGCCGTGGTCGGCGTCCAGCCCAACCACGCGCACGAGGCTCCCGAGAACTGGAACGATCAGCTCCGCGCCCTGGCTGCCCACCCTAAGGTGGTAGGCATTGGCGAGATTGGTATGGATTACCACTGGAAGGTTGCGCCGCCCGATCTCCAGGAGCGCCTTTTCCGTGACCAACTAGCCCTCGCCCGTGAGCTTGGGCTGCCGGTGGTGATCCACTGCCGCGAAGCGCAAGCCGATACTCTGCGCATTCTCGGCGACGACGCCCGCCATCAGCCGGGCGTGATGCACTCTTTCTCTGGCGACTGGGCCTTCGCTCAGGCGTGCCTGGACATTGGCTTTATGCTCTCGTTCTCGGGGCCGCTTACCTTCCCCAAGGCCACAGAACTGCATGAGGCCGCTCGTCTGGCTCCCCTGGAGATGCTGCTCACCGAGACCGACAGCCCCTACCTGAGCCCGCACCCTCAGCGTGGCAAACGTAACGAGCCGGCCCGCGTGCGCCTGGTGGCCGAACGTCTGGCCGCTCTGCGCGGGCTACCTCTGGATGTGGTGGCCGATCAGGTCTGGCGCAATGCGGAGCGGATTTTTCATAAAATCTTGCCGGGGGGCTAAATACACTACTGTCCACATAGGGAATCCACCGCCGCGCAGCCCTCACCCCCCTGCCCCCTCTCCCAGAACGGGAGAGGGGGAGTCGAACGCGCTCTAGTGCCGGAATCTCCCCTCTCCCCCGGTGGGAGAGGGGCAGGGGGTGAGGGGGCAAAGCTGGCCCGAAATGGGCTTATTCAAAAAGTATTGAGTCTAGTACCTCCCCCCATCAGGGGAAAGTTGGACTGCAAAAAATATGTATGGCAGCACAAAGTCCCTCCCCCCGTGCAAAATCGTTCATCGCCGAATTGACTGACCTCCTCCCTGGCGCGGCATTGGCCCTGATTATGTGCGGGGCGGTGATCTATAGCCTGTCAATCGCGCCCTGGGCACCCGGCCTCGCTCTCCTCATCCCGATGAGTTTGCCCGGTTTTGTCCTCGGCGTAATCTTTGCCCGCATCCGCTGGCTGCGCGGCTGGCAGGCTCGTCTGCTCAGCCTCATTCTCTCTCTGGCCTGGTGCGTCCAGATCCTCGGCCCGCACATGAGTCCGTTGCTCACGTCTTGGCGCGACAGGGGCACTGAACTACTGATCCGTGTGATCATCTGGGGGCGCGTGCTGATCGGCGGCGGGCGCGGTGAGGATCTGTTGCTCTTTGTGGCCGCCCTCTGCCTGCTCTGCTGGGCGATGGCCTATAACTCTGCGTGGATGCTCTTTCGGCAGGGCTGGACGTGGCGCACCATCACGATGAATGCCACGCTCGCGCTGATTAACTACACCTACGTCTTGCCCAAACCCGACGCGCCCTTCTTCGTCTTTCTCGGCGCTGCCATGCTCCTGCTGGTTCACCAGCATATTGTGCAACGCCAGGCCCAGTGGGACGCGCAGCAGATGGAGTATCCCGACCAGCTCGCGGTGCGCTTCCTCTCGTCGTCGGCGGTGGTCTGCGGCCTGCTGATTATGATCACCGCCGCCCTGCCCGGCAGTATCACGGTAGATCGGGCCACCCGCACGTGGCAGACGCTTAGCCAGCCCTTTAAGCTGGCCCGCACACGCTGGGAGGATGCCTTCGCCACCCTGAACGCTCCCCCCGGCGCGGGCAGCGGTGCCTTTGCCGCCCGCAGCGCCCAGCTCGGCGGCGCACGGCAGCTTGGCAATGGCATCGTTATGACGGTGCGCTCGGCGAGTTTCGACTACTGGCGGGCGGTGGCCTTCGACACCTACAGCAACGGGGGCTGGCAGAACACCATCGGCGAGCAGGCCCGTGCGGCGATTGGTGCAGGGACGCCGGAACAGGCCCGTACTGCCTTCGACCCTGACGTGCCCATTCCTGGCGACACATACGGGCGGCGGGAGGTGAGCGAGGCGTTTACCCTGGCCCAAGATCGCGGCGATAGGCTGATTTTTGTCGGCGGCGTCGCCCGCTCACTCAACCTCTCTTCCCTTGTGGAGCATAACTACCTGCGCTCCAGCGATAAGGCCACACCAAACTACGATGACATCGCCCTGATCGCCTCCCGCGACGATTTACGCTCCGGAGAGACCTACACTGTCACCGCTATGATTTCACAGGCCGATGTCGAGAGCCTGCGAGCCACGGGAACCACTTACCCGGCCTGGGTAAGTGATCGCTACCTTCAACTGCCCGATAGCGTTACCGCACGCACCCGTACCCAAGCCAGCCAGATCGTCGCCGACGCCGGGGCGCGCACGCCTTACGATCAGGCATTGGCCATCCAGAGTTACCTGCGCACCCTGCGCTACAACGAGTCGATCTCTGGCCCGCCCGCCGGGGTTGATCCGGTGGACTGGTTCCTCTTCACGCAGCGCGAGGGCTACTGCGATTACTACGCCTCGTCTATGGTGGTGATGCTGCGTTCACTCGGTATTCCGGCCCGCTGGGTGCAGGGCTACGCCGGTGGCACTTTTAACACCGAGAAAGGCGCATTTGAGGTGCGCGAGAATATTGCCCATAGCTGGCCCGAGGTCTATTTCTCAGGCTTCGGCTGGGAGCGTTTTGAACCCACACCAGCGAACTACACGGCGATGCCTGTGCGCCCGCTGACTCCGGCCATAGACAACGGATCAGGCGATAGTGTCGGCCCGCAGATCACGCCCGATCCACCTGAACCCGCTCGCCCCGAGGATCATGGCGCTGAGCCAGATCCAATCACACGGCCCTCGGGTGTCATGAAGAATCCCGAGTCGTCCCAGAATGGGGTGCTGGCTCTGACCATCCTGGGCGGACTGCTGGGAACAGTGACCCTCGCGGCCCTGGCAATCTACATGCGCTGGCGCTACGAACTGCGCGGCCTGAGCCGTATCTCGGCGGCCTACGCGAAGATGGAGTTGCTGGCCAGATGGGGTGGCAGCGGCCAATCGCCCCACAGCACGCCCCACGAATACGCCGCACGCCTCGCCAATGAACTACCCGCCCACCGCGATACCATCCTCCAGATCGCGCTGGCCTACCAGACCGAGCGTTACCAGCGCCGCGAGATCACCCTGCCCACGGAAAAGGATGAACGCGCCCTGCGCAGCGACCTCATCCGCCACATTTTTACCGGCATCGGTGTGCGCCTGCGCCAGCCTTGGGCGAGATCGTAGGGGCAGGAGGCAGG
>JBAXMH010000251.1:0-6825 GCA_037134395.1 Chloroflexales bacterium
GGCAGTCCACCCGTTGCCCAACAACCGCGTATAATAGGAAAATCCTCACAAGATACGTTCGGCCAAGGAGCAGTCACATGCGCTTTGTCTTCCTGACCACGCAGGATAACTACACCACCGCCCTGCGCGATGCGGCGACGGCGATCTCTCGCGAGTACGGGTTTGATCTGACTGTCGGTGTCTATATGACCTCGGAGTTGAGCGACCCGGACATGCGCCAGCGCCTTGCGGATGATCTGGCGCGGGCTGATTTTATTTTCGGCGGGATGATTTTTGGCGAGGCGATTGTGCGGCCCCTGGAGGCGCAATTGGCTAAGCTGACCTGCCCGATCTGCATTATTATCAGCAATCCGGCGCTCATCCGGCTTACCCGCCTCGGCAAGTTTAACCTGGGTATGATCAGCGATGGCAAGGATAAAGAGGAGAAAAAGAGCGGCCTCCTTCAGTCGCTACGCCCCAAGCACGGTCACGGTGAAGTTTCGCGCCAGATGAATCTGATCAAGGGTTTGAGCAAGATCCTCAAGTATCTGCCGGGTCGCTTCCGTGATCTGCATACTTATGTGTCGGCGCACCAGTTCTGGGTCCACAATACGCCCAAGAATATGCAGCGTATGCTCTGCATGCTGATTGAGCGTTACGTGCCCGGCTACAAGGGCAAACTGCCGGTGGAGGATGCCGAGCTTTTCCCGGATGTGGCCCTCTGGCACCCGGATGCGCCGAAGCCCTTCACCGATATGAAGAGCTACCAGAAGTGGCAGAAGAGCCGCCGGATCAAGCTGGATAAGGGCGTAGCGGGGCTGATCTCGCTGCGGGTGATCGTCTTGGGCGATAATGTGCGCCATCTGGTGGGTCTCGTCCGCGCTCTGGAGGCGCGGGGGGTTGAGGCGCGGGTGGCCTATACCGCTGGTCTTGACGGTCGTCCGGCCATTGATGCCTTCTTCGCCAGCCACGATGACAAGCACACGCCAACCATTGATCTGCTGGCGACAACCTCGGGCTTTGCCCTGGTGGGCGGTATGGCCCAGAGCAAGCCGGAGGAGGCTCGCGCCGCAATGGAGGCGCTGAACGTACCCTTCTTCCAGACCATCCCGCTGGTTTTTCAGGGCGTTGAGCAATGGCTGGCCGATGAGCGCGGTCTGAGCCCGATGCACATTGCCATGAACGTGGCCATGGCCGAACTGGATAGTGCCACCGAGCCCCTGGTGTATGGCGGGCCATCACGCGATGCGGGGGTGGCTATACCCGTTCCCGCTATGACCGAGCGCTTCGCCGAGCGGGTTGTCCGGCGCATCGCGCTCAAGCGTAAGGCCAACGCCGACAAGAAGGTGGCCCTGGTGCTTTTCAATTACCCGCCCAACCTGGGTAATATTGGTACCGCTGCCTACTTGGATGTGTTTGAAAGTACCTACCAACTGCTCATAAAGATGCGCGCCGCTGGCTACCGCGTCAATCTGCCGACTAGCGCCGATGAGCTGCGCCAGATGATCGTGGAGGGTAAGGGTGACCCGGCCAGTGCCCCGCTGCTGCACGGCACCGATGCCAGTGTGGGCGCGTTCCTGGCGATTGAGGATTACCGGCGGCTTTTCCCCGACTACGTGGACATCGAGCCGTTTTGGGGACAGGTTCCCGGCGAACTGCTGAACGACGGCAAACGGTTCCAGATCCTCGGGCGGCGGCTGGGCAATGTCTTCGTCGGTGTTCAGCCCACCTTCGGCTACGAGCGCGACCCGATGCGGATGCTGATGGCGAAGGACGCCGCGCCGCACCACGGATTCGCGGCCTTTTACACGTGGATTGACCGGGTTTTTGGCGCGGATGCGGTGGTGCACATGGGCACGCACGGCGCTCTGGAGTTTATGCCCGGCAAGCAGGCCGGGCTCGGCCCGCACTGCTGGCCCGCACGGTTGATCGCGGGCATGCCCAATATTTACTACTACTGCGTGAATAACCCCAGTGAGGCCACCATCGCCAAGCGGCGCGGCTCCGCCACCCTGGTGAGCTATCTGGTGCCGCCGGTGCAGCAGGCCGGGCTCTACAAAGGGCTGCGCGTCCTCAAGGACAACATTGATCTGTACCGGGTGAAGCCATCTCATGAGCTTTTCGAGGATGTGCAGGCGCGGGCTGAGCAATTGCAGATTGGAGATTGGAGATTTCAGCCCGAGCAATCTGAAATCAACAATCTGCAATCTGCAATGGATCGCTACATCGCCTCGCTCAGCCACGAACTGCTCCAGGTCGAGCAGCGGCTCATCCCGATTGGCCTGCACGTCCTGGGCCGCATGCCGTCGGTTGAGGAACTGGTGGACACCCTGGCCCTGGTGGCGGCATTCCAGCGCCCCGAGCCCGGTGCGCCCACCCTGCCCGAGCGAGTCGCTTCTGGCTTGGGCTACACATACGCCGATCTTGGCGCGGGCCTGAGCCGCGATCCGCTGGCCCAGGATCGCTACCGGCAAGTGGACGCGACGTGTAAGGAGGCGATTCGCCGGTTTATTGGAGATTGGAGATTGCAGATTGCAGATTTGGCCGAGCAATCTGCAATCTCCAATCTGAAATCTGCAATCGCATCTGCCGACGCATACCTGAAGGGATCTGCCAACATTGCCCCCGGTTCGCTAGATGCGATCTGGCACCTGCTGGGCGATCTCCAGACCAAGATGTCGCAGGATCACGAGACCTCGGGCCTGCTCAACGCCCTGGCCGGTGGCTACATCCCGCCCTCGCCGGGGAACGATGTGGTGCGCAACCCGGCGGTCGTGCCCACCGGACGCAACATCCACGGCCTCGACCCCTTCCGCATCCCGTCGGCGGCGGCTCAGGTGAGCGGTGCCCGCGTGGTAGAGGATTTGCTGACCCGTCTGACTCAGGAGCAGGGCGCGCTGCCCGAGACGGTGGCGCTGATCCTGTGGGGCACCGACAATATCAAGACCGAGGGCGAGGGTGTGGCTCAGGCGCTGGCCCTGCTGGGCGCACGGGTGATTACCGACGAACTGGGGAAGGTGGCGGATGTGGTACTCATTCCGCTGAAGGAACTGGGCCGCCCGCGCATTGATATTGTGGCCACGGTGAGCGGCATCTTCCGCGACCTGATGGCTATGCAGGCTCAGTTGATTGACAAGGCCGTGCGCCTGGCCGCCGCCGCCGATGAGCCAACGCACCTCAATTATGTGCGCAGGCACGTCCTGGCCCAAACCGCCGAACTCGGCATCGGTGTGGACGAGGCCGCCGCGCGGGTTTTCTCCAACGCGCCGGGCAGCTACGGGGCCAACGTCAATACGATGATCGAGAGCGGCTCCTGGGAGGATGATGCGCAGATCGGCGACATTTTCATGGCCCGCAAGGGTTTCGCGATGGACAAACGCGGCGAATGGCAGGCCGCCCGGCCCATCCTGGAGCAAGCCTTGGGCACGGTGCAGGCTACCTTCCAGAACGTGGACAGCGTTGAGGTCGGTATTAGCGACGTGGATCACTACTACGAGTACCTGGGCGGCGTCACCAAGAGCGTGGAGAAACTGCGGGGATCGCGCCCTCCGGTGATGCTGGCCGAAGTGGAGGCGTTTAGCGGCCCCGGCGGCGGGCGCGTGCGCTCCCTGGAGCAGATGGTGCGTCTGGAGAGCCGGGCCAAGCTGCTCAACCCGAAGTGGTTTGAGGGTATGCTGGCCCACGGCTACGAGGGCGTGCGCGAGATTGAAGTCCGGGTGAGCAACACCTATGGCTGGAGCGCCACGTCCAACGCGGTGGAGGGCTGGGTCTACCAGGGCGTGGCCGAGACCTACCTGCTGGACGAGGCCATGCGCGAGCGGTTGGCCAAGCTCAACCCGCACGCCGCCGCTGGTGTAGCCCGCCGCCTGCTGGAAGCCAACAGCCGTGGTTTCTGGGACGCCGATGAGCAGACGCTGGAGCAGTTGCGTGAGATCTACGCTGATTTGGAGGACAGGCTGGAGGGCGTAGTAGATAGGGAGGAGTCATGATCGCACAGCCCAAGAACTCCATGACCGAGCAGGCATACCTTGCGCTGGAGCGATCAGGCTCATACAAGCACGAATATTTTGATGGCGAGATTTTTGCGATGTCGGGAGGGACGGCATCGCACAATCTCATCAGCGGCAATGCGTTTGCGTCACTTCATACTCAGTTGCGCGGAACCGGCTGTCGGGTCTTTAATAGCGATATGCGCCTCAAGGTCGTGGCGACGGGGTTGAACACCTACCCTGATGTGACCATCGTATGCGGGAACTTCCAGTTTGCAGATGAGAGCCGCGACACGATCATCAATCCTATGGTGATTATCGAAGTGCTGTCACCATCAACGGAGCGGTATGATCGCGGGATGAAGTTTCAGAACTACCGAATGATCGCCACCCTGCAAGAGTACATTCTTATCGCACAAGATAAACACCAGATCGAACACTATGTGCGACAAGAAAGTGGGCAATGGATCTTTGAAGAGGCGAAGGAATTCACCGATACGATCACGTTACCATCAGTTCGTTGTGTGCTACCCATGAGTGATGTGTATGACGGTGTGGATGTGGAGCAAGAACCTACGCGCATGCCCAGGGACATCCCGCATGAGTAGGGCTACGTGATACTCCGCTTCAGTCGCCAGCAGTATCCCTGCACTCGCTCTGTGTCCCCCGCTGCCCCGCTGTAGGGCTGTTGCAAAGTCATCCCGCCCCCTCTCCCACGAGGGGAGAGGGGGTATTCCTCATCAGAAAGCTGTCCGGCTCCCCTCCCCCCGCGTGGGGGAGGGGCTGGGGGTGGGGGCGGACAGCTTTCTAATGACTTTGTATCAGCCCTGTCCCCCGCTGTCTGCGGATTTCCAGGGCGGCGCGGACGTGCTATAATGGCGCGCAGTATGCCCAACGGGCGTATAGTTTTGCCGTGTGTCCTACAGCGCGGACTCCGGTGATTCCGTTATTCCGCTCGCGGCTTGTGGGTAAAACCCTCAGCAGTTTTGTATAGAGATGGAGAGTATCAGGGGTGAAGGTTACTACTGAAAAGCTTCCAAAAAGCTTGTTGGCATTGCAGATCGAGATTGATACGGATCAGCTTGAGCGCGGGCTTGACAAGGCCGCACGTCGGATCTCGCAGAAATACCCTGTCCGTGGCTTTCGACCCGGCAAGGCACCTCGCTCGATCATCGAGCGCTCCTATGGGCGTGCGGCCCTGTTGGAGGAGGCCACCGACGACCTGATCAACAAGGCGTATCGCGACGCCCTCGACCAGGAGAAGCTTACCCCCATTGGTCCGCCTGTCCTCGATGGCATTACCTCACCTGACCCGTTTACCTTCCGCGTCACCATCCCTGTCGCACCTACTACCATTCTTGGCGACTACCGAGGTATTCGTGTCTCCCTCGATGCTGTTGAGATTAGCGATGTAGATGTGGAGCGCGAGTTGGAGCGCATCCGCGACAAGCACGTTGTTCTCAAGGAACTTGATGAACCTCGCCCCGCTCAGGAGGGCGATCAGCTTAAGGTGAACCTCGACACCATCTTTGAGGATGAAGACGAGGATGAAGACGAAAATGAAGATGAGGATGAAAATGAAGACGACGAGATTGACGATGATGAGGAGGGTGATGACGACGAGGACGACGATGACGGTGAAGACGATGAAGACGATCAGGACGATGAGGGCGATGAGGACGATCAGGACGGTCCTGAGCAAACCCTTGATCTCGTACCGGGACGTCTTGTAGACGAACTGCACCACGCACTGATCGGACTCAACATCGGCGACCGTGTCGAGGTTACGTCTGTGATGCCCGACGACCACGGGAATGAGGCGGTACGCGGCAAAATGGTGACGTTTAAAGTCAAGGTGAACAGCATCCAGGAGCGCATTCTGCCCGACTGGGAGGAATTGCCGACCCTGGAAGGTACCGAGAGCAGCATCGAGGATCTCCGGGTCAAGGCCCGTGCGGATCTTGAGAAGAACCTGCTCACGCTAGCCGAGCGTAAGACGATTGACGCCTACATCGCGGAACTGATCGCTATGACCGAGTTCGACTTCCCCGATGTGATGGTGCAGGGGTTGGCCGACGAGATGCTCCACGAGCAGGGCCACCAGTTTGAGCGCTATGGAATCACCCTCGAACAGATGCTCCAGTATCGCGGCCAGACCCACGATCAGGCTGTGGAGGCTCTGCTTCCCGATGCCGAGCGCCAAACGAAGACAACCCTCGTCTTGCAGGAACTCGTTGAGCGCGAGGGACTACGGATTACGCCCGATGAGATCGAGGAAGAGGTGCAGCGCATCGCTCTCGACTACGAAGAGACATCCCGCCAGAACGTCATCCAGAACCTGCGCACCCAGATGTTCTCGACTGTCGCTAATGCGGTTCTCGACCGCAAGTTGCGCGAGCGGATCGTGCTACTCGCCACTGGCGCAGCACCTGCCCTTGCAGAGCCCGCCGCCGAGGAACCCGCTGCCGAGGAACCCGCTGCCGAGGAACCCGCTGCTGCTGAGTAGGGGTTGTGTTCCATCCCCGCTTCGCGTCTTTGCGTCATATGCGCGTTGGGATCTGACGCAAAGGCGCAGAGGCGCAGAGAATTTCGCTTTGCTCAGTCTGACAGCGTTCCTTCCTGCGCTATTGCCATATAGCAATCCTATGGGAGTCGAGGCTTTAGCCGGCTGAATCCTCAGGGCTGATGCAAAGTCACGCGCCCCCTCTCCCCCTGCCCCCTCTCCCACGGGGGGAGAGGGGGTATTCCGCATCAGAAAGATGTCCGGCTCCCCTCCCCCCGCGTGGGGGAGGGGCTGGGGGTGGGGGGGGTAGGAGGCAATCTGAGGACTTTGCAACAGCCCTGGCTGAAGCCTTGA
>JBAXMH010000252.1:0-6781 GCA_037134395.1 Chloroflexales bacterium
GGCGTCACCGATGGTATGGGCGAGTCTGTCTGCGCTTGGGGCCGGGGTCTGGTCGTTCGCGCCAGCAGGCACTGACCCGATCAGCCACCCGTGACCTACGATCCCCAGGGCAAACGTCAGGCCAATAGACAAACAGGGAGGGCAGCGATGGCGGCCCTCCCCGTTCGTCTATCTATTGTCAGCTATCAGATGCGGTAGTGCCATCATCACTCGTCGAGCGTAAAACCAATCTTGATCGTGACCTGCCAGTAGGCTACACAGCCCTCATCAACGTACCCACGTGTCTCCGTCACCTGGAACCAGCGGATTTTGCGAATAGTCTCCCCGGCCTTGGTCAGCGCGTTCTGGACGGCATCCTCAATCGTCGTGCGTGAGGAGCCGACTAACTCAATGATCTTGTACACATGCTCAGCCATCGTAACCTCCATGTCTTTCAGTTCATCAATGTGCGCAGCGGACGGTGGGTAGTCGGCGGATGCTGTTCATTGTAGAGGTCGTCTGTCTACTATGCAAGTGAGCAGTACCTAGTGCGGCTTGCGATATAGGGTCGTGCAACTTTTCCTCCCGTCGCACGTCCTATGCGCAGAGAAACAGACACATGCATAAGGAGCAGACTATGAACACGACCCTACGGCTCACTCGTAGCCGAGACGACAGAATGATAGCTGGTGTTGCTAGCGGGATCGGGCGCTACCTGGGGGTTGATCCCGTGATCGTGCGGCTGGCCTTCGCGCTGCTGGCCTTCAGCGGGGCGAGCCTGCTGTTCTACCCGTTGCTCTGGATCATTATGCCCGAGGAGCCAGCGGGTACACCCTCGGTTCCCTCGTCCAGCTCACAGGTCTTCGTCGCCGAGGGCACGCCCACCCAGCGCCTGCGCATTGATCCGAATACCGGCGCACCTCTACAGCCAGGGCAGGAAATTCCCGTTCAAAATATGGGTAACGGCCATTCCCACGCCGACCCAACCTGTCGCCACCATACGCTCGGCATGGTGCTGCTTGGCATCGGTGCCTTCATCGCCATTAAGATGCTCGTACCCGGCGTGGGTGGGCTGCTCCTGCCGGCCCTGCTGATCGCGGGTGGTGTTTGGATGCTGCGACGGGGATAGCATAAAAAAGAGAGGGTGAGAGGGAGAGTACTACTCTCCCTCTCACCCTCTCTTTTTTATGCAGAGGATTAGCTCTGCGAGAGTTCACGCAGCCGCGAAGGGTTAAGCAACGTGATCCCCGAGCGATCCACATCAAGCAGGCGTGCGTCGCGGAACTGATTGATCACCTTCGTTACCGTCTCGCGGTAGGCGTTGATCATCTCGGCGAGCTGCTGATGTGTGCGCCGAGGGACGCGCTGCTGCGGGGGGCCAGCACTTGGCTGAGTCTCCGACATCTCTAGGAGTACCGAGGCCAGACGAGCCGGTACCGATTTGAAGGCCACCTCGTCAATCCGGCGGCTGACGGCAAGGCGGTGCTGACCGAGTTGGTCGATCAGGGCCAAACCCATCGTCGGCTGGCGCCGAACTAGGTCAAACAGGGCTGCACGCGGCACCGATACCGCCCGTACCGGACTCAGAGCCTCGGCGTAGGTATCGTAGGTAACGTCGCCATCAAGCACACTGTGGCCGAAGATTTGGCCCGGCTCAATCACCCGCAGCGTCAGCACCCGCCCGCCTAACGAGAGCATCTGTAGGCTGACCTGGCCGGAGACGAGCATGTAGAGAGCGTAGGCGGGCTGGGTAGGTGTGTGGATGTAGCTGTAGCGACGAAAGCTCTGTGCGGTGCCAAGCGATTCCAGCGCGGCCCACAGCGCACCCTGCATCCCCCCGTCACTCGTCTCAGGTGCCATGTGGTGCCCCTTTCTGACCTTTCTTGTGCGCGATCCTTAATATACGTCCTTATTGTAGCATATGCACGGGAGCCACGGGCGAGCCATTTCTACGCATGTCCGCTACCGATCTGGCCGTTAAGATGGGCTATAATGCCCCTATGCGTTTCTTATCTCTTCGTTCGATCTTCTGGGTGAGCCTGAGCCTCGCTCTGCTAATAGTTATCGCGCTTGCAGGCTGTAGTTTTGCGGTTGGTTCGCCATCCGCTGCGGGCACCGCTACCCCTGATACACCGGCTCCGACGATCATCCCTAGCCCTACGCTCGTGCCGCCAACCGTTACGCCTCTGCCACGTGGCGGGAGCCTCACCATTGCTCTGGCTGCCGATCTGCCTGATCTGCGGCCCTGGCAGCCTCGCTCGCGTGGTGAGGAGCAGATCATCAATTTGCTCTACAGCGGTCTGATGCGCCTCGACAATAAGCTGCGCCCTGTGCCCGATCTTGCCGAGCGCTGGGATACCACCCCCGATGGGCGCACGATTACCTTCACGCTGCGTAGCGGCCTTACCTGGCACGATGGTGCGCCCCTCGACTCCGGGGATGTTCTCTTCACCCTGGAACAACTGCGCACGCTGCCTATTACCAGCACTGCGCTCCTCGCGGATCTTCGCACAATTGAGGCGGTCACGACGCCTACCAGTAGCACGATAGTCCTTCAGCTCAACGGGCGCTACGCCCCGCTGCTTGCTGCCCTCGCCGTGCCCATCCTGCCGCGCCACCTGCTTGCGGGCCGGGCTATCGGCGAGATCAATTTCTGGGATGTGCCGGTGGGCAGTGGGCCGTTTACGCTGAGTGATCGCCAGCCCGGTAAGGCGATCATCCTCTCACGCTTCGCCGGATTCTGCCGTGGCGCACCCCTGTTCGACCGCGTGGCCTTCGTCGTGGTCGCCAGCCCTGATGTGGCATTGAAAGCCCTTGGCGATGGCCAGTTGCTCCTGACCGAGTTACCCTGGAGCCTCCAGAGCAGCGCCGCCGCCGTACCCGGACTCCAGATCGGTGGCTATCCCGAGAATGGTTACTACTTCTTAGGCTTTAATCTGCGCAAGGGACATCCCTTCGCCGACCTGAGTGTGCGTCAGGCACTGGCTAAGGCTGTTGATATACCGCGCCTGGTTGAGGTTGCCACCAAGGGCCAGGGTATCCCGATTGCCTCCAGCGCCCTCCCTGGCTCCTGGGCCGACATCACTCCGTCGCCGGTGCCTGCGGCGGATCCTGATGGCGCACGCGCCCTTCTTGACGCCGCTGGCTGGGTCTTGCCCGATCACGCCACCATCCGCCAGCGCGAGGGAATCACCCTCACCGCCACCCTCTTTGTTCGCGGCGACGACGAGCGCCGTGTGGTGGCTGCTCGCCGCATCGCCGCCGCCGCCGCCAGCGTCGGTATTCAGATCACCATCGAGCCTGCCGACTTCGCCACGGTGATTCTTTCCAAGTACGCGACGCCCTACAGCTTTGATCTGCTCCTCGCCAGTTGGAGCAACGGTATGGGCGATCCCACCTTCGCTGACTCGTCCTACTACGACCCCGACGACTTTGCGCTTTTTCACTCCAGCCAGCTCAACCAGGGCCAAGCCGACAGTCGAGCTACCCGCAATTTTGTCGGCTTCTCCGACTCGGCCTTCGATAATCAGGCCCAGGCGGCCCGCCAGCTCTACAATCAGGACGAGCGCATCGCCGCGATTAGCCAGACCCAGGCCCGTGTCGCCCAGACTCTGCCCTACCTCTTCCTCTGGGACGACCGCCTGCCCGTAGCGCTCAGTGCCAGCGTCACCACCCTCGACGGCCCCGCTGACCTTAGCTCGCCACGCTACCTCTGGAACATCGAGCGCTGGCACCTGAATCCGTAGCAGGGATGCCGTCTGAGTGCAGCGGAGATTTTTATAGTGATCATCGCAAACGAACAGGACGTGACGGTGTATGGATGAAGACCCGGTGAAGCAGACGATGACGGTATTGGGGGAGACGCTGTCGGGGCCACGCGCCCAGATCCGCGCTCTGATCGAACACTGCGGACTCACCCAGGTACAGGAGTGGATCGCCCGCGCCCGAGAGATTGAGGATGCCGGGGGTATGCTCACGAGGGACGGCCAGAGCAAACGGCGGCGCACCTTCGGCGGGGTGTTTTTCGCCGTGGCGAAGGAGGCAATTACTGATCCGAAACAACGGCGGGAGATCTTTGTTTTGTCCGATACGCAGCGGCACCGTCGAAAGAAGGAGAACGCCAAGGCGTCCCCTACGTCAGGGCCGGTGGGAGAGCGCTGGGAGAATCGCGGGGAGTGGATTGAATCGGTTGAGATAGGAGAGGCAACGACGGTGAAAGTAACGATTGTGGGCAGGCCGGGCAAGCCCGTCGAGCGGCAGGGTTTCACGCTGGTGCGGATGCTCCACACCCCGAAGTTGGACAGTCTGCCCAAGGGGCTTCCTATCCCAGCGAAGGCACCGGCAACGCCCTATGTACTCTACATTGGGGGCAAGCAGTGGCGGAGGGTTGCGGAGGCCATCCGCAATCCCGAAGACATGCTGATCTGCGAGGGGGTGCAGTTCTGGGATGCGCAGTATCAGGTGATGACTGTTTTCTGTACCACCTGCACCACAAAGCTGCTCCAGAAGGCGCAGCGCCCCGCGCCGCCGCCACCACCACCGCCCGCCTCGTAGCTTGCTCCTTGTAGACGACCCGTGTACGGGGTTCGAAAAATATTACCCCTAGCTCCAATACCTTTCAAATAAGGAGTCCGTTGCCGCGCAGCCCTCACCCCCCAGCCCCCTCTCCCAGAACGGGAGAGGGGGAGCCGAACGCACTCTGGTGCGGAATCTCCCCTCTCCCCTGGTGGGAGAGGGGCAGGGGGTGAGGGGGAAAGGCCGGCATCTGACGGCTTATCTGAAAAATATTACCCCTAGCTCCCCGCAGGCGGGGGGCTAGGGGGGAGCTGTAAAGTACTGCGAACCAAGTCTTATCGGGCAATCCGTGGTAGGTAGACAACGTTTGATGCAGGAACCTCGCTCATCAATACCTTGCCCGCACTGATACGATAGAATCCCTGTGCTGCCGCCGGATCGCGGTGAGTAACCTCGATATACACGGTCTGGTTTGCCGTTACCGCATGCGTCACCAGCAGGTAGTCCACTGATGCTGATGTGCTGATGTCAGCTCGTGCTAACTCGGTCGTTCCATCAGCCGCCAGCATACGCACCTGTGGCTGCATCCCCAGCGCCAGATCCGTTACACGCACCGATAGATTGCCTGTCGTGGTCGCGGTCATACGGAAGAGATCGCGGTCACCCGCACGATCAATCTGACCGGCCACATCAACGCCACCAGTTGCCAGTGTGGTTGCTGATGTCGGCGTATCTCCGTGATCATCGGTCTGCGTCCCCGTGATCTGCACCGTCAGCTCGGTGAACACATCAAAGGGGGTGACGATAGGCTGTGATGTCGGCAGTTGCGGCGTTACCCCTGGCAACGGCGGTGATAACGCCCCGCTATCCGCGACCTCGTAGGCGGTACCTGCATTGTTCGTGAAGTGGACGCGGATGGTATGTGCGCCATTCTGCGTATAGGAGAGCGTGGCCGCATACAGGCCATCGTTCGACCGCGTATCGGGCGCACGCCCATCATCGCGCAGTGTCACGGTCTGGCTGATGCCATCGGGGCCAATGATCACACCCTCCGCTACCGCGCCGGCAATAGGTTGACTGCGCTGGAGAACGGCCAGCACACGGATGGGTTCTGGGTAGCTGATCTGCCCACCGTTAATTGCCGATACATTCGCAGTGATTTCCGGCGGACTCGCTGCTAACGACGCAGTGCTACTCGCCCAGACGATCTGGATCGCGCTCCGTGCGGCGTTGTTTGCGACAAGATCAATACGCGGAGCCTGACCCGCCAGTGGGGCAACAGCAGCAAGTTCCGGGTAGTACAGGCGTTTGGGGTAGTTCATGAGGACACCATCGCGCGGATCGAGTGCAGGTACACGGGCAAGCGTTTCCCAGTCACTGGCGCGATAGAGACGATACTGGGCGGTGTTACCGGTGTTATTGAGCGATGTGGAGAAGTTGAGCCAGCTATAGTTGCCGCTCCGCGCATTCCACTCGCTGTTCATGATCGAGTTCAGTACCGGGGTATCACTGACACAGGGCGTAGAAGGCGAATTTACGCGACATGCACTACTGCCACGATACTCGTCATACAGTGAGTAGTAGTAGTGCCCCCACTCATGGGCCAGGACATAGCCACCCGCCGCGTGATCGGTCAAAAAGTTGACACCGCTAAAGCTGTCGCACATTTCTACCCGCAGACCGGGGGTTCCATACCCGGAGATGTGGGCGTTCGGCCAGCAGCTTGCGATCCACTGGATATTGGTCCTCCCTATTAGCCCCTGGTTGGGATAAATGGTTACGGTTCTGAGTGTGTGTGCGCCATTGGACTCCTCGAATACACCGTCGGCGAAGGAGCGCACAATGTCTTCGTAGGCCGTGCGCTCTGCTGTGGTCGGGTTACTGTAGAGCGAGATGCTCACATCCACGAATCCCGTCTCTGCACTGACAGCGACGAAATCCTGCACACTCAGATTGCCACTCACGATCACACTAAGCATGGCCGGGGTAAAGGTGTAGCCGCTCTTCATCGGGGAAAGAGTGTAGGTACCCGCCGAGACACCGGTGAGCGCGTAGGAGCCATTGGCATCGGTGGTCATCGTGCGCGTGCCGTCCGTGACCGTGACCCCGGCGAGGCCCACGCCACCGCTGGTGGTAACGCGCCCGCTGACGGTGTAGGTGAGCGGGATCTGCGTTGCGGTTGCGGTGCGGGTTGCGGTCGTGATGGCTGTGGGCGTTGTGGTCGAACCGGGCGGGACACTCGCTGTCGCGGTGCGAGTAGCCGTGCGCGTCATGGTCGAACTAGGCA
>JBAXMH010000253.1:0-6697 GCA_037134395.1 Chloroflexales bacterium
CGCAGGCCGTATTTGCCCACGGGCTGTAGGCAATCCCGTCAGAGATCTTCTCGCCCGTGCCGCCAACATTCGCGCTGTAGGTTGGGCCGGTGGCACTGTTCCACCACTGGCCAGTGGCGCTCACTACGGTTGCTGGCTGATTGTTGCGCATGCCGAAGGCTTGGTTGCCCGCGAAGTCGTTGCAGGTGAGGGTGGGCAGGGCACCGCTGGAAAGTTCTAGGCCGATATAGTTTTGATGGAGGTTGTTGTAAGCAATCGTAGGCGACACACCAATCATGTGAACCGCACCGCCAGTATGAATATAGCCGCTACCATAGGATTGTGCCCCTTTTCCGCCGTAGTGCAGTATCGCCTGAGTTAGGCTGCTGGTGCTATTGCTATCAGCCTCGAACTGGATAAATCCCCAATCCTGCGGGGTCGGGCTGTCCACCGCATTATCGGTATTACAGACTTGCTCATTGCTCGCGCCCACGCCGCAGACACTGTCATCCTTCTCCGAGGTAAAGTTGATGGACATTGCCGGGGTGACATCAGTTGCCGCTGTGCCATCAGCGATCAGCTTGCCGTGAATGTACATGCCATTGTTTACCGGAGCCTTAAACTTCGCTCCCGCGCCGATAGTCAGGGTCTGGTTCGCTAGTACGTTGAGACCCGCTCCCAGCCAATAGATCACCGTCGTGCTGTTCAGGGTACTTGTACTCCAGTCCCCGCCGATCTCGGCTGCGTTACGAACATTCTGCTCCATGCTCAAGTAGGCTAGAGTCGGCACCGCGTCTAGCATGCGAACCGCGCCACCGGAGTGGATATAGCCGCTACCATAGGATTGTGCCCCTTTTCCACCGTAGCGCAGCACCGCCCGTGTTAGGCTGCTGGTATCATTGCTGGCCCACTCAAACTGAATGAAACCCCAATCCTGCGATGTCGGCCCATCTATCGCGTTGTTGGTATCGCAAACTAGTTCATCGCTGGCACCATACCCGCAGACCGTATCATCCTTCTCGGAGGTGAAATAGATTGGGGCCGATGACGTGCCGTTGGCGGTGAGCTTGCCATTAACATATAATCCAGCATTTACGGTGGCCTTGAGCTTTACCCCTGCACCAATAGTCAGGGTCTGGTTCGCTAGTACGTTGAGACCCGTCCCCAGCCAATAGATCACCGTCGTGCTGTTGAGCGTGCTTGTGCTCCAGTTCCCGCCGATCTCAGCCGCGTTACGGACGTTCTGCTCCATGCTCAGGTGGGCCAGAGTCGGCGCTGCATCTAACAGGCGAATGGGTCCGCCAGAGTGGATGTAGCCGCTGCCGTAAGACTGCGGCCCTTTTCCGCCGTAGCGTAGCACCGCTCGCGTTAGGCTGCTGGTGTCGTTGCTGTTCCACTCAAATTGGATAAAACCCCAGTCCTGCGGTGCCGGTACGTCCAATGCGTTGTTGGTGTCACAGACTGACTCATCGCTCGCGCCCACCCCGCAGACCATGTCATCCTTCTCGGAGGTGAACGTGATCGGAGTCGCGAGCGTGCCGTTGGCAGTGAGGGTGCCGTTGATGTACATGCCAGCGTTCACCGTGGCCTTGAACTTTACCCCTGCGCCAATAGTCAGAGTCTGATCTGCTAGTACGTTGAGACCCGTCCCCAGCCAATAGATCACCGTCGTGCTGTTGAGCGTGCTTGTGCTCCAGTTCCCGCCGATCTCAGCCGCGTTACGGACGTTCTGCTCCATGCTCAGGTGGGCCAGAGTCGGCGCTGCATCTAACAGGCGAATGGGTCCGCCAGAGTGGATGTAGCCGCTGCCGTAAGACTGCGGCCCTTTTCCGCCGTAGCGTAGCACCGCTCGCGTTAGGCTGCTGGTGTCGTTGCTGTTCCACTCAAATTGGATAAAACCCCAGTCCTGCGGTGCCGGTACGTCCAATGCGTTGTTGGTGTCACAGACTGACTCATCGCTCGCGCCCACCCCGCAGACCGTGTCATCCTTCTCGGAGGTGAACGTGATCGGGGTCACGAGTGTGCCGTTGGCAGTGAGGGTGCCGTTGATGTACAGGCCAGCGTTCACTGTGGCCTTGAGCTTCACCCCTGGTACGATGGTGAGCGTCTGGCTCGCAGCTAGGTTGAGACCCTCTCCCAGCCAGTAGATCACCGTAGTGCTGTTAAGCGCGTTCGTATTCCAATTGCCCCCCGACAGATCCGCCGCGTTGCGGACGTTTTGCTCCATGCTCAGGTAAGCTAGATTTGGAGACGCATCTAGCAGGCGAACGGGTCCGCCAGAGTGAATGTAGCCACTGCCGTAGGACTGTGGCCCTTTTCCACCATAGCGCAGCACCGCCCGCGTCAGGCTGCTGGTATCGTTGCTCCCTCCCTCGAACTCGATAAAGCCCCAGTCTGCCACTGTAGGTACGGTTGTCGTGCCGTCACCATTCGTGTCGCCGCAGAGCGTATCGTCCTTCTCCGAAGTAACATAGATCGGGTTGTCCACCGTGCCGTTGGCCGACAGGGTGCCATTCACGTAGATCCCGGTATTCAGCCGTGCCTTAATCACCGTCCCTGGCTGGATGGTCAGGGTGACGCCGGTATTCACCGTGACGCTGCCGGTCAGCACATAGATATTCGCTGGCGTCCACGTTGTATTGGCGGCAATTGTGCCGCTGACGTTCTGGATCAGTGTGCCGCAGAGCGGCGCGGCGGCGGCATGGGTGATGCGCGGCGGGCTGCCAACCGAGGCGATCAGGGCAGACATAGCCACCAGCGCGGACGCGATCAGGCGGACGATTCGGTACGGTCGCATATAATCCCCCTTCTGAAACGATCCATCCTCTCCCTTAAAGGTAGCGCACAATACTCTCGCAAACGAGCGCCGTTAACTCAGCGCCAGCTTAGGGTTTATCAAGGTTCGTGGATACTTTACCGTTCAGACCAGAATGTGGCATCCTGATGCGCTCGACCTGAAACCTGAAACCTTGCACCTGAAACCATGTCTTAGAATTGATCAAGTTTCGCCAGCAGATTCGTCATCTCGTGCTCCAGGTAGGCCATACCCCGCTCGCGGGCGAACGGGAGGATCGCCCGCGCCTCGGTGCGGGCGCGGGCCTGATCATGTTGGGCATAGGCCAGGCGAGCGATGGCCGCCCGGATCAGCGCCTCGTCGTAAGGATCGCCGATGTCCTGCTGAAGCTGCCAAGACTCGGCCAGATCGTCGGCAGCACTGGACAGATCACCTAAGGCAAGGTGCGCCTCGCCCCGCACTCGCAGGGCACAGGACGCAAATACCTGGCTGCCGATCTGGTTCGCCAGATCGAGAGCCTGCTGACCATAACCCTTGGCGGTCGCAGAATCTCCCTGGCGTAAGGCGATGTCGCCGAGTACATACAGGCAGTGAGCCTCCTCGTCGCGCACGCCGATCTGACGAAAGATCTGACGAGCGTGATCGAGCCAACCAGCGGCGGTATCAAGCTGTCCCTGCTCATAGCGCAGGGTGCCAATATTCAGCAGCGCAAACGCCAGTTCATCGAGCAAGTTGAACTGCTCACTCAGCGTACGGCACTCCTCAAAGCACCTTAATGCCATATCGAGATCACCATGATCGAGGTGGATTGTGCCGAGACTGTTCATCGTCGCAAGTCGTCGAGACAAATCGCCAATCTGCTGAGCCACGTGCAAACTCTCGCTGCAACAGGCCAGCGCCTGCTCGATCCGCCCGCTGAGTTGGTGGTAGTGGCCTAAATTATGCAGCGCTGTCGCCATCAGGATGGGGTCGGCAACCTGACGAGCCAGAACCAGACTCTGCTCAAGGTCGCTGATCGCCGCCGCGTAAGCCCCACGCCGCCCAGCGACGGTGGCGTGGCGCAGCAGAAGGGTACCGCGCTCACTGGGGTTGGCTGGCGCACGCGGCAGCACCGCCAGCCCAGTCTTGCACGCCGCCTCCGCCTCGTCAAAGGCGCTGTGCCGCATCAGCACCTCGGCCAGTTGGCTGTAGAGCCGCGCTGTCTCGGTCCGCACTGGCCCGGCGGTATCAGCCAGTGCCAGCCCCCGCCGACAACTCGCCTCAGCCTGATCATAATCGCCGGTGCGCGCACACACCTGGGCCAGCAGGCGGTGCCGCCGGGCCTGCCGAATATCCTGACGCGGGCTTTCGGACAGAGTCAGTTCCAGCAATGAACGGGCGTTCTTGTACTCGCCAAGGATCGCGTATATCTCGCCAAGGGCGGTACGCACATCAGCGCGTAGCTCCGGCTCGATCCTGGCCACCGGCACTGCCTCCAGCAGCGCCCGTACCTCGCGTGACTGACCCGCGTTGATCAGCCGCCAAATATCGCGGGTCAGGGCGGCGGCAACTCGTTCAGGCAGACTGGCCTGGGCAAAGTGCCGCGCCGCCGCCAGCAGATCCTGCTCCTCCGTCTCGTAGTACACACCGGCCCGCTCATGCATGGCCTTGCGGCGGCGCTGGGCCAGCGTCGCGTAATAAAATCCTTGCACCATCGCGTGCTGGCGATAAACATCCCCATCGGCACGTGGCTCCACGCTGAGCAGATGCCGCTCAACCAGCCGGGTCAGCGTGCGCCACACCGAACGCCCGCCAATCAGGGCCGTCACCACATCCGGCGTACCGCCGTAGCCCAGCAGCACCGCAATCGCCTCCATCGCCTTCCGCTCCGGGGCGCTCAGGCCCGCGTCCACCTCGCGCAGCAGGTAGGTGCCCAAATCGCCAGCGCTCGTCAGGCGACCCAGCATCTGCTCAGGGCGGGTACCGCGCCGCATAGCCGCAATCGCCAGAGTCAGGAACTGTGGGTTGCCCTCCGTGGCTCGAACAAGCTCGGCAACCTGTTCCATGCTCAGGCCAAGCCCGGCCCGGTCAAGCAGCGTGCGGGCAGCATCCTCTGGCAGCCCGCCCAGCGTGATCGTCACCGCAATCCGGGCCGCATCCGGCACCGCCCGCGCCGTCGCCAACAGCGCCGGCCCGCCCGCCCGCGCCGCATCAGCCAGCAGCCCAATCACCCGCAGCAGCACCGGGTCGTCCGCCGCCAGATGCAGGTCGTCCAGACAAAGCAACCCGTCCCAGCCACGCATCAGTTGAGTCACGTAACTGGCCAGCAGATCCGGCGAAAGCGGCGGCCCCCCAGACTGCCGGGCACCCTGAATCCGCTGCCAAACATCAGGGCGACCGGCGCAGGCCAACCAGCCCGCCAGTCGCCAGATCAGCACATCCACACCCTCGCCAGCCCGAAACGTATGCCAGAACATACGGCTCTGGTCAGGGTAACGGGTAGCCAGTATCGCCGCCAGCGCCGTCTTACCGGCCCCCGGCATACCCGCCAGCGCCACCGCACGATCATCAACCAGACGCACCGCCAATTCATCCAGTTCAGCCGTCCGTCCCACCAGATCCGGGGGCGAGGGCGGATGTTCCGGCTCCGGCGGCGGCACATCGCGCCGGGTCAGCAGATTCTCCAGCTCAGCCAACAGATCGGCTGCGCTGGGACGATCAACCGGCGCAGAGGCCAGGGTGCGGCGCACCAGCGCCTCAACCTCAGGGCGGACAGCCGGGTTCATCTGGCGGATCGGCGGGGGCAACTCAACCTCAGGCGAAGGCGGAGTGCGACAGGTAAGCATCCGGTAGAGCGTAGCCCCAAGGGCATAGACATCCGAACGCGGCACCGGCACACCACGCCATTGCTCAGGTGGCATATACCCCGGCGTCCCAGCCTGCGCCAAAGCCAGCGGATCACCAGAGGAAGCCGGACTCGCCAGACCAAAGTCAATCAGCACAATACTGCCAGACGTATCGCGGATCATATTCGCCGGCTTCAGGTCACGATGCAGTACCGCAGGCCGACGGGCGTGCATATACGCCAGCGCCGCGCAGGCATCGCGGGCATAGCGCAGAGCCTCATCTTCAGGCAGCGGCGCAGATCGCCGCGTCATCAGCGCGGACAAATCCTCCCCAGCGATGTGCTTCATTACCAAACAGAGCTGCGCATCCAGGTGGTCGTAAATCTCGGGGATATTACGGTGGCCGGGCGACGTCAGGCTGGCAAGCAGCCGCGACTCGTGTGCGAAGGAATCCATCACCTGACGCACCGTTTCCGGTGGCCAATCTGGATCAATGCGCAACTGCTTAATCGCACAGAGCCGGTTGAGGTGCGTATCCTCAGCGAGAAAGACTTGGCTAAAGCGACCGCCACCAAGGTACTGATCAATGCGGTAGCGCCCACTATCGCCAATCACATCGCCAGAGCGCAGGGGTGCAGACGGGTCGGCCAGAGGCGTGGACGATGCGGGGAGAGGTCGGACGAGCAGCGCGCCGCAATGGCCGCAGTAGCGTGCAAGCCTGCGGTTATCACCACCACACTGGCCACACGCGCACCGCTCCATCAAATGTCGCCTTGAGATCAGGAGTAGATAGTTCTCATTCGCGAGGATACGAGAAACAATAGTATAGCATCACTATCATCACCTAAGCGTAAACATCACCGTGCCTGCGGTGAACTGATCACAATAATTGTAGTACCGCAAAAGGCACCTTGTCACGCAGAGCGCAGCGAAGCGTCCCGATCTGCATTATCATCGTCGGGACGCTTCGCTGCGCTCTGCGTGGCAGGGTTACTTCTGCTCTGCTGCCTTAAAAATTTCCACAACCCTTACGTCTAGCGCCTGACGAACGGCAGGTAGACAAACGTCCTATTTAACCCTGCCGGCATGATTACCTCGG
>JBAXMH010000254.1:0-6654 GCA_037134395.1 Chloroflexales bacterium
GATGGCCTCGACGACGGCGCTATGGCGCAGCGCGGCGTCGTTGAGCTGCGCGTACTGGGCTGCGATCTGCTGCGCCTCGCGCTGGAGCCTGCCGATCGCGTCAAGATCTTCGGTGCGCCAGTCGAGGTTCGAGCGATCCATTTGCGCGACGACACCGGAGGAGAGGTCGGCGAACTGATTGCCGGTGGCGTGGCACACGTAGCGGATGATCGCCCCCAGCGTGCCGCCGTGGACGGGTGGCTGCGCGTCGAGGGCGTCGCAGAGCGCCTCCATCGGCGTGTCGGGCGGAATCCGGGGCAGGGAGTCAAGGCGGGCGAGGATGGCCGGGGCGATCCGACACTGATACAACTGGCACTGGATTGCGGGGATCAGCTCGACGACCTCCAGGTTGCGGGGGGCCGCCGCCGCCCACTGGGGACAGCGGCTCCCCAGCGATACATCTGCGTGTAGCCGTACTGGGCGATGGTTAGCCCGGTCCTGATGGGGTGGTGAGCCACTGCTTCAGCGCGGCCAGCTGGCGACCGATGCCCGCGCCAGCGGGCGCGGGCAGCACCGGCGTGGTGCCAAAGAACAACAGGGCATCGGTGAGCGCCAGGCGGTAGACCGCGCTGGCGCTGATGAACACCTCGGCGTAGCCGCGCACCGCGCAGCGCTGCTGGAGGGCGGTGCAGACTTGGCCGCGCAGCGCCTCCTCCCGCTCCGTCGTCATGCGCCGGTCGTAGTCGGGGATGGGCTGGATAGCGGGAACCAGGCCAAACTCAGCCGAGAGGATGACGACATCGAGCCGCGTCGCTGCGCCGGGGTGATCGTCGATTCAGCGGCGTAGGATGCAGAACGACGTGCCCAAATAGCGATGGTACGCTGGCAGGAGCGGCACATCGGGGCGCTTCGTCGCCGTGCAGGCGATGATCAGCAGCCGGTGAGGGGGCGTGCCAGGCGGGAGTACACAGGATGGCATACGGTTCTCCTAGGGAATCGTCGGGTGGGAAACAAAGGGAAGTCAAACCTGCCCTGCGGGTTTTGACTTCCCTTTGTTTCCCGTTCTGCTCATCGACCAGGGGCCGACGGTATTTTGCCCCGTACCGCTGCGCGTACACGCCGAGCGGCGGCATTCCAGCGGCCCGCATACTGCCGGAGCGCAGGGCGCTGCGCAGTCGCGAGCTGGAGCGCGGTTGCAGCCGAGACGCCGGTATCCGTGGCAATCTCGTCGGCGAGGGCCTGCAGATCGTCGTCGTGTCCGATGGCATCCTGAGGGGCACGATTCGTGGTCATGATCGTCTCCTTGTGGTTGGGCCAATGAACAACAAAGGCCGGGTGCGGGTTCATCTGCACACGGCCGCTCGCCGCAAGGCGATCCTCAATTGGATGTGGCTGGGGAATGACAACGTTACGCTGCGGACATCACCTCCGTTCCTTGAAGCACTCCTCGTGGTCGCGGAGCAGGTCGCCGATGATCGCGGCGGCGCCGGGGCCGGGGTAGTGGGTGATGGGGACAATTGGCGGATCCAGGCAGCGGCAGATCCGCATGAATAGCGCCCGCAGCCGGGCGTCATCGCGCTCGCTGGCGACCGCATCGCCAATCGTGTCGTAGTTCAGCGCCCAGTCGAACCAGGGCGCGGTAGGTTGGCCGGTGGCCACGCGGTTCTGAAGCTGCCAGCCGGCGACGAGGTGCGCGTAGCGCGCGAGCGAGGGGCGGTCGGTGTTGCCGGGCGGGAAGGCCCAGGAGTCGAGTACGACGTGGACGCCGGGCGTGCGGCGGAGCAGCGCGGCCCCGGGCGACCCGGCGGGGACGAGGTAGTGGCGTTGTCCGACTAGCATCGCGACCTGGAGATCACGGGATCGGGGTCGGTCGCCCAGCGCACGAGACACTGTCCCGCTCGCCGCTGATCGAGCGCACCGACCTGCGGGTGATCGACCTGGGCGATGACGCCGACTTCCGGACAATCTGTACCACACTGCTCGCGGCAAAGCGCGCCCTCGCTCCGACCGACCGCGCCGACCTGGCATGGTTCTTCCAGACCTACGGCGATGGGGCGATCACGCTTATCCCGCCCGAGGTGCCGCTGCGCGAGCACCGGGCGCTGCTGGTGACCCTGCTGCTGCGCCGCACGACGCGCGGCCGTGACCTGCTGGGGCGCTACGTCACGACGGCCACCGATGTGCTGCGGCTGGCGGTAGCGCTCTCCGACGGCGATGTGAGTCTGGCGACGGCGACGAAATTCTGCCGCTTCGCTCGCGCCGAGCGCCGGCTGCTGCTGGAGCTGCTGGAGGCGTGCGGGAGCCTGACCGAGGATATGCTACGCTACGTGGAGCCCTGGAAGCGGCTGGGCGAGCGGCTGCACCCCGGTGAGTATGCGGCGCGCTTCCCGCGCGGCGCGGCGGCCTTTGACCTCATCCGCAACGACCGACCCTTCGCGACCTTCCGATCCAAGGTGGAGGGTGCGATCAGCACCGGTCGGATTGAGGAGGCGCTGGCCATGCTGCGCGAGCGGCCGGGCGAACTGGCCCGTCGGCTCGACCACCTGCTGCGTCTGGCCGCGCAGCCGGATCCCGTCGTCGCAGCCTTCGGCGATGTCGCCGCCCAGGTCTCCACCCCGGTGCTGCTGCAGGTGCTGGCCCACTTCGCCGAGCGGCCAGCGGGGCACCCGCTGCGCAGCTTCTTCCCCAAGGGCGAGGTACTGAGAACGTAGAGCGCAGAGCGCAGAACGAAGAACGGGTATGCACCATGCAGCCAGGCGACAATCTTCGCAACCGGACGAAAGCATATGCAAGTCGGATCATCAAGCTCTACGGCTATCTCCAGCAGCGCTATCATTTTGGCGATGCCGCGATGGTGCTGGGGAAGCAGCTCCTCCGATCAGGAACATCGGTCGCGGCGAACCACCGGGAGGCCAAACATACGCGGAGCAAAGCTGATCGTATCTCGAAATTTCACATCATCGTCCAAGAGCTTGAGGAAAGCGCTCTTTGGCTTGAGCTGCTGAGCGAACACGACATGGCCCACCAGGACGGGCTCCACCAGCTCCTTGATGAGACCAACCAGTTGATCAGTATCTTCGTCGCACGTCTCAAGACTCTCCAAAGAGGAGAACAACCAGTGCAAAGTGACGAACAACCACTGGATTAACAGTCTAACTTTCGCATCGCTGTCGTTCTGCGTTCTGCGTTTTCAGGGCTGGATGCTGCGCCGGGAGCCACAGTCCGGCGAGGTATTTGAGCCGCAGACCGTGCAGCAGAAGATCGACGTGGCGGCTAACACGCGCATCTGCCTCCCGGTCATCCTCGACCTGGTGGCGCGCTAGGTGATCTGGGCCGACCTGGCGCTGCGCCGCCACCCGCGCTGGGTCAACAACGTCGAGGGCAACCAGCATGGCATGCTGCTGCTGGGCCAGGCCCTGACGACGCTGGTCACGCCCGACCTCTGCGAGCTGTTCACGCTGCACGCGGCGGTGCGCCGCACCCCGGCCCCGCGCGAGTCAGCGCAGGTGATCTTCGCCCCCGACGGCACCGTGACGCCCTTCGACATCGGCGTCATTCTGGCCGACTACCTCTAGCCGGGCTGGGGCAGCGGGATGATTGTGGCGTCGGCATGGCCGGCCTCGACCGTGAGGATCGCGACGGAGAGCCCGCCGCCGAAGCGCGGGCGCCCGGCGGCGCCGGGGTTGAGGAAGAGCACGCCGTTCAGGCGCTCCAGCAGTGAGATATGGGTATGGCCGAAGATGACCACCTGGGGTCGCCGCTCTGGCTCGGATGGCAGCGTGCGTACCAGATCGGCTGGCCGGCCACCGATGTGCGTCAGAAAGATCCGCACGCCATCGCGCTCGATCCCGCGCGTCGCCGGGTGCTGGCGGGCCAGGGCGGTGCCGGCATCGCTGTTGCCATGCACGGCCAGCACCGGCGCGACCTGCGTCAGCTCCGCGATGATATCCGCTCCGCCAATGTCCCCAGCGTGGAGGATAAGATCAACCCCGCGCAGGGAGGCCAAAGCACCCGCCGTCAGGTGACCGTGAGTGTCGGCAAGCACGCCGATCCGAGTCATTGCTGCCATCCTTTGATCGTCTGTCGGGTGGTACACCCCTGACGTCAGCCATTGATCGTGATGCCACCACCAGTGTTATGATCGTAGCACACGCCAGGTGTGAGATGGAGCGCCTACGGCCTGGGAGGATCAAGATGCCGATTAGCGCGCTGCTCCCGCGCACGTCACATCAGCGGAGGGGGTCGCCATGTGGGGACGATGAACCGCTCCATTGACGCTCCGCAGCCCGAACGGATCGCAGAACTGCTCGCCGACCTGGGGCCGCGACGAGTCGAGCGGGTGGCGCAGGGTGGCTCGACCTGGGTTTACCGTGTGACGCTGGCAGGCTCGGGTACTTCACGCGCAGGTCGTGACTCGTGACCCCCTTGCACTCCTTCACGACATCCGTAGCCGAAACGTTCGATCTGGATATTCAACTGACGGCTCGAGCGGTGGGCAAGCTGGCGACGAACCTTTCCCTCGACGGCGAGATCAGCAATAGTCGGGATCGGCTACGTGCCGCGCTGAACGCGCGCATCAACGAGATCGCAGCAGCTACAGACGTAGCCTCGGCTGAAACGGTCGCCCTGATTGAGATTGCTGGAAAGAGCGCCTACGACAAAAGGCCGCTAGAAGACCCGAAGCAGGCCATTCGGATCGGCTTTGGCCGGCGTGGCCGCCTCAACCAACACATCACATCCGACGACCCCGAGAAGCTTGAGCACAAAGCCAAGCATGCCCTGCTCGACGCGATCCGCCAGCTTGGCGTCCAGAATGAGCTGCCCCATATCATTGGCCTACCCAAGCCCATTCAGGTTGTAGGGGTCTGGCTGATCAAAGGCGCATCCGGCCCGAGCAAGACAGACGTTCAGATTCCCGTCTTCGTCGCGATGTCCTCAGACTCATCCGTGATCCGTGCAACGGTGCCGGGCCTGAACGGTAACTGGCTTCCCTACGGAAAGGCGATGCTTGCCATCGCCGATGGAGAAGCCTGGGGCTTCAACAAAGATCAGCAGGTTCGCGCCTACATCCAACAGACCCTCGAAGGCGATATCCTGGCCCAGGGCGACACCTTGTTGCTTTATCACGCGCAAAATCTGCGCCAAACGTGGCCCTGGCTCCAGAATCGCCTGATTTCCCGCGACAGTATCGCCTTCGGCTATGACGACGAGCCACGCCCGATCTCCCGGTGGCCGGGGCTACGAATTGTGCGTGTGCGCAGCAAGGCACTGTTTGAGACGCCCGAGTGGTACACCCTGAGCGAGAATGACGAGCACGGTTTTACCAAGGGCTTATTCCGCATGGGAGAGCGCGTATTTGCGAGCACCTATGGGAAGCCACACCAGTTCGCAACCCTGAGCAAGAACCTCTCTAAAGTCGATGTCTGGGGACCCAACGAGGGCGACGCTCGCGACCCGCGCCCCGACGCCCACGCCTGGAACCCCGGCCTCTTCGAGCTCACCGTCGCTTGCCTACAGCCAAACGATACCGCCAGCACCTGGGCCGCGCTGACACACGAGCTGCGCAGCCTCGCGCTGCACTACGACGAGGCGACCGCGCTCCTCCTACCGCTCCATCTTGGCCAGCTTATGGAGCAGTATGTGGTGGATACCGATGATATTGAGGAGGAGTAGGCGTTCTCCAGGGTCAGGGGTCTCCCTGTATGACATATGTGCATGTTTGCACGCTATATACGTTGTCGCGCTTGGTCCCATCGAGCGCCTCCCCCGCCGTACCTACGCCGGATCGGTCGTGTGATGGTTGGGCACTGCGTTGCACGGGATGATACTATACACGGTGAATCTCCCCGTGACGACCAGGAGGCCGCATGTCCCGCATAGTGCGCTACCAGGGCGCGATTGTCTGCGACCACCACATCCTGCTCATCCAGCATACCCATCATCCTGACGGGCGGAGCTACTGGCTCATCCCCGGCGGGGGGATCGAGCCGGAAGAGACTGAGGAAGCCTGTGTGATCCGTGAGATGTGGGAGGAGACCTGCCTGCAGGTGCGTGTGGAGGGCCTGCTGCTCGACGAGCCTGCCGAGGCGGGCGGCTTGTACCAGCGCCGCAAGACCTATCACTGCGCGGTGGAGGCCGGTGAGGCGCGCCCGGGCTATGAGCCCGAGCCCGATGCGGCCGCCGCCTATGCGATCACCGATGTGGCCTGGCTCGACCTACGGACGCCAGCGGCCTGGCCTGCGGCAGTGGTGATCGACCCCATCACCCACCCACTGCTCCAGCGCCTGCGGACGGCCCTGGGCTACGACGCATCGGTGTAACAAAAGCGGGCGACTCAGCCGTCGGGATCGCCTCTGATCTGCACAAAGGATCTGCCCCATGCCGCACCGCCTCTCCCTCGACCACATCGCTGCGGCGATGACGATCATCGCCCCGGTCTTCCTGCATACGCCGCAGTTTTGCGCCGACGCGCTGGAGCCCGCTCTCGGCTGCCAGCTGGTGGTCAAGGTCGAGACCGTCAACCCGATTCGCTCGTTCAAGGGCCGGGGCGCCTCCTACCTGCTTGCCCATCTGCCCGTCGGCAGCAGCGTGATCTGCGCCAGCGCGGGCAACCTGGGCCAGGCGATGGCCTACGCTGGCCGGGCGCGAGGGATCCAGGTGATTGTCTACGCCAGC
>JBAXMH010000255.1:0-6647 GCA_037134395.1 Chloroflexales bacterium
GCTCTACCCTCACCCAGGGCTGATGCAAAGTCCTCAGATTGCCGCCCGCTCCCCCACCCCCAGCCCCTCCCCCACGCGGGGGGAGGGGAGCCAGATCTCTTTCTGGTGCGAAATACCCCCTCTCCCAGAACGGGAGAGGGGGAGCCGAACGCGCTCTGGTGCGAAATCTCCCCTTTCTCCTTGTGGCTTCTGTCTGCGCTAAAATAGACAATGTGTTCGTTGTGGTGGATACATTATGGTGGACCCCAAGTCAAGCACAATTTTTGGGTCAGTTTTCCGTATGGGTACCTCCCTGCACCCGCTCGAAACGCTTGACACTCGGGCCAGGGCGGTGGGCGGGGCTGCGAGGCCCCGGCCGGAGCCTCGCAGCCCCGCCCATGGAAGAGAGCCTTCGTCACGCACTGAATGTCCTGGCAACCACTGCCCCGGATTGGCTCACGGCATGGGTTCCTGCGGAATGGTTTGAGCGCTATCGCCGACCCTTCGCCAAATACCGCCTGCCAGAGGGAAAGGAAAAACGCGATGCCCTGGCCGCACAGATTGTGGCACGCCAAAGCGGGCGAAGGGTTTGCCGCGTCATGTTTTGTCATTGATTGGGAGGCGCAACGGGCCACCTGTCCCCATGGGAAGACTAGTACGATCTAGAGGGAAACCACCGACGCTCATCAACACGATGTGGTCAACATTCGCTTTGCCATGGCGGATTGCCGCGATTGTCCGCTGCGCCCTCACTGTGTCACTTCGACGCGATCCCGATCCCTGACGACTCGATCCCATGACGCCTATGTGGCATTGCAGACAGCACGGAAACGCCAACACACGGTGGGATTCAAAGCAATCTACCGCACACGGGCGGGAATCGAGGGCACGATATCCCAGGGCACCCGTATCAGTGATCTGCGCCGCTCGCGGTACGTGGGATTCGTCAAAACCCGACTGCTTCACCTGCTGATTGGGGCAGCGATGAACTTCATGCGGATGGCGGCGTGGTTAGCCGACGTGCCCCATGCCCAAACGAGGCGCTCCGCGTTTGCCACATTGGCACCGGTTCCGATGTGAGCGTGGCTCCCAGTCGAGGTTCGCCAGCAGTATCCTCTAAATACAGCTCGTCAATCCGATGCTTGGCGGCCAGTTCTGCGGCGGAAGGCGGCGTCGGCTGGTAGTACAAGCTTGACCGGCTCAGTACGGTGGCCCAGGACTACTTTGCGCATGCCCAGGCCGATGACGAGACCCGTTCCGCGCCCACCGGCCTGATCGACCTCGACGCCACGCTGGGCGGCGGGTTACGCCCCGGCCAGTTGGCCTTGTTGGCGGCCCGCCCCAGCATGGGCAAATCGGGCCTCGCCATGAGCATCGCCTACCACATGGGGATCACGGAGAAGATCAGCGTGGGGGTGGTCTCGCTGGAAATGAGCTGGGACGAACTGTTCGAGCGCCTGATTGCCGTCCACACCGGAATCAACACGCAGGAGGTGGCCCAGCGGATACGCCGGGGCGATGCACGGGGCATTGATGCCCTGGCCGCATTGTCCGATGCGCCGATTGCCATTGAAGATCGGGCGGGGCTGTCGGTGATGGATATTCGCTCAAAGGCCCGTCGGCTGGCCTCCGTGCGCCCCCTGGATCTCCTGATCGTGGGACTACCTCACAACTCCTGCTGAGTGACGGCAAGGACGCGCAGAACCGCAACGAGGATGTCTCACGGATCTCGCGCTCACTGAAACTGCTGGCGCGGGAGCTTCAGTGTCCGATCCTGGCGCTGTCGCAACTCTCGCGAGAGGTGGAGAAGCGGGCGAACAAGTTCCCACAACTCTCCGACCTGCGCGATAGCGGGAGCCTCGAACAAGATGCGGACATTGTGCTGTTCATTTACCGCGAGGATGCCTATGCTCTCCCCGGTACGCCCAAGACCAACCTCGCCGAGATCCACATCGCCAAGCAGCGCAACGGCCCGGTCGGGATGGTCACGACCCGTTTTGATGCGCCGACGACGCGCTTTCAGAATCTTGCCCGATAGCCGCACGGGGGTGTGGCTATGACCGTCACAACGGACACCCCCGCCGACGGACATTCCCTCGTGGGGGAACGAGGACAAACCGACACCCATGCCATCTCGCTGAATGGCAAAGGTGACTGGATTGTCGGCGACGATGCCCTGATCTTCGCGCCCGGTCGCGTCGTCAGCATCCTTGACCGCTCGCGCTACCGCAGTCCCGCCTTCCTGGCCCTGGCGCGGGTCGCGATCCAGAAGGTCGTGAGCGACCCCGGCCCGCTGCGCATCCTCACCGGCATGCCGAGCGCGTGGTTTGCCGACGGGGAGGCCCGTGGACAGCTTGCCGATGCCGTGCGAGCCGCCGCCGCGCCGCTCGGTGAGGCCAGCGTGACCGTTGCGCCCGAGGCGGCGGGGGTCTACTACGCATGGCTCTTCGAGTCGGGACGCCTCGACCTGATCCGCCTCGCCCAGACGGTCGGCGTGATTGATGCGGGCTACCGCGATGTCAACGTGGCGCTGTTCAGCGGCGGGCGCTACGTCGGCGGCGAGAGCGTCCCCGGCGGCACCCACGAGGCGCTCAAAGACATCAAGCGCCTGATTGCGCAGACCTACCGCATGGAGTTGAGTCTGCACGAGGTAGACGCCGCCCAGCGCACGGACGGCCTGATCGTTGAGGGGATGCGCCACCCGATGCCCGGTGGCACACGGGCCGCGCTGACGCGCTCCCTGTCCACGGTGGTCGCCACCGGCAAGAGCCTCTGGCCCAACGGGGGCAGCGCCCTCCACGCGGTCGTGCTGGGCGGCGGCGGGGCCGCGCACTTAGCCGAGGCGCTGGGCCGCGAGTTCCCGCAGCTCTCCGCGCTGGAGAACCCGCAGCTCGCGGGGGCGCGGGGCTTTATGGCGATGGCGGCAGCGGCCACGCCGGGGAGGCCGTAATGGCCCCCCGCCGTTCCTTTACCCTGGCGATGCCGGATAGCGACCCGCGCAGCGCAAGGATCTGGCAGCATCTCAGTCGGATCGGGGCTGACGCCGACGCGAGCGCCGAACTGCGGGCGCTGATCTGCGCGGCGCTCGACCAGACCGCACGCCTGGATCGCATTGAGGACAAGCTCGACCAGACCACACGCCTGGATCGCATTGAGGCGAAGCTGGATCAGACCGCACGCCTGGATCGCATTGAGGACAAGCTCGACCGGCTGATCGATGGGGGCGTCGTGCGGCATGATCTGTCGCCGCCGCCGCCGCCGTCGCCGTCGCCGTCCGACTCCCTCATCGATCCGGCGATCATCGCCACCATGCTTGATTTTGGGTAGGTGTGTATTACGCCCGTTTACGGCATCAGGAGACTTCACAACGCCCCTCATACCCGCACTCTGTAATACAGGATCATGCACCGTCACACCCTGTAGTTCACAAGGCCCATGTGAGGGGCGCAATACGGCATGGGGATGCCGTAAACAGGCGTAATACAGATCGCAATGAGGAACACGAATCGATGGGTCAGATCCGCGTCATGGGTTTCGGCATCTTTGGGTCGGCGTCGGACGCCCGTTTACGGCATCAGGGGGCTACATAACGCCCCTGACACCCCCCATGTGCGTCGGACGCCCGTGTACGGCATCAGGGAGCGACACAACGCCCCTGACACCACCATTCTGTATGACAGGATGAGGCACTGTCGAACCCTGTCATACACATGTCCCATCTCAGGGGCGTTGTGAACCGTTCGGATGCCGTACACGGGCATCCGACAGTGATCACAAAAAGGGAAGGAGATGTGAGATGGTTGAGTCCTACAAGGAGAATGAAGACGGACACAAGAAGGCACAGCCACATCCGCAGGCATCTGCGACACCGGCGGCACCGGCGGCACCGGCGGCACCCTGGGTGTCGTGGGAATTCGGCGTCGCGCTGCTGCTTTTCGGTGTTCCGATGTGGATCGCCGGGGCGCGGTTCACCTTTGATGGCGCACGGATCGGGCTGAACTACCTGCTGGCACGGATGACGATCCCGGCGCAGATTCCGGCGCTCGACTGGCGGGTGATGATCGCCGTCATCTTGCTCATTGGCTGGGTATGCTCGCGGGTTGAGGTTCACGCATTCCCGATCCGACGGGCGCGTGGTAGACTACTCTTTAGTGGGGGGGACGGCTATCGTGGGATGGATGCTGACGAGCGCAACCGACCTTGCCACCACCGTGATCAGCGTGGCGAACCCACGCGCCGATGCGTGGCCGCTCACCCGATGGGTGGCGCAGACGGTGCCCGCACTGGCGGTCTGGTCGATCTGGCTCACGTTCGTGCCGGAGTGGATGATTCTCGCTGGATGGCGCATCGTGCGCGGTCGCAGGAAGTAGAGGAACGGAGGAACGTCGCGATGGAGAAATTCACCCCCGAACTGCTCGGTGTTACCGTGCTGTCATTGGTCATTACGTTCATGGACGGCACCGTATGGGTTGCCCGTGAACCGATCATTGCATGGATGGTGAAACTCTTTCATCGCTACGTCACTGTCAATCGTTCGTCTTCTGATTATGTCACGCACGGCGATAATGATGGCACACCCCATCGCAATTTCCCCGCTTCCCACCGGGAAGTGGAAGCGGAAGTAGCCCGGAAGCGGCAACCCGGAAGTGATGACGGCATGATCGTCATCACGCAAAACGCTTTACAGAATCAGATCGATGATGCGACCCGGGATGGGATAATCCGCGCCTTCGCCGTCTTCCAATCACGCGGCTACATCCCCGCTGGAAAGGCCACCGAGATCAAAAAGGCGCTGTTTGAGGTGAGCGGCGGTCGCCGACTCCAGGCGCTCAACGCCGCCATTGATGCCGTGATGGTACCCGCCGCCTCCCCCGCCCCGTGTAACACCGATGGCGGGTCGCCCGGTGGCCTCCGGGCTACGCTTTGCCGGAGAGATGGGCGAGGATGAGGTAACACCATGATCCCGCGCATCTTCGCCGTCGCGGTCTGCGTCGGCCTCGCCCTGAGTCTCGCCCGCAGGCAGCGCACCGGCCTCGCGCTGTGGAGCGCGGGCGCGGCAGCCCTGCTGGCCCTGCTTCCTCTCTAGGACATAAGAACATGCACGAAAGGCACCACATTCTATGGCCGTCGCACGACCAACACCAAGAACGACAGAGCCGGTAGCACTTGGCCCCGTAGGGCGCGAGCTGGTACTGCGGCTGATGGGCGGGGAGGGCGAGCCAGCGGCAGCGCTGGTCGGACTGCTAGGGGACGCCTACACGGCGCTGGTGGGCGGCGATGTCGCGGCGGCCCGCACGGCGATCTCTGCCGTGATCAGCCCCGCACTTGACATGCAGCAGGCGATGGCGGCGCTTCAGCGGGCGATGGGCGGGGCGACGGACGCCAGCACCGCCCTGGCCGCGCTGGCCCCGACGGAGCTTGACTCCGACCTGGCGCTGAACGCGGGTCGCCTCGCGGCGTGGCACGAGGCGGTGGAGGCGTCCGTGGCGGCGCAGATGGAGGTGATCGAGCGAATCACCGCGCTCCAGCAACGTGTAACCGTCGCAGCGGCACGATAGCACCCGTCTCGCCCGACGCCCCCGATCCGACTCCTCGGATCGGGGGCGTCGGGCATTTTTTTGCCCATGCTCCGGGGAGCGAGGAGCCCTAGGTGTAAAGGATTATTGAAGGCGGGACGACCTTCTGCTACGATGCGGTTCTCAACAGCCATATCGTGAACAGGAGCAAGCCATGCCCCGCCCAGCCGGATTATCGCAATGGCAGCAGACCGTGTCAACTCACCTGCCCCACTTGAGCAAACCACAGGTCCTGGTGCTCAGCCTGTGGAGTGCCGGCATTGTGCTGGCCCAGAGCTGCGGCTTGACCCAGGTGGCGGTGATCCTGGCCTATCTGCTCGACCGCAGCGAGCAGGCGGTGCGCGAACAGCTACGCGACTGGTATCGCGATGCCGGACACAAGCGGGGTGCCAAACGTGGCGACACGCGGCGGTCACTGGAGGTGACCATCTGCTTTGCCCCCTTACTGCGTTGGGTCGTCACGCTCATGCCAGCCGAGTGTCGCCAGTTGGCGCTGGCGATGGACGCCTCGACCCTGGGCCAACGCTTCACCATCCTCTCCATATCATGTGGTCATTCGGGGCTGCGCGATCCCGGTCGCCTGGCACATCGTCCATACAACGGCCAAAGGGGCATGGCACCCCCATTGGGAAACCCTGTTTCCGCAGCTCGATGGCAGCGTTCCCGACGACTGGACGGTGATCGTGGCCGCCGACCGGGGGTTGTACGCCAAGTGGTTGTTTCAGACGATCACCGCACGGGGCTGGCATCCCTTCCTGCGGATCAATCGCCAGGGCACCTACCGCCCGGAGGGCGCGACCACCTTTTGCCGGCTCAGCCAGGTCGTCACCAAGGGCGGAACCCGCTGGCAGGGTGCGGTCACCTGCTTCGTGACCAAGGAGTGCCAGCTCGATTGTACCTTGCTGGCACGCTGGGACACGGGCTACCAAGACCCCTGGCTGATCCTCACCGATCTGCCTGCGAATCAGGCCGATGTGGCGTGGTATGGCTTGCGCGCCGGGATCGAAACGAGCGACAAAGATGCGAAACGCGGCGGCTGGCACGGGGAGCAGACCAAGATGCGCGACCCGCGCCGTGCCGAACGGCTCTGGC